>WJOT01000115.1 GCA_009619095.1 Clostridia bacterium
AGACAGCTTTTGTATATCGCATGGTTTAACATATGGAATATTCCACCAGCAATTCCAATAGGATTTCCTGTTCCAATACCAAGGACCATATATCCAACCTGGCTCACAGCATGGTAAGATAATAGCTTCTTTAGATCGTGCTGGACTAAAGCCATCATTACCGCAGCAATTATCGTAAATGCGCCAACAATTAATAGTAGTAACCCCATCGATTTATTCATCACAAAAAGATCCAAAGCAACTCTTGCCAAAAGGTAAATGCCCAACAGTTTATCCAGAGAAGCAGGCAGGAAAGCAGTCACTGGTATTGGTGCCTTCTCTGCACAATCAGGAATCCAGGTATGCAATGGCATTGCTCCCGCTTTGGCAAAGGAAGCAATAGTTAACGAGATAAATGCAATCGTTGGTAACATACCCGTTAAGTGAACGCTAATATTGTCCATCTGGAAAGAACCAGTCAAAAACCAGATAATGGCTATTCCCAAAATCATCAGACAATCAGAGCCACCGACAATAATAAATGTCTTCTTCGCCGCTGCAGTAGCCTCTGGTCCACCTATGCCAATAAGTAGATAAAGGGTCAAGCCGAGAAATCCCCAAAAAACCAGAAGGAGAATCAGATTGTTTGCTAAAATTGCCCCACAAGCACCACCAATTGTCCACAGAAGATAAGTATAGTATTCGTTTAAGCGCTCCTTGCCCGCCATAAATTTTAGTGAATAGACAACAATTAAAACCCCAAAAAGACCGATAGCTAAAAGAATAAATCCACTAAGATTGTCGACTTTCAAAAGAAGCAGATCATTGTAAAACCATTCAACAGGCTTACGGAGAAAAATAACTATAGTGAAGTAGAAAGTTGCCAGTGAACCGCCTATTGCTAACAAATCTCTAAGCTTACTTAACTTTTTGGGAACTACCAAGCAGAGTAGTCCCACTATGAATGGAATAATAATAAGATAGTGCAACAAATTCATCGGCATCCTAACCTTTGTTTATTTGTAGTGTAGCCCTTTATGGGCGTATTTTGTTTATTTGTAGTGTAGCCCTTTATGGGCGTATTTTTCACGGGGATAATCCTTTGGGCGACCATCCCGATGTATCGGGATAAATTGCGGTCGCCCCTACGCGACCAAAACCATTACGGGCATAAAGCCCTACACTACCATTTCTCTCTTAATTCTTAAGGTCTTTTCTTGTGATAACTTTATCAAGTCTTGACCGGTCAATCCTTTCTTTCCCGTCTTCTTATCCACAACTGCCACTCTTTCCGTGCAACAGTAACAGGGATCAACAGCAGCCAAGGTTATCGTGGCATCAGAAATAGTACCACCAACTACAGATTTCTGATTAGTGGGAACGTTCATATAACTGGGCGCCCTTATCTTATATCTCACCGGACGGTTACTGCCGTCACTACGCACATAATGAAAGACTTCACCCCGCGGTGCCTCGTGGCGACCAATCCCTTCGCCAGGAGGAATCTCCTTAACCTTGGCATCTATCTCCCCACCCACTACTTTTAACTTATCCAAACATCCTTTTATAATTTTCACTGACTCGTACATCTCCAATATGCGCACAACCGCCTTGGCAAAAACATCCCCCTCTTCCTGAGTAATTACCTGCCAATCAACCAGAGGATAGGCGGCGTAAGGATCGTCTTTTCTGACATCTATAGCCACACCTGAAGCTCGAGCAGTGGGACCAAGCGCTCCATACTCGAATACATCCTCTTTTGTTAAGATTCCTACTCCTTTTAACCGGGCATGAATAACCGGATCGTCCATAACCACACCTTTAAACATATCGAGAACTGGTAATAATCCATCGACCATCTTCCAAATTTCCGGAATATCATCCGACTCAATGTCCCTTCTTACCCCACCAATCTTCATCATGGCATAATGCTGGCGATTTCCAGTAATTTTCTCAAAAATATCCAGAACCGGCTCCCGGTATCTCCATGCCCACATCCATACTGTATTATAACCTATGAAATGGCCAGCTAATCCCAGCCAGAGTAGGTGTGAATGAAGCCTTTCCAGCTCACCAATAATGCTTCGAATGTATAGTGCGCGTTCAGGCACCTTAATATCAGCCAACTCTTCGACCGCATTTACAGAGGCAAAAGGATGTGATGTGGAACAGATACCACAAACACGCTCCACCAGAAATAATACCTGGTCGTAACTCTTTGATTCAGCAATCTTCTCAATTCCCCGGTGATTATATCCCAGTTCTATCTCCAGCTCCAAAACTTTTTCACCTTCTACGAGGAGCTTGAAAAATTCCGGTTCTTCTTGTAAAGGATGGTATGGACCAATAGGAATAATTGTCTTAGCCACTAATCTCTCCTGAGAGGATACTTTCCTTCTGGCCAATCCTCTGCCAGAAGTAGTCTTTTTAAATTTGGATGGTTCTTAAATCTAACTCCCAACAGTTCATAAATTTCTCGCTCGATCCACTCTGCTCCTTTTATAATCGGAGTTACAGATTCTATTTCTGGATTCTGTTTGTCAATTTTTGTTCGTAGAGTAATTATTTTCCCCTCAATATCAAACGAAAAATGGTATAATATTTCTATTGCGTTTCGGGTATCAACTGCCGAGACAATGACAAAGCGAGCTCTCAATCTTCGGAAAATAAATTCAACTATTTCCTTTATATTTTCAGGTTTGAGATCGATATAGGCCCGCCGAGGAGATTTCTCAAAAATGTTAAGAATTTGCCAGGAAAATTTCTCTTTTATTTTTGCCAAAATTTCTTCTGCCATCAAATTAACCCTTTTTTAATGCCTTAATCAGTTTAACTACTCCCATAATCATTGCTTCTGGTTTCGGTGGACAACCCGGGATATATGCGTGAACAGGAACAAGTCCATCAAAAGGTCCAGCCATGTTATAAGAATCCCGAAACATTGTCATCGAACAAGCACAAGCTCCAACTGCTACCACCAAACAAGGTTTAGGAGCCTGCTCATAAAGCCTCTTTAACCTCACTGCTGCTTTGTGAGAAATTGCACCGGTAGCCAATATAACATCTGCATGGCGAATACTTCCCACCAAAAGAATACCAAACCTTTCCAGATCAAACCTGGGGGTTAACGCATCGAGAATTTCTATATCGCAGTTATTGCAAGAAGCAGCAGCAAAATGGAACACCCATATAGATTTAGTTAATGCCTTCATCTTGATATCCATCTCATAGCCCCAGAAATGCAAGGATTACTCCGATAACTGCCAGAATTGTCATCGGTCCCCAGAAAAATTTTATAGCCTGGTCGATACGAAGTCGGGGGTTAGTGTTACGCATTAAAATAATAATCACTAAAAGCAAGACATATTTCAATATGCCCCATAAAATATGCCAGCCGGAAAATACAATACCGCCCATAAACATAATTACTAAAAACATTGGCACTACAAACAACATCATCCAGCGGGTAAGTTTATAGAGAGCTAAAGGGGCTCCAGAATATTCGATATAAGGACCAGCTATTATCTCTGTTTCTGCCTCAGGAATGTCGAAAGGCACTAAAGCCAGTTTTGCCTGCATACAGATTATAGCCACAACAAAAGCAATAAGTCCAGACCAGGAATTGAGGAAGATACTATTTGCCCATTGATATTGGAGCAAATCGCCAAGCCTGATTATGCCTTGCGCTTTAATAACCGGAGTGAAAATAGCCAGAATAAAAGGTAACTCGTATGCTAAAATCATTTTCATTTCCCGGGAAGCGCCTAAAGAAGCTAAAGGATTTCCCGAAGCAAAACCACCTATAATTACACCTATAGATGGAATTGCCAATAAATAGATAACCACAATTAAATCTCCCAGAAAAGTTTGCCCTGGTGAAATCATCACCAGCCAAAGTAGGGTGGAGACAATAGTCACTGCAGCCAATCCAAAAAGGGGAGAAAGAAGAAAGGTCAACTTCGCCCCAGCTTGAGGGACAATCGTCTCTTTACCCAAAAGCTTTACAAAATCGTAAAGCGGCTGAAGTAGCGGCGGACCTACTCGCCACTGCACCCGGGCAGTGACCTTTCGGTCAATCCAACTAACTAACATGCCTACCAATGCTGTAAACAAAAATCCAGGAAATACTATGAAGTAAAATATAGTCTTTGCCACTCTTACTCTCTTTCCCAGGGAATATAATGAACTATTAGATTCTTTCCCACAGCAAAATAATTCTTTTTCGGGTCTTGTTCAATCTCTTCGTATCTGATTATCTTCTCCGGACAACTCTCTACGCAAAGAGGAGGCTTCCCATCTGCCCGTTGTAAACAATAATCGCAACTGGAAACGAGGTAGGGAATAAGTTCCGGATAGATTGTTCCAAAAGGGCAAGCCACCACGCAAGAGTTACACCCCACGCAGCGCATATTATATCTTTTCAATATTCCGTCCTTCTGTTTTTCCAGCGCCTCTTGCGGGCAAACTTTAACACAAGGAGCATCCTCACAGTGCCTGCAGATAAGAGAAAAACTGGCTAACTCTCTTAAATCGGTTACTCCATTATTGTCAGGATGATAGAAATAACTGCAGGAGACCGTGCAGTCTTTACATTTAGAACAGGCTTCCAAATCAATAAATAACTTCTTCATAGCCAAATATCCGGGATATCTTTTATCAGATCGTATTTGAAAACTGGACCATCTTTACAAACATAATATTTACCTAATGCACAGTGTCCACATTTGCCCAGACCGCAAGACATATTCTTTTCCATAGAAAGGTAGATACTCTCGGGTTTATAGCCCAAATCTATCAACTTAAACGTGCCGAATTTCATCATAATCGGAGGTCCACAAACCACAGCCACAGAATTTTTCAAGTCCATCTTGACTTTGTCCAGAAGGACAGTCACCAGTCCCTCAGTTTCTTCCCACCCAGGAGCTGCTTTATCTACACTTCTTAAGATTTCTAATTTCTTTTTTTTCTTCCATTCAGGAAAGGCATCTTTATAAACTATATCTTCAGGAGTCTTCGCTCCATAACAGAGAACTATCCGTCTGAACTTATCTACATTTTTAAGGAGAGTAAGAAGTAAAGACCTCAGGGGTGCCATACCTACTCCTCCGCCAAGAACCAGAACTTCCTTATTATAAAAATCATCGAAAGGATATCCGCGACCATAAGGGCCTCGAATGCCTACAATTTCTCCCTCCCTCATCTCATGCAATTTGCCAGTTAGAAGTCCAACCTTCATGATGGTTATCTCTATTTTTTCAGTCTGGTAGGGAGAAGAGGAGGGAGTAAATGGTGCCTCGCCAATACCAGGTATAGTTAGTTGAACAAATTGACCAGTTTCGAATTTGATTTTTCGGCTGGGCTTCAACACGAATGTCTTTATGTTAGAAGTCTCGTCAATAATCTTCTCAATCTTAGCTTCAACTGGTAAATAGGGATTCTCCGTCATTCACTTTTCCTCTTTTTCACTTAATTTTTTTATCACTTCTCTTTTATCTATTTTTCCCTGGCAGGCTTCCACACAGCGACCACAACCGGTACAGGCTACAATTCCAAAATTTTCTGGCCTGTACTCATACTTGCACAAATATCTATTCCTCAGCCTTTCATATAATTTTGCTCGGGGATTGACATCCGCAGCGACCCGGGCAAAGCCGGTATGCTGGCAGGAATCCCAAAACTTAACTTTGGGAAATTTGCCCTCGTCTTTTGTGTCCACAAGGAGAAAACAGTAACAGGAAGGGCAGATGTTAGTGCAGGCTCCACATTCCACGCAGGTTTTGGTTACCTCTTCCCACACAGGTGAAGCATACTCATCTTTTACAATAACAGAGAAGGGTCTTTTGGTCTTAAATTCCCTGTTTACCTCTACTACTCTCTTCTTCGCCTCTTTTCTCTTCCTTTCTCTCTTTTCCATTAAATCAGAAGTTGCTTCCTTCAAATCTTCTCTTATAGAAGCGATAAAGCTCTCCCCTTTGGGGGAACCCACTTCCAGCAAAAACCCGTTATCTATGGGAGAAACGTTGAGGTCAAAGCCTTCTTCTGGAAAAGGATTATTGTCCAGCAAAGTACAAAAACATGTATCTTTTGGTTGGTAACAATCGGAGGAAATAATAAGAGTATTCTCTCTTCTCTCTCTATAAAAAGGGTCTACAAAGTCTCCTTCCAGGAAAATCTTATCTAAAACTTGAAGCGCCTTAAGGTCACAGTTCTTAACTCCCAGAACTATCGTCTTCTCTGGCTGGGAAGTAACTGCTGTCACCTTTTCCTGTGGTAAAGAGAAGAATATCTTTAAAGGTTGAACTGCTCGATAAGTGCCATAAGTGGTGTTATTAACATTTTCTGGAGATAAGAGCTGATAGGATAGTTCGTCATAAACCTCTTGTGGAGCGTAAATACGATAAGTCTTTGAAATCTGTTCCAGAAATTTTTCCCAATCTACTTTATTTATATAGAATTTCATAACTGGTAACTTTGAAACTTTGTGAAATCTTTCACAAACCAAGCTAAAAAATTTAAAACCTAACTATTTTAAGTTGAGATTATACAAAATGAATCAAGCAAGCGTCAAGCAAATCTTTAAAACTTTCGTTTGACACTCCAAAAAATTCCTCAGCCTACCCCCCATTAAATTTTACACTACCTTTAAAATTTATTTGGTCAAGAAACAACTCAAGCTCTGTAGTTCGGTAGACAAGTCTATATTTTTTAACTTCAACCCTTCTGGTACAGCCAATTTATAAGGAGCAAAGTTTAAGATTGCTTTCACCCCTGAACGCATTAAAATGTCAGCAGCCTGCTGGGCGGAAAAATAAGGTACAGCAATGATGGCAATTTTTATCTTTTTCTCCTTTATTACTTTTGGCATCTGTTTTATATCCCGAATCTCCACTCCCAGCCAGGTCTTTCCTATCTTTGTTGGTGAGTTATCAAAGATGACTGAAATTTTGAATCCATGTTGGCGGAATCCAGGATAGGCAGAGAGTGCCCTACCCAAATTTCCTGCTCCTACCAATGCCACCTGCCATTTCCTGTCCAATCCCAAGGTCTTATCTAGTCCCTGGGAAAGCTTCTTTACATTGTACCCCTTTCCTCTCTCACCAAATTGCCCTACATAGGAAAGGTCACGGCGGATTTGAGAAGGCTTAAAATGCATCTTCTTCCCTAACTTTTCAGAAGTCACCAAAAGTTTCCCTTTCTTAAGCAGAGACTTTACATAACGGCGATAAATGCTTAAACGGTTGACTGTTATCTCAGGTAGCTTTTCCATTCCCTTTAAATATTACCCTTTCTGGGTGAGAGTATATATTCATTCGCTCACCTCGACAGAAACCTATCAAGGTTATCCCTGCCTTTTTGGAAAGTGCAACCGAAAGGTCAGTAGGTGCTCCGCGTGATATCAAGAAAGTAGCATTCATTCTCCTTGCCTTAATAACCATTTCTGCAGAGACTCTTCCTGTGGTTAGAATTATGGAATCCTCTGTCCCCATCCCCTCCATAACACATTTTCCTACAACTTTATCCAGAGCATTATGTCTACCAATGTCTTCCCTGAAAATAATAATTCCACCTTCATTGGCCAGGGCACACGAGTGAACTCCTCCTGTGGTGAGATACAACTGAGACCTCTTGTAAAATTCTCTAATCAACTGGCTTATCCAATAAGAGGAGAGAGAAATCCCTCTAATTGAAATCTCATTCTCCCCTTGTTCCTCAGAAGGAAAGAGAAACGCCCCCTGGCCACATCCAGAAGTTATGACTCTCTCAACAGGTTCTTGAGTTCTATTCTCTACACATCCTTCTACCATTACTCTTCCTCTCTCAGGATCTTCTGATATCCATCTTATCTCCTCAAAATGGGAGAGAATCCCCTCAGAGAAGAGAAACCCTATAGCCAGCTCCATAAGTTCCACCGGGGTACAGAGAAGGGTAACTATCTTTCTCTCATTGTAGAATATGGTAATGGAAGATTCCCTCACCAAAACATCTTCTACATGTTTCTTTCTATCTCTGTAACTCCGTAATATTGGCAACCTGTGAATATTCCCTTCCATACTGTTGTTTCCCTCTTTTTTTCTCAATCTCTATTGCCTTTTTCCAGTCATCTATAGTATTAATATTGAAAAATGAGATACCCTGGGAATCGAAAATTGCAATCTCTTCCCTTTCTAAATACTCTACCTCAACATAAGGGAAAAAAGAGACCATTTTCTTCTCCCCTTTTCCCAACACTTTTTCTATACTGTGTAAGCACCTTGACGAATAGAATGCGTGTAATGGCTCCAGAAATTTTCCCGTGCGAGGAATCAATATATCGGTTCGGGAAATTCTCCTGGCCATATAGGATATCAGTTCTCTCTGAAGAAAGGGCATATCACACCCTACCAGAAAGTTAAACTTCGCCGGAGAGTAGAGAAGACCACTATATAGACCTCGCAGTGGGCATTTCGGTCCAACCACATCGCTGACCAATTTCACAGAACGTCCAAAACTATACATAAGTTTTTCTAAATAATCTAATTTATCTTCATCAACGACTATCAGAATATCCTTAAACAGAGAAAGAAGCGATAGGGTAATTCTCCTGATTAGAATCTCTCCTCCCACTAAAAGCTCAGACTTTAAGTGAGGAAGCCTTAAGTTTTCTCCTCCTGCCAATACTATTGCTACAAAATCAGTCATTCTCATTTCACCTGAATCTCGCCGGCAACCTTTAATATATCGATTTCCCCGTAGCAAACCTTCCAGCAACGTCCACAACCAACACATCCCAGAAGGCCTTGATTCTCCTGGGAATATAATAATTTGCAAAAGAACCTTCTCTTAATTCTATCTCGCTTGTTTTCTCCGGGGTTAGCTCCACTGGCCATCCTGGTAAAGCCTGAAAAATTACAAGAATCCCATATCCTCATCCTTTCGCCGACTTCTATATTTCTATCTGCCTTATCCATGATACTGAAACAAGTACAGGTGGGACATATGTAATTACATCCTCCGCAATCGAGGCAACGATTTCCTATCTCTTCCCAGAATTCATTCTCTATGACCGCACCGCTAAATCCATCTTCTAATAATCTACTGGCAACTTTCTTTAATTCTATTCTCTTATGAGAAAATTTTCCTTCCAATTTCTCTTCCAAAATCTCTTTCTCTCTCCTATCACCAGGGCTAGCCGGTGAGAAGAAATCCGAGTAAGTGGAGACTAATTTCTCTCCCTGGGAGGAACCTACCTCCACCAGGTAAGAGTTCTCCAATGGGGCCAGTTGAAGGTCATAACCTCGCCTGGCAAACGGGCCGCTTCCACAAAGAAAGCAGAAACAGCTCTCTTCCGGTTCAAGACAGTTAATACCGACAAGAAGAGTATTTCTGCGGCGAATCCAATAGTAGATATCTTCGTATCCACCATGCTCGCTGGAAAAGAACCTATCAGAAAACTCTAAAGCTGCCAGATCGCAAGGACGAATCCCAAATAATATCCTTCTCTTTTTCTCTGCCTCCTCTTTGAAAGAAAAAACTCCCTTTCGGAACTGGAACAGCTCATCAGTCTGGGGAAAGAAGAACTGTTTGGGCGAGGAAAGAGGATTACCCTCTAAGAAACTCACTTCACTAATATCTTTTATCTGTTCAAAAGTCGCTCCTCCTAATCTTTGAACGGGAGCTATAAGTTCTGCCTCTCTTTTGAGCTTATCCAGGAATTTTAAAAGACTTTCTCTGTCTATGGTCAAAAGAATCAATTATTTCCTCCCCATAGCTCGATCTTGACCGCACATACTTTATATTCGGGTATCTTTGCCTGAGGGTCCAGACTATCCAGAGTCAACCTGTTAGCTGCCGCCTCTGAAAAATGAAAAGGAATGAAAATGGTCTTTTCCCCTACCTTTTCAGTAAGAAAAGCTTTTGCAATTATCTCTCCTCTGCGAGAGACTACTTTTATCAATTGTCTATTTCTTATGCCCAGAAATTGACCATCCCGGGGATTCATCTCCACAAAAGCCTGGGGAACTTCTCTCTGAAGAGTGAAGGTGAGCCTGCTCATAGTTCCAGTATGCCAGTGCTGATAAATCCTCCCTGTGGTGAGGAGGAAAGGATACTCCTCATCAGTAGTCTCCTGAGCAGGTTTATATTCTACTGGAGTAAAAAGTCCCTTGCCTCTTTTAAATCCTCCTTTGTGCAAATAAGGCGTTCCAGGATGGCTGTCTTCAGGACAGGGCCACTGCAACCCTTCAATCTTATCCAGTCTGGAATAGTTTACACCGCCATATATGGGTGTAAGGGAAGCTATCTCCTCCATAATTTGAGCAGGGTGAGAATACTCCATAGGATATCCCAACTCTTTAGCCAGCTGGCAGATTATTTTCCAATCAGATTGACTCTCTCCTACAGGTTCTACGACCTTTCTTACTCTCTGGATTCTTCTCTCCGTGCTCGTAAAAGTACCATCTTTTTCGGCAAAAGAGCTCCCCGGAAGGATTACATCGGCCCACCTGGCTGTTTCGGTAAAGAAGATGTCCTGCACTACTAAGAACTCCAAAGACTCCATAAACTTTTCTACCCGTCCAATATTCGGCTCACTGAGCAATGGATTCTCTCCCATTATATACAGAGCTTGAATGGGATTCCCCTCGATAAACATCTCTGTCTCTGTAAGCCCAACATCAGTGGGAAGTTTCACATCCCAGCACTGTTCAAATTTTTTTCTACTATCTCTATCTTCAACTTTCTGGTAGCCAGTTAAAAAATCTGGCAATGCACCCATATCGCAGGCTCCCTGAACGTTATTCTGGCCCCTCAAAGGATTTACTCCAGTGGAAGGTCGGCCAACATTACCTGTGACCATAGAAAGATTGGCCAGGGAAAGAACATTGTCAGTACCCGTGACATGCTGGGTAATTCCCATCGCGTAGAATATCATTGCTTGCCGTGAGCTACCATAAATTCGGGCTGTCTCCATTAGTTTCTTAGCCGGGATTCCAGTGATTTCCTCCACAAATTTGGGTGTATATTTTTTTACTATCTCTTTCATTGACAAGAAATTTTCTGTGTACTTATCGATGAAATCCAAATCCGCAAGACCTTCTTTTAAAATTACATGGATAAGTCCATTTATCCAGGCAACATCAGTCCCTGGTCGAGGTCGCAAATGGAGAGTAGCAAATTTGGCAAGATGAATGTTGCGGGGATCTACAAGGATAAGTTTTGCTCCTTTCAGGACTCGCCTTATTATCCTGCCTCCTATTTCTGGATGTTGCTCAGTTGTGTTGGAACCAGTAACCAGAATAACTTCAGCTTTTTCTATCTCTTCAATGGAATTAGTCATTGCCCCACTTCCAAAAGCTCTCGCCAGTCCCACCACTGTGGAAGAATGGCAAAGACGAGCACAGTGGTCGATATTGTTGGTTTGAAGAACAGCTCGAGCCAATTTCATCATAAGATAGTTCTCTTCATTGGTGCACTTCGCTGAACTGAGAAGACCTAAAGCAACACTTCCCTTTTTCTCTCGAATATCTTTGAACTTCGATGCAATAAATTTGAGAGCCTTTCTCCAGGAGACTTCCCGGAAATCGTCTAAAGAGCCGGCACTCTTTCTATATCCCCTACTTCTTTCTCTCATTAGAGGTTTTACCAGACGGAGAGGACTACTAACGTATTCATAACAGTTCCATCCCTTAACACAGAGTCTCCCCTGGTTGACAGGACTATCAGAGGAAGGTAATGTCTCTACAATTTTCCCCTCTCTTTCTCGTAGAAGGAGAGAACATCCACATCCACACCAGGGACAGATAGTAAGTATAGTATTCATTTTTTATTCTTAAAGGAAAAATGGGGTCAGAAAAATGGGGTCAGCCCTATTTTTTTCTGTAGGCCTCAAGATAGTTACCGCAATATATCTGTTTCCCCATTAACAGTTCAGCAGTAATCATACTATTCATTAAATCTTTATCCAAGGGGTCCAGTATTGCCGCATCCAGACCACAGGCAATAGCCATTGCCAGGTAGGTTCGGTTGACTAAGGGACGATTAAGTGCCTTCTGAGAAACATTACTCAGTCCTAAAATCGTCTTAGGAGGAGGGTCGCACAGGAGTTTACACTGCCTTATTGTCTCTAAAACCTCCCGGGAATGGTCCTGTGCCACATTGACCGGAAGGATTACTCCGTCAATATAAAGATCGTTCATATCTATCCCCTGTTCCTGGGCACACGTTACAATCTGGGCAGCAATTTCTGCCCTGCTCTGTGCATCTTGAGGAATTCCGCTCTTATTCATGGTCAAAGCGATTATAGAAGCATTGTATTTCTTGGCTAAAGGAAGAAACCTGTCCAGTTTTTCTTTATCTCCCGATGTAGAATTTATTATCGCTTTACCTTTGCATAGTTTAAGTCCAGTTTCCATTACTTCGAACTTTGTAGTATCAATCGCTAAAGGAGCATCAGTAACTTCACCAATAGTGTTGACCAGCCACTCCATAGCTCGTAGAGGCTCTTCGGCAGCTGGACCAACATTGACATCCAGTGCGTCTGCTCCTGCCTCCATCTGTTTGCGAGCCAAACCCTGTATAGTAGCCTTATCACCCTGTTTAATTGCCTTAGCTACATCATTAAACATACCGTTAATTCTTTCCCCAATCACAAACATATTCTTTCCCTCCAGAATGTATCCCTGCACAATTTGAAATTGTGCCTACAAAACCTCTCGTGATGCCCTCTTGTTGTAGGCACAGATTCAATCTGTGCAAGCTTCCAAATTCCTTATTCCTTTTTCATTAATTCTTCGATAACCTTCTTGACGCTATCTATTGCTTTAGGGTGGCACATTACCAAGATATCTGCTCCTGCCTGAAGATAACTAACAGCAGTAGTAACTTCCCACAGTGGCCCTCTGGAAGCTATTGGTCCCCATTCGGGAATCTCTTGTTCAGAAGCTTTAGCTTCTTTGGCTCTCCACGCTTCCTGTCCAACGAAATTTACCATGGGCATAGACATCATCTTATCTCCTTGCAGAGCTGCCAGGCGACTGCGCTCCATTATGGAATAAGTATATTCCAGACCATAGCCCAAAGCTCCTGTGGCAGGGTGCATAATTATCTTCTCCGGAGAAAAACCCATATCTGATATAAGAATATTCAATTGCTTGGCTAAATTGATATCAATGGGAGATTCTGCAATTATCGAATGTCCATCACTTTGACAGGCTGCAGTTATTGTCTTGTAGTTTGCCTCCACTGCTATGCCTACCAGGCAGTTATCTCCCCGAGCAGCTTCACTGACTGCGGGAATAACTTCAGTATCTTTTTCTGCCTGGTTACATCCTATAATCATTAAAGGCACGGACACCACTTCCAGAACTTTCTTGACCGTGGCTGCAGCCTCTTCCGGAGAGTTATTTTTGGTGTCCGGGTGTGTGGAGGCGAGTCGCAGGCACAGGAAATTAGCTCCATACTCGTTTATACATTTCTTAGCCCATTCTACTGGATCACCAAGCACTTCTCCAAATGGCTCCTTTAGTACAGCCGGCCAATCGGGAGGTTCCATATCCCAGACTTCCATAGCAATTACCGGTGGATTAGGAATAACTCCTTCAAAATGAAGAAACGGTAGAGTAGTGGCTCCTCCAACTTTAATAAGAGAATTCCTCGTTCCCCCCTCTTTCTGCGTTGCTCCAATAATTAGTTCGTTAACTTTACTTGCCCACTTTTCAGTAGCTTTTTCCAATTTTATGCTCCTATATTTTACTTGATATGCCCACCATTCTTTAGTGGAGAGAGGGGTGGCACCTCTACAACTTCAGCTTTTTCATTAATTTACCAACTGCTTGAAAAGCAGGAGATTCCATTGGAAGAGAAAGAAGGTTTTCCTCTTTTTTAGAGGCCTCAAGAACCAAAGGGTCTTCGGGTATATTTTCCAGTAGCGATAACCTATCGGAGATAGTTCCTGAAATGAGAGAGGAAATATCTTTAGTTTTTGCTACTCGATTAATAATTAAATATATATCTTTTATTTTTAGCTTTATCTGCAGAGCGATTTCCTGAATTCTCGCTGCAGATCTGATACTTACTATAGTAGGGTCACTGGTGATAAGTAGTACATCCACACCATCGGTCGTTCTCCTGCTCAAATGTTCCATTCCCGCCTCGTTATCCATAATTACATATTTGTACTGCTTAGAAATTCTGGAGAGATATTGCCTGAGAAGATTGTTGACTGCACAATAACAGCCAGAACCCTCCGGCCGACCCATCACCAGAAGATCGATTTTATCACCCTCGACCAGACATTCGTGTAAGCGATAATCGAAAAAATCTGTTTTGGACATCCCTGAAGGAATTTCTTTAGTCAGAACCTCTTCTCGTAGGTCAGCTATAGTCTCTTCAAATTTCATACCCAGACCTACGTTCAGATTGGAATTGGGGTCAGCATCAACTGCCAGAACAGGTCCCTTATTCTCTCTGATGAGCTGGAGAATAGTCAGAGTGGCTAAAGTCGTCTTGCCACTTCCACCTTTACCGGCCACTGCAATAGTAAAAGCCATCACTAGCCACCTAAATCAACCTATCAATTTCTTCACGCTGGGGAAGAGGCTTATATCTGTATGGGGCAAAAAAAGTGAAGCAGTATAATTATTCATAAATTCTGGCTCTGTACTCAAATCGACATAGGTCATCTTCCCCGCAATCTTTTCTGCCTTTATCATTGCCTCCTGAGAAAGTAGACACATCCTTGTTCCAGCAATGGCGCTATTGCCAATGAAGATGAATTTTTCCGGAGGAAGGTCGGGCAGAAGCCCAATCATAATTGCTTTCTCCACATCTAAAGCTGTCCCCAATCCGCCGGCGATGAACACTTGTTCTAAATCCTGGAAACTCAAGCCCACCCGTTTCAATAGAACTTCAGCTCCGGAATAGATTGCTCCTTTTGAATGTATTAAGTTCTTTATATCCGTCTCAGTTATAACAATGTCCTGTCCCACAGCAGACTTCTTCGACTCTACTAAGAGGAATTCCCAACCATCTTCTCCCTCCCTTATTCGTTTCGACGACTCGGGAATTAGCTTACCTGCCCTGTTGAGCCTGCCACTTTTCATGAGCTCAGCTACACAGTCGACCAGTCCAGCACCACAGATACCCTTGGGCTTCCCTTTTCCGATAGTATAGAGATTGACCTTATCCCTGGAAGGATTTATCTCCACTCTCTGAATAGCGCCTTTCATAGCGCGAATTCCCCATTTTATCCCCCCACCTTCAAAACAGGGACCAGCAGAAGTGGAACAGCAAACCAACCAATCTTTATTTCCTAACACTACCTCACCGTTTGTTCCCAGATCTATAAACAGTCCCAGAGTTGGCAAATCATCCAATCCCGAAGCTAAAACGCCAGCTGTTATATCCCCACCAACATAGCTACTCACTCCAGGGATGCAACAGAGAAGCCCTCGATGATTAATCTTAATTCCTGCCTCAGCAGCTCTTATAACAGGCATGAAACCAGCAGTGGAGACATACGGTTCCTTTCGTAAATATTCGGGAGGAACTCGCAACAAAAGGTGAACCATAGTTGTGTTCCCGGCACAGGCAACGCCATTAATATCGTTAAGAGTCAAATCGTGTTCCAGAGCCATTCCTAAAATGAGATTGTTAATTGCATCTATTACCACATGGTGCAACTTTTCTAACCTATCCTTTTCCTGAGCAAAAATTATTCTGGAGATAACGTCCTCACCAAAATCGACTTGCGGATTATAGCAAGCCTTTGCACCCAGGACCTGACGCTCTGGCAAGTTGACCAGATAAGCCACTATTGTCGTTGTCCCGATATCTACTGCCACGCCATAGTTCTTATTGGTTGTATCTCCGGGCTCAATTAGAACCACTTCGGTAGTCTCGTTTCGATTACCAAGGGTGGCAGTCACTTTCCAGTTACTATCTCGGAGAAGTTTGCTCAATTTTTTAATATTGGCTAAGCCCATCTGCATAATGGGAATTTCCCGTCCCTTTCTGATTTCCCGATAGACCCGTTCCAAGTCGCCAACATTATCTTCCAAAGTAGGAGGAGAAGGTTCTAAATATAACTTGGTTGAAAGGGGACCATGAGTAAACACTCTCTCCAGAGCCACTTCAGGCCCCTTTTCCACTTCTTCTGCTGGTGTATAAAGTCCAACCAGCCTCTTTGCCTTTGCCTCCTCAGTAAGAATTTCCAAACCTTCCAGGCGAGATTCAGGAGGCACTTCAATTTCCATTCTTCCTTTGCAGGTAGTACGGCAAGCAAGAACATAGCCCTTCTTCCTCTCCTCAGCACTCAAACGTCCCGTTGGTTCGGTAATGACCTCGCCCTTTCTGACAATAACCTTGCATCGACCACAGACCCCTTCACCTCCACAACTGTTATAAATATTGACACCAGCTCTTATTGCTGCGGTCAACAGGTCAGTGCCACTAGGGACAGTTACTTCCTTTTTCCAGGGATAAAAGATTATCTTACATTTCTCCATAATGCCATTCGCTTCCTATTGCCATGTCCCTTTCAGATACTTGGGAATTCCCGAACCCTCTTTGGGACCTACCAGAACTTCCCAGCCACTCTCATCTTCTAATTTTGCCTTCATTACAGCTACATAGCCAGGAATGATTATTTTTTTATGAGATAGTTTTTTCTCTACCTCTGCCTTGTTCATTGCCTCAGCAATCCCCTCGGGGGTAAACTTCTCAGCAGCCCAGGCAGTAAGCACAGAGAGACCTTCAGCTTCAACGATTAATAGATAGGAGGGAACTTTACTCGCTTCAATCTCCGGCTGAACCGTAAAGAATGTAAGAGAAAAGTTTGTAGTTACCAATAGTGGAGAATTTTCGTTTGGTGTGCCAACCTCATAAAGTTTAGGCTCAACCATTATCGGCTTCTGAGGATCGGTATAGATATTCTGTCTCAGAGTAATTAAAGGTAGAATCTCCTCCGGCTCAATTCTATCCAGCACCACAATATTAGCATACTTAGCAATATAAGTGGCTGCCATAGAAACTTCCTGGTAAAGGTCACTACCATTAACAAAGGTAATTACCGGATAACCGAATGGTCGGTAACCTCTCTTTAAGGCTAACCTCCTGAGCTGGGTAAAATCCTGAACAGAGCCACCCAGATTTCTTGTCCCAGGGTCAAGGACAACATCTTTTATTCCCGAGGCAACTACCTTCTGGGAAAGGGAATCTAATTCCTCTAAATTTTTCCCATAAATTACCAGGGGACAGGAATATTTCTTAGCTAAACCTACCATGGTTTCTTGATTATCTTCCTTAGCCGAATAAATTAATGGTTTTCTTTCAGCACATATTTTCAAACCAGCCTCTAAGGCTTGTGGATTATTGGAGATTAAAATTAATGGTAAATTAGATTTTTCCGTCGCGGTTTTTACTGCATCGCAAAACTTATCCTGATTATTGCTATCGTCGGAAATAGCAATGAGATTTACCTGAAGCGGGATACCTATCCTTTCAAATTTTAACTTATTGACCTTTTCAATTCGCTCAAGAATCTTTTCCTTTTCCAGCGAGTCACTCAAAGTGATGCCAATAGCGCAAGGGTGATAGAAAGTCTTCTCGTGCCGGAAGAGAACTGTCTCACCACCAATCTCTACTTGATTTTCTCCTTTTCCGATAGTAACTGTTGCCATAGGAGGTTGAGAAGCAGATTCCAGGGCAATCTTCGCCTCTTCTGTAATGTCGGGGCACTTATCCAGCGAAGTCTTCTTTCCCGCCAGAGCCATAGCAAATGCTAAACAAGTGGGAAAACCACACTTCTTACAATTTGTCTTCGGCAAATGTTTATAAATTTCAAGACCTGTTAAAGCCATCCTCTCCTCCGATAGAGGTGCAAAATTATAGCATCCGCTTCATCGAGCCCACCGCGTCCATCCTATTTGTAGCAGCAAAGTGAAAGCTTTGCCTTCCTGTAGGGGACGGACGCAGTTTATGCCGACCTTTCGGCATGCCGTCCCTCTCTTTGGGCGATCACCCCGCTTGCACGGGATAAACTGCGTGTCGCCTCTACATTCCAGAGCTTCACTCTGCTGCTACGGAATAACTGCACAGAGACTCTTATGACCCGAGGGCTTTTAGCGCTTTCTCATTATCGTTGGAATTGAACACGAGGAGGGCCATGGTGCCATTACCAGTAGAACCATAACAATACTTTAGATTCACTCCGGCATCTGCCAATTTTTGAGTCGTCTTTTTCGCTGCCCCCACCTCGTTTTCCAGTTCAATAGCTATAACCTCCTCCTGACTGGCTGTGAAACCAGCAGATTTGAGTGCCTGTTCTGCCTTTGAACTGTCCTCCGTCAGAAGCATAAAATAGCCCTTGCCTTCTTTAACATAAGCAGAGATCGCTTTAATGTTTACTTCCACATCCGAAATTGCCGAGCAGACCTTTGCCATCATACCCACTTCATCAGGAGTCTCCACAATTAACTGGTTGACTTTAGTCGCTTTTGCCATAATCTCACCTCCTTTCGCTTTCGCTTTCGCTTTCGCTTCGCTTCAGTCGGTGACCTGCCCCGATTTACTCATCGGGACGTCGCTAACCCGTTCCTCCTTATTCGTCGGAACAGCGGTCCGGGGCGCTCACCATCTCGCGCCCGCGCCTTTCCCTCGCTACGCTCAGTCGTCGCTCCTTATTCGTCGCGACCGGCGCCCCTCCTTTCTTAATTATATCAGGGGCTCCATCTCTAAAGCGGGGTGCTTCACCTTCTGCAAATAGGAGAGAAGTTCTTCTGTTGTAGTGGCTACTGTCTCATCAGCAATTTTATCTATCAGGTCAGGGTCACCCTCTTCTTCGCACCTTTTCTTAAATTTGTCTCCCAGTGCTTCTTTGAGCTCTTTGGTCATCCATACTATGCGTTTTATCCCTCCATCGGCAGAGATAAACTTCCTGCTCACGATATACAGCCTTCCGATTCCCATAAAGCCTGGTGTCTGCGCTCCTCCACCTACAGAGCCAGCCAGGGTGCTGAAAGTCATTCCTATAGGAGTCATACCAGCAAATTCCCTATTTACAATCATAAAACCATTCGTCTCAGGAAGTATAGCTATGATACACTCGAAGCATCCGCAACTTGTTTCAGGGCAACTTATTATGGAATAACCGTGGAAGCGGTCTAAAGTTTTGTTCGATTTTTGATAGATGAATTCATTCACTCCTTTCCACTCACCCCTTACCGGGTCAAGACATTCTCCTTTCTTCACCGGCTGATTGGGTCCTGTGGGATTCAGTTCAAAAGAAGCCTTAGCATCAATGTAACTATAAGCGCCACATAATCCTAACCTCTCCGGTTTAACTATACAGAGGTGATTGGGAGCAAACGATTGGCAATTTTTGGCTACGATCCAATTCACTAAATAATTATGTGTCCCCGGAACACTAAAATTGTAGACTTCCTTCTCATTATACCTTACTTTTTCTACGCTTTTTACCTTTTCAAATGTTATCTCACTCTCTACCCATTTTAATAGCTCTTGATATAATCGGTCATTTTCATCTATTTTGCCTTTTAGGCTATGCAATAATAATTTCAGCTTCCCTTTTGAAGCCCGGCACTTTATTTTAGTCCAGGCCTCGATGCTCTTATAATCAACGGCCAATTTTGTAATTTCAATCTTTTTCTTATATTTCTCAAGCAGTTCCTTTAATATTTTCCCGCATTTAAGCGGCACAGTATCCGTACGCACCACATGATTTTTATCAAAAGAAGTTTTCATCCCATCCATCTTTTTTCTCTTTCTGGGATGATTTGACGAAATAACTTCTCGGAAACGGATATAGTCACCAAAACTTCTAGTTCCAACTTGATATCCACGTTTTATCTTGGTAATGTATGTGGAAATCCCTAATTTCTTAAGAAGTAAAAATATATGTTGAGCGCCTTTGTAAGTTCCGGTAGTAATGAGGATATGTGTATCGGTCACATGCCCGTCTCCATCAAAGAAACCCTTGATGAAGGCACTTGTCAATTTCGGAGACAACTGGGAAATCTTCTCTCCAGTCCAGCTTTCGCTTTTTTCACCTCTCTTTCTCTTATGGCCTATTCCTAATCCCAGCATTAGCTTACCGATCAAAGGATTATAAACTAACGATACATTGATAGGCTTTCTTCCTATAATCGTAAGGCCCTTTGCAGACGATTTAAGAGGTCTGACAACATATGTCTTAGGTAAAACTCCAAAAAGAGATTTCACTATTTGACCAAACTTATCAATGAGAGCTTTTTCGGAATTGGTGAACTGAACATAGGTGCCTTTTCCTCTATGCCTGACGTGACCGTCGGATGCTATCAAACCAGCGAGATACATTATATCTTCATCCAGAATTAGCCTTTTAAGTTCGCACCCTGGAGCCTTGGGCACTCCGAACTTGTTGATTCTTTGCTTGGCTATCTCCCAATCCCATCCTATCTCTTGACAAATAGACCTAATCTCATCAATAGTCAAACGATAAAAACAAATTCGATAAGCGGTTGTTTTGGGAAAGTAAAAAGCATAGTAAAGCTTGCGCCACTCAATCCCTAACTCTCTCGCTGCGTTACCGAATTTACCATATCTTTCTAATATAGCGCTTTTTAGTTGTTGTAAAAACTGGTTGTCGAAGACCTTAACTTCATCGGGTAATAAATCTATTAAATAAAGTGACTTATCCTTATCTTGATTTCTTCCGTTTAAATCGGCTGTTCTTGCAGATAAAAGTCGGTCGCCTTTCCTTAAAGCACCTGCCTCGGTCCAGATTAAACCCTCAGGCTTATCCACCAGAACCTTATGGTTTGCAGTTAATCTGATTAAATTGTTATTGGTGGTCATTATATGTGCCAACTTCCTGGGAGCTGGGTTAACAAAAAGCTCTCTAATGGGTTTTGTCGTAAGATGTGGGTTTTCGAAGGATAATACCTCAACGTCTCGCTCTTCTGCCATGGTCTCGATGACATTCTCTATTTTGTCAAATGAACCATCGGCAAGAACTATCGACTCGCCTTTGGGAACACATAAAGTACAGGAGTAGAACGTATCCACGCTCTCATCGGTCATTCCTGCCATACGCTCATCGCGTTCCTCATAAGCTTTTTTTGCCTGGGCATGATATTTTTCCACATCTTCCTGTCGAGTATAAATGGTAACCTGAGCCTTGTCCACAATTGCCCTGAAGGTATCGTGAAGGCGTGCGTGAATAATTACTCCAAAATGGCGAATCTTAAAGCCCTTCTTCTTCGCGTCCTTACTGATTCTTAACCAGCACATGTCTCTTTGTCCCATATGGAATATCCCCATAGCCTCGTTTAAAAAAGTATGAATCTGCCTCTCCAATATGGGCTCAAAATCCTTCTGCATCTTTCTGCCAGCTACTTCGACATAGATTCCCAAAGGCATTGCTCCACCCTCTTCGGCTTCGTCCACTTCCGGCCCAATTACTTCTATTTTCTCATCTTCCACTTTATCCAAGTCTCTACTGGTCACATATTCAAAAGCAGTGGAATATTTTCCTCCAAACTGGACATACATCTGTTCTTTTCTTACAGATTCCCCTTCAAAAGCAGCAGAATAGGAAACGGGAATGGGAATTTCCGCTACCTTCACCTTAACACCCCTTACTTGAATGCAGGTAGGAACCAATTTCTTATAATCAAGTTCTTTCACTAAATGTTCATAGGTGCAGATACCACTGGGCTTTACCTCAGGAATATCAGTATCGGCAATTATAGGAAAACCCATGTTGATAGCTCCTGCGCCAGTAGCATACTTTACATCATCCAGCTCGCCTAAAGTCAAACCAAAGGCAAATGTTCTATTCTGACAGTATTTGAGACACTTCAGTGCTTCTCCCTTCTTAAGGCCACCAAAGGTGAGAGCTGCCCTGATAGCCCAGTTGGCCGCATAGATTGCAGTTATAGTATCGCGTCCGTAAGGTACTATATATGTCTCCCAACCCATCTGGACATTCTCTTCTTTAAGTTGGTCGATTATACTCTTGCCATTAGAACTAGAACCAACAAAACATATAATACTTCTCTTCTGAAATTCCCTGACTATCTCCACCGCCGCTTTGTTATCCTTAGCCGCACCTAATATAACAGCAAAACCGGGCATTCTTCCATCTACCAGTTGTATCCCATAACTTCTCATCCAGGTATCGGTATAGAAACCCACACAATCGGGTTGGGGCTCTTTACCATACAGGTATCTCAGGGCAACAATAATTTCTTCTCCGAAAAGGGTGGCTATACCAGAATCGAGAGCATCGCCAAGATAGGGGAGCCAGAGAGACTGGCTCGGCTCCTCTCTCAAAAGTGACTTTGCTTCTTTCAACACCGGTATCATATCTCCCAAATTCTTTACTTCTATTCCCAAAAGTGCATAGACCATGGGAAGGAAGTAAGCTGTCTCGGGAAACTCAACTTTCTGGTCTTTCCCTTTTTCCTTAATTGCCTTATTTAAAAATTCCTCTGCTTCTCCGACAATCTTTCGCGCTCCCCTAATTGCTGCTGCCATAACTATTTTCGACATACTATTCCTCCCTTGTCACAAGAAAATAGCCTTCACATTATCAAATTGCACCTGTTTTAATTTCACCTATTTTCCCAGTTAGACTTTTTCTCTTACAATCCGTACAGATTTCGAAAATATCTTCTGGCAATTCAATCTTTTCTTTTAAATGTTCGAGTTCTTTTTTAGGCACAAAATATCTGCCGCAAATTTTACAACTTTTAAGTTCCAATTCCGTGTGCCAGGTTTCCAGAATTCTCTTATCAAACATCTCTTTAATCTTAATTGCTTCTGTTGGACAAACTGAACTGCAAGCCCCACAGCCTATGCAAACATCGGATTGAGCCTGGAAGGGCGTCTCCACCTCTCTATTTGCCCCCCTGTTGATGAATCCTATCACACTGGCTTCAATTATCTCCTGACAGACGCGTACGCAAAGACCACATAAAATACATTCCTTATCTTCTCTCTTGAATCTCACTCCTTCAATTCCCATCTTCCTGGCTAAATCCTTTACTTTCTCTGCCTCTGGACATCGAGCCAAGAGAAGCTCAACCATTAACTTTCGACTCTCTAACACTCTCGGGGAATCACTCTTTACCTCCATGCCCTCTTCTGCCAGGCAGGTACACGAAGTTGTAAGTCCTGTCTTTATCCCCTTAACTACCTCCACCAAGCAGACCCTACAAGCTCCATAGGGGCTGACCCCTTCGTGATAACATAGGGTAGGAATTTCGATTCCCAGTTTCCTGGCTGCGTGAAGGACAGTTGTGCCTTTCTCTACCGAAACTTTTTTACCATCAATAGTCAGATTTAACATCTGTCTCTCTCAGTCTATCTCTACCGCATCAAAATTGCAGACTTCAAAACATACCCCGCACTTGATGCACTTACTTTTGTCTATCGAATGCGGTTTCTTTTTCTCTCCGGAAATTGCAGTTTGAGGACACTCCTTAAGGCAGAGCCCACAACCTGTGCACTTTTCCTTATCTATCGAGTAGTGAATTAAATCGGGACAGATATGAGCCGGACATTTCTTATCTTTTATGTGAGCCTCGTATTCGTTACGAAAATAGCGCAGAGTAGTCAACACTGGATTGGGTGCAGTTCCTCCCAGTGCACAAAGCGAAGCGTCCTTAACTACTCTGGCCAGGGTCTCCAGCAATTCTAAGTCAGTTTCCTTAGCTTTACCCTTGCTTATGTCATCGAGAATCTCCAGCATCCTCTTTATGCCCTCCCTGCAAGGCGTGCATTTTCCGCAAGATTCATCTTTTGTGAAGTTAAGAAAGTACTTGGCCACATTTACCATACAGGTGTCTTCATCCATAACCACCATTCCCCCCGAGCCCATCATCGACCCCGCCTGAGTTAACTTTTCATAATCGACTTCCAGGTCGGCCAATTCTGAGGGAATGCAACCTCCGGAAGGACCGCCTGTCTGCACTGCCTTGAACTTCTTACCTTCAGGAATTCCTTCTCCAATATCATAAATCATCTCTCTCAACTTAATTCCCATAGGAACTTCCACTAATCCAGTGTTATTGATCTTCCCTACTAAGGAGAAAACCATTGTGCCTTTGCTTTTCGCAGTCCCCATCTTAGAATACCAATCTGCTCCCCTGGCTATGATGACAGGGACATTTGCCCACGTCTTGACATTATTAATATTTGTCGGCTTATCCCAAAGTCCTCTCTCTGCAGGGAAAGGTGGCCTTGGTCTGGGCTCACCTATCTTCCCCTCAATGGAAGCCAAAAGTGCCGTCTCTTCTCCGCAAACGAAAGCGCCCGCACCCTGACTTATCCTTATCCTGAAATTGAATCCAGAATTAAATATGTTTTCTCCCAGAAGACCATATTCTTCGGCCTGTCTAATTGCCCGCTCGACGCTCTGAGCAGCTAATGGATACTCATTCCTTACATAAATATATCCCTCATGGGAGCCAATCGCATATGCTCCGATAACCATTCCCTCCAAAACACTGTGGGGATCTCCCTCAAGTATGCTCCTGTCCATATACGCTCCAGGGTCGCCTTCATCTGCATTACAAATTATATATTTGGGTTCTCCCCGAGCATCTCGACAGAATTTCCACTTAAGACCCGTAGGAAATCCTGCTCCCCCTCTTCCCCTCAAACCGGAGTTCTTTATTTCTTCGATTACCTCTTCCTCCTTAAGCCTGGAGAGAACTCTGGCTAGAGAGAAGTAACCCCCTCGAGCTATATATTCTTCTATATTCTCAGGGTTCATAAAACCACAATTTCTCAGAGCAATCTTCTTTTGTTTCCTATAGAACGGAATCTCTCGATATAATGGAATATCCTTCCCGTCTTTTTCCTTGATGGAATATTTCTTTTTCGTATTCTCTATTATGAACTCTTCTTCTTCCATCCTGCAGAGGGCCCATTCTTTTCTCGTCTTCCCTTGAGCAAGCCCAGTCACCAAATCCCTCGCCTTTTCAGGATCCATTTGGCAATAGATTATCCGGGACTTCCCAGGCTGCCAGACATCGACAAGGGGCTCCCTCTGGCAAAACCCAAGACATCCCGTCTTGCCCACTAGAGCATCGATTCCCTGCTTTTCTATTTCATCGGCTATTGAATCAAATACTGCCCGCGCACCTGTGGCTATTCCGCAAGTCCCCAACCCCACATTTATTTTTGTCCTCTTTGGGTAAAGAGATTCTAACCCCTTTATTTTTAATTCTTCGAGATCTTTCAGGTTTTTTATTTTCATTTATGCTTTTTTAATATTTCTGGAACTTTTTCCTGTTTCAATCGGCCATAGGCATCTTCGTCAATTCTAATCACGGGAGCCAGGCTGCAACATCCGATACAATGAACGGTATCTAAAGAATACCTCAACTCCTTGGTTGTCTCGCCGGCCTTTATCCCCAATTCTCTTTCCAGCTTTTCCAGAATCCTATTTCCCCCCTTTACAAAGCAGGCCGTTCCCAGGCAGACATTTATCAAGTGGCGTCCTCTGGGCTTCAGGCTAAAGGCAGTATAGAAGGTAGCGATACTATAAACCTGAATTAAAGGAACATCCAGTTTCTTGGCTACCAGCTTCAAGGCATCTTCAGATAAATAACCATATTCACGATTTATTTCCTGCAACACAGAAATTATTCCACCTTTCTCCGCCTTGTATTTGTTTATCACTTTCTCTAAGTCTACTTTTCTTTTCATCTTGTCATTCATTATTTTATCCTTTGATTGTTTTACCATCCTTTTTGAAGCCGACCAGAAACTCTGCTTTCTTTAATTTAGCTACTTCTTCCGGAGAAAGAAGTTTCAACGCTTTTGTCGGGCATGCCTCTACGCAGGCTGGTTCCTCACCTTTTTCCAGCCTCTCCAGGCAAAGGTCACACTTGATAATTACCTTTCCTTCCCGATTAAGATTCAAAACTCCAAAAGGGCAAACCAGAAGACACCACTTGCAGCCGATACACAAATCTTCTTTAATAATGACTGGCTCCCCAGGCGCTAACTTCTCCAGCGCCTTTGTGGGACAAATTTTGATGCAGGGGGCATCCTCACAGTGGCGGCATTGTAAAGGAACGGCTAAGTCCTCGTAAGCTTCCACCTTCACCCGAGCCTGTGGGAGGGGTTCCTCTTCAATTGCTTTGAAAAGGTCTTTGGACTGGGAATGTTCTATAGCACACTGCAGTTCGCAAGTCTTACAGGCCAAACACTTATCCAGATCAACATAAAGAATTGTTTTCATACCAGTACTTTCTCCTTGGCTTCGTACATTACGGGATTTAGCTTCAAAGCTTCCCTTTTCTTATTTATATGTTCAATCATCAGGTGGGCAGCCTTGATGGGGTCAGATTCGAAAGCAAAATTTGCTCCCACAGTCCCTTCCAATTTCTTGGTAAGTAACTCGGTTACTTCTTTACTTCCCAAAATTGGAAAGGGACTCCCCAGCACAGTAAAAACTCCCGAAGCCACAACATAGAATGCGATAGAAACTGCTTTCTCGCTCATCCATTCTGGAGCCGCGCCGGCAACAGGCAAATCGGATATATCTTCACCCAATCCACCTTCGGCAAGAACGTTGCAGAGAGTAATTAGAATTCGGCTGTTATCTACGCATGAGCCAAGGTGGAGGACTGGAGGAAGTCCCACTGTCTCGCATATTTCCCGAAGACCCTTTCCCGCATATTGAAACGCAGCTTCTGGCTTCAAAAGTCCTGCCTTGGCATCGGCAATAGCTGAACAACCAGTGACCACTACCAGGACATCATTTTTAATTAACTCCTTAGTCATCTCCACATGACCCCAATCATGCTTTATCTTGGGATTGTTGCAGCCAACAATACCTGCTGCCCCTCTCAATCTTCCACTGATTATACCATCGTTCAACGGACGATAAGTAGCTCGATATTTCCCTCCCAGAAACTTAAACACACTCTCTGCAGTAAATCCCGCCACCAAATCCATTTTCTCTTTGGGTATATTAACTTTCTCTTTCACTCTATTCTTGAAATTCTCCACCGCCATTCTTACAATCTTTTTAGCAATAGGCAGAGCTTCCTCTTCTTTGAACTCTACATGTTCTGTTCCGGGAAATTTTGCCTTGGGAGAAGTGGAGACAAGCTTTGTATGGAAACATTTAGCTACTGAGGAAAGAGCAGGCATTATACATTGCACATCCACCAGCATTAAATCGATTGCTCCCGTAGCTATGGCCAGCTCTTGCTGGAGAAAGTTTCCTGCAATAGGAATGCCATGACGCATCAAAATCTCATTGGCAGTGCAGCAGATTCCAGCTAAGTTAATACCTTTTGCTCCGTTCTTTTTGGCAAGTTCGATTAACTCCCGGTCCTGACTAGCAGCGACAATAACGTCAGAAAGCGTAGGCTCGTGACCATGCACTACTAAGTTGACTTCATCCTGTTTAAGTACACCCAAGTTCACCTTAGCCCGGATAGGTTTGGGGGTCCCAAAAAGGACATCGGAAAGTTCGGTAGCAATCATAGAACCACCCCATCCATCTCCTAAAGCAGTTCTCATACCGTGAGTTATGAGATTTTCACAATCATTATCCACTCCTATGTGTGTACGATGCATCACCTCCACAATCTCCCTGTCAATTCCTCTGGGCATAATCCCTAGTTTCCGCCATAAGGCCTGTCTCTTCTCTGGAGCCCGGCGAGAAAATTGGAGCTCTCCGTGTTGTTGACCAAACTCAGAAAATACTTTTTCCGCCACCTCCACTGCAATTTTTTTCTTATCTTTTCCATTAGTCTTTATTCCCAACTCATTGGCAAGGGAAAGTAACTTTTCTTCATCCTTAACCTCATAGCCCTTCGTCTTTCCCTGAGCAGTCATGAGCAACGTATGGGCAATGTCCCGTCCGTGGTCAGAGTGGGCAGCAGCCCCGGCAGCAATCATACGGATTAAATTTCGAGCGGCAATAATCTCTGCCGTAGCCCCACAAACTCCTTTTTGGGGACCCTCCTCAAAGGGATCAATCCGGCATGGCCCTAAAATACAGTTCCTGCAGCAAAGACCAAGTTCACCAAACCCACACTGGGGAAGCATCGCTTCATATCTATCCCATGCAGTATCGATTCCCTCTTTTTCGGCAATCTTCAATAGTTCCTGGCTTGCCTTATCTATGGACTTCTCTTTCTCTCTCATCTTGCCTCCTGATTAAACCTTCCTTAATTTCTTTTATCTCTGCAATTATAGAATTTGTAACTTTATCAATTAACTTATTATTATACCAAATGAAACCCAAAATTTCAAAATCAGAACTATTCTTTCTAATGAAATCTATATCTTCATCACTATGAACTTTATTACCAACAAGAAAAACTCTTTCTATTTTCAAATCTTTTGCCAGAGACTTAATTCTAAACGCCGTCTCCAGAGACCTCATACTCGGCTCCACAACCACAATGAGACCATCCACTCCTTCTGCTGTGCCTCTTCCTAAATGTTCTATGCCTGCTTCCATATCGAGAATTACAATATCTTCCCGACTAAAAAATAGATAGGAAAGTATTGCTTTAAGAAAAGCGTTTTCAGGACAGAAACATCCACTTCCACCCTTCTTTACCCTTCCCATAAGCAGAAGTTTTATGCCTTGATGCTCTTTGGAAAACTTATCAGGAATATCATCTACTTTGGGATTGAGTTTGAAGTAGCCTCCCACTGTGCCGGGTTCAACCCCTGTCCTCTCTGCAATCAGTTCCTTCATCTCCACAAGGGGGACTATCTTCTCCGGTTCAGGAAAGCCGAGAGTGGCTGCCAGGTTACTGTCGGGGTCGGCATCAATAGCAATAACTTTCTTCCCCTCCTGAGAAAAACTAAGGGCCAATCCTGCAGCCAGAGTAGTCTTTCCCACTCCCCCTTTACCGGTTATTGCCAATTTCATTCTTTTCTCCCAATTTCGCTTTTCACCAGGGTTTTATATGCCTTATGGATTCTCTGAGTGAGGGTGCCTGGTTTTCCCTTGCCGATTCGACGACAATCTATTTCTACCAGGGGCATAATTTCAATTAAAGAATTAGTAAGGAAAGCCTCCTCTGCTCCTATCAGCTCATCTAAGGAAATCCTTCTTTTATATACCTTAAGTCCCAGGCTGGTAGCCAACTCCAGAACGACTCTTCGCGTTATCCCGGGCAATAACCCTGACTCTTCTGGTGGTGTAATTACAATTCCTCTTTTCACCAAAAAGATATTGCTCGTCGAAGCTTCAGTAACATCACCTATAGTATTGAGCAAAATTCCCTCATCAACTCCCTTGGCTTTTGCCTCTTTTCTGGCCAATATATTATTTAGAAAGTTGAGCGACTTCAATCTGGATACAGGGGATGCCTGATTCTGTCTGGGCCCAACTACTGTAGCTCTCCATCCTCTTCTATACTCTACAGGAGAAAGTGGCTTGAACTTTCTGGCCACTATTACTAAAGTGGCTGATGATTTAGATTTAGAAATTAAGCCAGTCTCGGAAACTCCTCTGGAAAGAGTAAGTCTTATATAGGCTTCGGAAAGATTATTTGTTTTTAGTATTCTCTTGATTATATTTTTTAGCTCTTTTCGAGTATAGGAGAAAGAGATCTCTATTTCTTTTGCCGAGCGGAATAGCCTATCCAGATGGTCTTCCAGGCGAAAAACTTCACCCCAATAGGCTCGCATTGTCTCAAATAGACCATCTCCATAGAGAAATCCTCTATCGAAGACGGAAATTTTTGCCTGGGCAAGATTCACAAAAGAACCATTGAGAAAGATTTTCTCCATATTCAGAACTTTCCCGACCCTCCAAAATTCTGGAGTGTGAAACGAAAGTTTCACCCTGATCAAGCTTTCGCTTGACACTCCAACCTCCCTTTTGGGAGGACTCCAAAAGGCTCAGTTTACAAACTGCTGGGATGGGTAAGCGCCTCTTTCCCTTTCCCCATAGTCAGAGTTTCTATTAAAGCTCTGGCTTTATGTAGCGTCTCCTCATATTCTGACGCGGGATCAGAGTCGGCTACAATTCCGCCACCAGCGTGGAAGTATATCTTTCCAGCAGTAATTACCATGGTTCTAATTACAATGTTGAGGTCGGTTTCGCCATTAAATCCTATGTATCCGATAGAGCCAGTGTAAACCCCCCTCTGATTTGGCTCCAGCTCATCGATTATTTCCATAGCCCTTATCTTGGGCGCACCTGTTATCGACCCCCCTGGAAAACAGGCTCTTAAACAGTCGATGTGGTCTTTGTCTTCCTTTAGCACTCCCTCCACCGTAGAAACAAGATGAAAGACTGTGGGATAGGTCTCCAGAGTGATGAGTTTGGGTACCTTTACAGAGCCGTATTCGCAAACTCTCCCCAAATCATTTCTTTCCAGGTCAACTATCATTATTAGTTCTGCTTTATCCTTTTCACTTTCCCAGAGTTCTCTGGCTAACTCTTTATCTTCGAGGTCGTCTCTACCCCGGGGCCGCGTGCCTTTAATAGGACGAGTCTGAACCTTTCTTCCCGATATGCGTAAGAACCTTTCGGGAGAGGCACTTACTATAGTTAGTTCAGGAAAATTTAACAAACTGGCAAACGGTGCCGGATTAATTCGACGAAGCTTCTCATATATAATGAACGGCGAAGCCATCTGAGAACATACAAACCTCTGGGAAAGGTTTACCTGAAAGATGTCTCCTGCCCTGATATACTCTTTGACTCTCTCTATAGCGTCAAGATAAGCTGGCCGTGAAAAATTCGAGCTTATTTCCCCAATATTGTATTCTTCTCTGACTGAGAAATCTTCTGGGGAAGTTTTGTTCAATATCTCCATCGCTTCTTCCAGTCGCCACTTGGCTCTCTCTCTTCTTCTGGCCGGTTCTTTTTCCGGAAGACCCGACGAAGAGATGAACAGTCTACCCGTTAAGTGGTCGAAAGATAACACCAGGTCATAAAAACCTAAATAGCAGTCGGGAAGTTGTAAATCGTCAAAGCTGTTTCTGGGCAATTTTTCCACGAAATGGCATAAGTCATAGCCAAAATAACCCACTGCTCCACCGGGAAAAGGAGAATGTCCAGAAGAAGCTAAGTTGTACTGAGAAATGAGCCGTTTGAGAACATCAAAAGGGTCTCCCGAGAATCTCTGAGTCTGTCCTTGTTCATAAATTTCAATCTGTTTTCCCTTGCTCTTGAACACAAGAAAGGGCTCACTACCGATGAACGAATACCTGCTGAAATCGCCTGCAGAACCTCCGCTTTCCAGGAAAAAGCTATAGCGACTATTCAAAAATTGCCGGAATAACTTATGCGGAGGAGATAGAGGGGAAATTTCCCCTATCCACTGTAAGGGTTCGACTAACTCCTTCACTCACTCACCCCCGGAAATAACTGGCTTTAATATTATCGGAAACTCCTCTGGTCAACTTCACTACTTTCTCAGCAACCTCTACCGGTAGAGTTCCTGTGCCGCAACTGGGAGTAATCAATAAATTCCCCAGAATCCTTTCTCTCTCTACACCTTTACTGTTTAAGAGTTTCAATCCATCTTCGAATCTTTTAATTAAACTGTTTATCTCCTCTTCCATTACCTGGGAGGATGCGGGCACAATACCCCATGCTAAGTGTCGACCTTGACTCAAAAATTCTTTTAACTTTTCTGGGTACAAACTAATGGTTTCCAAATAACTATATGCATCGAAACTTATAATGTCCACTTTTGTGTCCATAAGAATCGACCAGTCTGTGTTCCCACAACAGTGTATCCCGGCAATCGCTCCCTCTGATTTAATGGAGTCGATAACCTGATTCAGATAATTTACCACTTCATCTCTACTCAGTGAGACGAAAGCAGAACCAAAGGACGCAAGATAGGGCTCATCTATAAAAATAATAATTTGAGGGAAGACCTCTTTCATTCTTCTAACCTGCCAGCGAGCCTTCATCCCACAAGTCTTCACTACTGCATCCACAAGCTGCTCGTGGTAAAGAATGGATTTTCTATTTTCGTCAGTAACAGTGAGTCCGAAACTAATAGGACCAATAAGTTGTCCCTTGAGCGCTAAAATACCAGTTCCCTCCCCCTCCTTTGAGAGAGTCTTTCTAACAAGTTCCATAAAAGCGTGGAACCCTGCTGCGTAATCCTCGCTAATCTTAAAATAATCGACTTTGTTCTCTATTATCTTTTCATAGAACTTCTCTAACTCCCCACTTATATCTCCTTTTGTCTGGAAGTAGACCTTTCCTTTCTCCTCATCTAAGACGAGACAAGGCATCCCTTCACTCACCTGTACATACATATTCTCCCGTAAATTACGCTTGGGAAGTTGTGGCCAAGCCGGTATTTGAGGAAAACTCTCCAACACTATCTCACAGGCTCTGTCAACGTCCTGGTGAGGTAAGCTGCCAATCGCTGTACACACTCCCTTAAATTCCATTCTACTAGCCCCCTAAATATTTTTCTCAAGGGGAAATGTCTTACTTTTTCTCCCATTTCAAGAGTTCTGTAACTTTTCCCAGGGTCCCGCCTTGTTTAATCTCTTTTCGTATCCTGTTCTCCCTCTCTAATACGTCCATTGCCCGATTGGTAATTTCCACTGCTCTCTTTTGAGGAATGACTACCACTCCGT
>WJOT01000060.1 GCA_009619095.1 Clostridia bacterium
GGAAGAGTTTCGCCAGCGAGTGGAGAAGATACTCCTGGGAAACCAGGAGAGGACTTTAGAGCTATTAGAGAAACTGACTGGAGCACTTAGAGGAGAGACGAGAAAAGTAGTTGTGGAGAAACCGGGCGGAGGACGGGGAATCATCACCGACATAAACCCGCATATTAGAGCAAGAGCAGATGGAGTGGAGTTGATTGAAACCACAGTGGACGACCCAGAAGTTGGCGGAAGGCTACTCAAGCCATTCTTAGAGGATAGAGATAGCCGGGTAAGAGCCAATGCAGGTAAAGCTCTATATAAGTTTAATAAAGAGAAAGCTATGGTAATGCTCACTGAGATGTGTAAAAGTGATGACCAGTGGATGAGGTTGAGTGGAGCCTGGGCGATGGGCGAGATAGGTTCACAGACGGCAGCAGAAATCTTGCTTTCTCTATTACAAGATTCCTGGGAGTTCGTCAGGGAGAGAGCTGCCAAATCTTTAGAGAAGATATTAACTCAAAAGAAAGAAGAGATAGAAACGACTCTATTAGAAAGAATTGAGTCAGCCCTTAAGGAAGTTGGAAAGTAGGGGCGATCCCGATGTATCGGGATGGTCGCCCAAAGGAAGGGACGGCACGCCGAAAAATCGGCATAAACTGCGTCCGTCCCCTACAAAGGAAGCAGAGTGTTTTTGTTTGACAGAGAAGAACTTTATGTAATATAATAAAAGTTTTGAAGGGAAAAGGAAATAATATTATGAATGAAATTAATAAGTTGATTTCCGAGAGAAAACAGAAATTGGAAGAGTTGCGCAAGTTAGGGGTCGATGTTTATCCTCGTAATTTCTCTATAACCCATGCCATCAGTCAGGTTAGAGAGAAATACGGAACGTTAAAAGCAGAGGAGAAAACTGAAGAGACTGTCTCTCTTGCCGGAAGAATTATGAGTCTACGGGGGATGGGTAAAGCCAGCTTTGCCCACATGAAAGATCAAACGGGGAAGTTACAGATTTACATTAGAGAAGATGTTTTAGGAGAACGTAACTATCAAATATTTAGAAAGTTTGACATTGGAGATTTAATTGGGGTTACTGGAAAAGTCTTTTCCACTAAGACAGGAGAGTTGTCTATTCAGGTAGAAGATTTAACCCTTTTAGCTAAGTCACTCAGGCCATTGCCTGAAAAATGGCATGGGCTTAAAGACATCGAAACTCGTTATCGCCAGAGATATATAGATTTGGTGGTCAATGAACAAGTAAAAGATGTTTTCTGTACGCGCAGTTTGATTATTAAGGGGATAAGAAAATTCCTGGATAACCTGGGGTTTCTGGAAGTGGAAACACCGATGATGCAATCGATTGTAGGTGGAGCAGCAGCTAAACCTTTCCTTACGCATCATCAAGCATTGGATATGGATCTTTATTTACGAATCTCACCGGAACTCTTTTTGAAGCGCTTAGTGGTGGGAGGACTGGAGAAGGTTTATGAAGTAAACAGAAGTTTCAGGAATGAAGGGGTTTCCACCAGACACAATCCAGAATTCACTATGCTGGAAGTATATCAGGCTTATTCAGATTATAATGGGATGATGGACCTTTGCCAGAAAATGATTCTGTCTATTGCCAAAGAAGTTCTGGGGAAGGAGGACTTCGTCTATCAGGAAAACAAAATTAGCTTGGGAAAAATTCCCTGGCAAAGGTTTTCCCTGTATGAATTGTTGAAGGAACATACGGGGCTTGACTTTACAAATATTCACGGGTTATCTGAAATGAGAAAGGCAGCCGACAGATTAAATGTAAAATATAAGAAGGATAGTCCCAAACACAAAATTCTTGACCATATTTTTGAATCTTATGTGCAAAAGAAACTAATACAACCAACATTTGTACTCGATTATCCCGCTGAATTTTCCCCTTTGGCTAAGGCAAAGAAGGATAATCCTGAATTAGTGGAACGGTTTGAGCTGTTCATAGGGGGAGAAGAATTGGCAAATGCTTATTCCGAGCTGAACGATCCTGTAGAGCAGCGAAGAAGAATGGAAAAACAGGTTGAGGAGAAAGACATTGGGGAGGGAAGAGAAGCCGAAGTCGATGAGGACTATCTGCGTGCCCTGGAATATGGTCTGCCACCCTGCGGGGGTTTGGGCATAGGGGTAGACCGCCTGGTTATGGTGTTTACCAATTCCAATTCTATTCGGGACGTAATTCTTTTTCCCCAGATGAGAAAAGAAACAGGATAATAATTTTAAGAGCAGAAGAATGGGATACGAACTTTTTATTAGTTGGAGATATTTAAAAGCTAAACGGAAGCAGATTTTTATTTCCATTATTAGCTTGATTTCTATTAGCGGCATAGCCCTGGGTGTTGCTGCGCTGATTATTACTCTCTCGGTGATGAATGGATTCAGGAATGATTTGCGCGAGAAAATCATAGGAATGAGTTCGCACGTTGTGGTTCTGGACCAGAGAAATATGGGATTGGAAGAACCGAATATAGTTCAGAAAAAGATAGAGAAAATAGAATCGGTAGTAGCTGTTGCTCCTTTTGTTTATGGGCAGGCAATATTGAGGAATGGCGATAGAACCTCGGGAGCTGTGATCAAAGGAATTTTCCCGAAAGAGACAAAAAATGTTGCCAGTCTCCTGACACATTTAAAGGAAGGAAACCTCGATTATCTTGAATTTCCTTTAAAGAAAAATGACAGCTCCCAGGGTAAGATTCTTCCCAAGAACCTGGGTAAGTCTGAAAAGGGCATTGTTATGGGAGAGGTATTGGCTAAGAATTTGCATCTCTCTTTGGGAATGAATGTGCTTTTGATTTCTCCCATGGATATGGCCACGCAGTTGGGAATGATTCCCAGGATGGAGAAGTTTCGGTTAGTGGGGATATTCGATTCAGGAATGTATGAATACGATGCAAACCTTGCCTATATTTTCTTCCCTGTAGCTCAAAAGTTGTTTAACCTGGGAGAAAGAGCTACGGGGCTGGAAGTTAAAATTGATAATATCTTCAAAGCAAATAATGTCGCATCCCTGATTCAAAAAGAACTGGGTTACCCTTATTGGGCGAGGAGCTGGATGGTAACCCATAGGAACCTGTTTGCCGCCTTGAAACTGGAGAAGGTAACGATGTTCATTATTCTGGTTTTGATTGTTCTGGTAGCAGCTTTCAACATTATTTCCACTCTGATGATGATGACTA
>WJOT01000058.1 GCA_009619095.1 Clostridia bacterium
TCACAATCTGTTATAGTAATCTAAATGTAAAGATAGGTGGAAGTCACGGAGGAATTTCGGTTGGTGCTGATGGTGCTACCCATCAGTCTATTGAGGAGATTACTCTTATGCGAGTTTTGCCCAATATGAAGGTCGTTGTTCCCTGCGATGCTATTGAGACAAGAAAGGCCACCATTCAGGCGGGAGAAGTATCGGGACCGGTGTATATAAGATTTGGTAGATCACCCATTCCCATAATTACAACAAAAGATACTCCATTTATTCTTGGTAAGGCAATAACAATGCGTAAGGGTAAGGATGTAGCAATCTTTGCCTGTGGAATTATGGTGTATGAGGCTTTAGAAGCAGCAAGGGAGCTGGATAAAAAGGGAATTTCTGCAGGGGTAATTAATTTACATACAGTAAAGCCTATTGATGAGGAGATAATTTTTAAAGCAGCAAAGGAAACAGGAGCTATTGTTACTGCCGAAGAACATCAACTTTCCGGTGGGTTTGGTAGTGCAGTGACTGAGGTGGCGGTGAAGCAGTATTCCGTGCCAGTGGAAATGGTGGGAATTAAAGACCACTTCGGTAAGTCAGGAAGTCCTCAGGAGTTAATACAGGATTTTGGGTTGACACGATTTGATATTATAAAAGCAGTAGAAAAGGTATTGAAAAGAAAAGGGTAGCGAATCTGAGGCTTCGCGCCATAGACAAGGGGTATAGTTGGATCCGTTTACGATAGCCATATTGCTCGTTGCTGTTGCATTGTTTTTCGACTACTGTAATGGTGCTCACGATTCCTCGAATATTGTCGCTACCATGGTTTCTTCTCGGGCAATATCACCCATCTGGGCATTAATCATTGCTGCCGTATTTGAGTTTATTGGAGCCTATTTTCTGGGAACAGCTGTGGCCCAGACAATAGGGAAAGGAATTGTCAACCCCGAAGTTATTAAGGTAATCCCTAATGGTATCATAATAGTATTTGCTGCTTTAATAGCTGCAATTAGCTGGAACCTCTTCACCTGGTATTTTGGAATTCCTACCAGTTCTTCTCATGCCTTGATTGGAGGTCTCCTGGGTGCATTTATCGTGGGCGGGGGATTTTCCATTGTTAACTGGAATAGGGTTGCCGGTATCTTTTTGGTTCTGGTAGCATCTCCCATAGTCGGTTTAATTCTGGGTTTTCTATTTACTAAGATTGCCTACTTTTTTTCTCAGAGGTCTTCTCCCAGAGCCAACAGTCTATTCAAAAGATTGCAGGTTGGCGCTTCGGTTCTTCTGGCTCTTTCCCATGGAACAAACGATGCTCAGAAGACAATGGGAGTAATTACATTTTCTCTGGTCGTCTTGGGGCTTTACCATCCACCATCAGGAACTTTTCCTATTCCTCGCTGGGTAGTTGTTGCCTGTGCTGGCACTATTGCCTTAGGAATCTTAAGTGGAGGCTGGCGGATTATTAAGACTTTAGGTGTCAAGATTTACAGAATTCGTCCTATTCATGGATTTACTGCTCAGAGCTCTTCAGCGATTATTATCTATGGGGCAGCGCTTTTCGGCTTTCCCGTGTCCACAACCCAAATAGCTACTTCCACAATTATGGGCGCTGGTTCAGCGGAGAGGCCAAAGGCTGTCAGATGGGAAGTGGTCAGGGAAATTTTGATTACTTGGTTTGTTACCATTCCAGTTACCGCCATACTCTCCATATTCTTTTACCTTCTTATTAATAAATTGTTGTAAGGGAGAGAAATTTATGAGACTGTTTCCTAAAAAGAGAGATTTTTTTAAGATGCTGGCTGACCAAGCAGTAAAGAGCGAAGAAGGAATGGCTGCTCTGAAAGATTTTATTGAACAGGTAACCGAGGAGAAAGGCAACAGGGTCAAAGAGATTGAGAAAGAGGCTGATGAAGCAAGACGCATTCTGGTTGAGGAATTGACTAAATCATTTGTCACGCCAATAGATAGAGAAGATATCTTTGCCCTCTCCCGGGCAATCGATGATATGGTAGATTATGCCAAAAGTACAGTTAACGAAATGCTGCTTTTTAAAGTAAAGACAAATGAACATCTTAAAAAGATGGCTCAGGCTCTCTGCGAATCTGCTCAACATTTATGTCTGGCAGTGCAGGAATTGAAAAGAAAACATAAATCCTGCCTGCAACATCTCATAAGAGCAAAGAAAGTGGAGAACTATGTAGAACACCTCTATCACGAGGCACTGGCAGAATTGTTCCAGAGTAAAGATTTCATATATATTTTGAAATTGCGGGAAATTTACAGGCACCTCTCAAATGCTGCAGACAGGGGAGACGAAGCAGCCGATATCATCGGCGATATCGTGGTAAAGATTACTTAAAAAATGATTGAAGAAAGTTTAAAAACATTACAGAAGATAATAAAAGCTAACTGTTCCCGGGCCCTGGGTAAGCCCAGAATTGGCTTGATTTTAGGTTCGGGTCTGGGAGGAATTGCTGATGATGTTAGAGAAGCCTACACGATTCCCTATAATCAAATTCCCCATTTTGTCCGTCCCACCATAGAAGGTCATGCTGGAGAGATGGTCCTCGGCAAATTGGAAGGGAAAGAGGTCTGTGTAATGAAGGGAAGGGTCCACTTCTATGAAGGCTACACCATGAGAGAAATTACTTACCCCGTAAGGGTAATGGCTCGTCTGGGAATAGAAAATCTAATCATTACCGCTGCAACAGGAGGGATAAATAAGAATTTTAGTCCAGGAGACTTAGTGCTGATTACTGACCATATAAATTTTATGGGAGATAATCCTCTAATAGGAGATAGAACCCAGGGCCAGTCAATCACTTTCACTAATCTGGAAAATGTCTATGACAGAGATTTAATTAGTATTGTTCTAAGTTGTGCCAAAGTCCTGAAGATTAAACTTCAACAGGGAGTTTACATTGCTATGAGGGGACCTTCTTACGAGACCCCGGCAGAAACAGAGATGGCTCGCAGAATGGGCGCAGACTTAGTGGGTATGTCTGTTGTGCCCGAGTCAATTGTAGGTAAACAGCTGGGACTGAAGATTCTGGGCATTTCCTGTGTGGCCAATATGGCAGGAGGAACCTCGAAAGAACCAATGAACCACCAGTCTGTCTTGAGAGTAGCAGAAAGAGCAAAGGCGAAACTCTCCAGATTATTAAAAGAAATAGTGAAAAGAATATAACCGGAAATAGCAAGAAAGGAGAAATAGATGCCTGACCGAGAAATCCACAGCGAACGTTTTAGAACTGACAGAGGCAAGACCTTCTTTTTCGACGTGAAAGAAAATGAGAATGGAAAGTTTGTGAAGATTACTGAGTCCATCTCCCTGGGAGGAGAAAGGTACAAGAGAAATTTCATTACCGTATCTGAAGAATCCCTTGGGGAATTTATTACTTTAGCCCAGAAAGTAGTGGAAGTAATTAAGTCTCACAGAGAAAACAAATAGTTCGAACAATCTTCATAGTAGCAACAGCGAGGAGGTAAGATAATGGAGAAAGTTAAAATTGGGGTAATAGGAGGTAGTGGTATTTATGACATCGAGGGAATTACCGAAACACGTAAACAGAAAATAAGCACTCCCTTCGGCGACCCTTCTGATACAATTGTCATTGGTAATCTGGAAGGGATTCCTGTTGCCTTTCTACCCCGGCACGGCAGAGGACATTTCATAATGCCTTCAGAGCTCAATTCCAGAGCGAACATCTATGCTCTCAAAAGTTTGGGAGTAGAACAGATAGTTTCTATTTCAGCATGCGGTAGCCTCAAAGAGGAACTGAAACCCAGAGATATAGTAATTCCCGACCAGTTATTTGACCGCACTCGTCAAAGACCGTATACCTTCTTTGGTGAGGGCATCGTTGCCCACATCGGTTTTGCCAATCCCTACTGTCCTGAATTGAGTCAGACTCTCTATCAAGTGGCAAAAGACCTGAGGCTTTCAGTCCACCTGGGTGGAACTTATGTTTGTATCGAGGGACCCCAATTTTCCACCAAAGCAGAATCTAAAGTCTTTCGCTCTTTAGGATTTTCTATTATTGGAATGACCAATCTCCCGGAAGCAAAACTTGCTCGTGAAGCAGAAATCTGTTATGCTACTTTAGGGTTAGTTACCGACTACGATGTGTGGAAAGAAGGCGAAGAAGTCAGCGTGGAAAGAGTCGTCGGGAATCTTCTCGCCAATATTGAGAATGTAAAGAAGTTAATCAAGGCCGCCATTCCCAGATTAGAACGGGAGAGGAAGTGTGAATGCGCTTCAGCTCTCGCTTATGCCATTCAGACACACAAATGGGCAATAAATAGAAGAACAGCCAGGAAACTCGACCTGTTGATAGGCAAATATCTAAAAAAGTAGCTGCCCCGATGAATCGGGACAGAGCTCTGCCTCAATGTAGGGGCGACACGCAGTTTACCCCGGCTGAGCGGGGTGGTCGCCCAATTCTGCCCTAGAATTGACGGAACCATCATGAATCTGAAATTAAAGAAAGGAGACATCTACTTATTTAAAGGTCCTTGCCTCCTGAGAGTTAATGGAGGCAAGTTCGAAGCAGTAGGAAAAACTCTGGAAAATCCTGAAGAAGTTACAATCCCCAAGGGAAAGTCTATCCCGGTAGAGGCTTTAATAGATGGGGAACTGGTGTTAGACTTCGAGGAAGGCGGAGAAAGAGAGCACCTATCCGAACGCACAATTCCAGATTCCTGGGATGGGTTAATCGAGCAGTTAAGTAAAAAGGGAGCGAGGATAATTCTAATTTTAGGAGAGACAGATACCGGTAAGACTTTCTTTTCCAGTTATTTAGCCAATAGACTCCTCACCCATGGATTGAAAGTAGGCATTCTCGATTGTGATACAGGTCAGAGTGATATTGGTCCACCGGGAACAATCGGACTGGCAGTTTTACACAGGCAGATAGTCTTTCCCGGTGAAGTGGAACCAACTGCCCTCTATTTTACCGGCTCCAACTCTCCTGCTTTCCATTTTCTTCCCTCACTGGTTGGGCTCAAAAGATTAGCTGACCGCGGACTAACTCTTGCCGATATACTTATCATTGATACACCCGGTTGGGTCCAGGGAGAGAAAGCCCGTGCTCTCCACCGTTCAGAAATAGAGATGCTCGGTCCGGATGTAATCATTTTGCTCGAGAGAAGCGATGAGCTGGAACATCTGGTAAAAAATTATCCCCAGGAGAAAATTGTCCGCATACCTGTTAGTAAAGGTCCTTCACCAAGAAGCCATGAAGAGAGGAAGGGATTGCGCGAAACGATATATAAAAAGTATTTTAAAAGAGCCACTTACATAGAACTCAACCTGGACGAAGTGCAAACAGACCGTGCCTATTTCAAAACAGGTAAAGAAATAAAATTAGAAGGTATCCGGTATCTCTGGGCAGAGAGACTTTCCAGTCGGGAAGGGATTCTCGTGGTAACAGAGGAGCCCTTGTCTGAGGAAGAATCCATTATGGTAAGAAGAGAAGCAGGTGTTTACAATCTGAAAAATATCATTACTGGCAATGAAAAGAACATCTTGATAGGACTTTTGGATTACATAGGTGAGGTTCTGGGGATAGGGACTATTGATAGAATAGATTATAAAGGAAGAAAAATAAAAATATTCACTCCGGTAAAAGAAAAAGAAAAGATTAGAACAATCCAGTTTGGTTCCCTGAGATTAACCCCCGAGGGAACCGAAGCAGGTTTTGTAGACCCCGGATATTTTTAGATTTTTTGCTCCTGGCACTCTAAAGAATGCCCCCGATACTTATCGGGGTCGCCCTTTAGGGTGACGAAAAGAATGAGAAGGCACACATCTTAAAATGATTAAAGCAATTATTTTCGATATAGATAATACCTTAGTAGACTTTATGAAAATAAAGCGTGTAGCAGTAGAAGCTGCAGTGGAGGCAATGATTGATGCTGGATTGAAAATGCCCAAAGAGGAAATGGTAGATAAAATTCACAAAGCATACGGAGAAGAGGGGATTGAAGACCAGCACATATTCGATAAAGTTTTACAGCGTGAGTTTGGCCACATCGATTACAGAATCCTCGCCTCAGGCATCATTGGCTATCGCAAAGCAAAAGAGGGGACAATGAGTCTCTATCCCCACGTCCACCTTACCCTGACCACTTTAGCAAAAATGGGAATAAAGATGATAATTGTTACCGATGCTCCCAGGCTTCCCGTATGGATGAGGATTTGTGCCTTAGAGTTACAGCACTACTTTGAGCGTGTGCTCTCCTACGAGGATACTGGAGAGAAGAAACCATCTCCCAAACCCTTCCAGATGGCCCTCGATATCCTCAAGGTCAAACCTGAAGAAACATTAATGGTGGGAGACTGGGCAGAGCGCGATGTAGTGGGAGCAAAGAAAATGGGAATAAAAACAGCCTTTGCTCGCTATGGCGATAGGTTTGGCACTAAAGATTCGGGAGCCGATTACGACCTCAACGACATTCTGGAACTCGTGGAAATCGTCCGCAAAGAAAACAAAAAATAATTTTACTAATAGGAAGTGAGGTTCTAAACTATGAAAGCCAAAAGATGCATATTAATTGCTATTTTAATATTTTCCCTTTCTTTACAGATTGTTTTAGCCCTGCCTGCAAAAGATGTGAAACCGATTCCCAACAGGTTATACTATCCAGCAGTCCATAAACTCCTAAGTGAAGCAAAAGAATCCATCTATGTTGTAATGTTTGAAATGTTCTATTATCGAAAATATCCGGAAAGTCTGGAAAACCAGTTAGTTCACGATTTAATAGATGCTCATAAAAGAGAAGTGAATGTAGAAGTAATCTTAGAACAGGGCGCCTTTGGAAGAATCACCAGAAGAAACAAAAGAGAGGGAGGGTTTATGCTTTCCAAGGATGGTGTCAAGGTATATTTCGATTCCCGTTCTAAGACTACCCACAACAAACTAATCATAATAGACGAAAGATACACTGTAATCGGGAGCACTAACTGGAGCTATCATGCTTTAGAAAAGAATAACGAATCTTCTGTCCTTATAGATTCCGTCCCACTTGCCAAATTTTTCCTTGAAGAGTTCAACAGAATCAAATCCGAATGTCCCCCACTCAACAAAAAATAGTTCAAATCGTTGACAAGTAAAAAGTTAGACAGGTTATCCTCTCGTGGCCCCATGATTTGTGAAATCTAAGGGAGAGAATTTCGGAAAGGAGTAAAAAGATGGCGTATAAATTTTTAAGAAGATGGAAGGGTCTGTCTGTTGCAGGGCTGGTAGTGTTTCTTCTCTCTTCGGTAGTGGTGGGAGCAGAAAAGAAGAAGGGAGACTTGGAGACCATCACTGTTACAAGAGTTAAAGTGGAGCCAGTTGAGAATGAAGAAGGAGTAGTGGGAGTTGCTAAGGTGATGCTCAATGAATGTATTGTGGTACGAGAAATAAAAGTAATGAAAGTTGGCGATAGAACAGTATTGAAGTTTCCTGAATACATAAGCAAGAAGGGAATTGTATATCCTCAAATAAAGTTCTTAACAAAAGAAGCGAGAAATACTGTAGTAAAAGCAATTGAGACGGGAGAGCCATCTGAAAATAAGGTTGAACGAGTCTCTTTCAAAGTTACGGATTGGTTCAGGTTGAGGAGAGCTGGGAAAAGGAAAGTCAATGTAGAAGTTACCTTCAATAATGCAGTGGCTGTTTCCTGCGGGATAATGGAAGGTAAGAGGGGTCCCTGGATTGCCTGGCCGTCGAGGCCACCCGAGAAAGGTGAATGGCGTTGGATAAAACAAATTTATATTTACAATAAAGAAATTAAAAAGGCTGTAGAGAAGTTATTATTGACCAAATACGAAGCAATGTTACAAGAAGAAAGTGAACAGTGGTAGTTAAGAAAATAAAGCGCATATAAATAGGGAGTTTATTTACTGGAATCCTATGAGAAAACTAATTATTTTAAAATCGATCGGGATTCTTTTTTTATCTATTGGTCTTTCTCGTGGAGCGTCGCTAGGTGATGTTGTAATTAATGAAATTGCTTGGATGGGTACTACCTGCTCACCTTCCGACGAATGGATAGAATTATATAATAACTCAGGCTTTCCCATTGACTTAAACGGTTGGAGTCTAAAAGCAGCTGATGGAACCCCCGCTATTTCGTTGAATGGAATTATTCCTGCCAAAGGTTACTTTCTCTTGGAAAGAACAGATGATGAAACAATAAAAGATTTGAAGGCTGACCGGTTTTATAAAGGTTGGTTAGAAAATGCAGGTGAAGACCTTCAACTCAGAGACCCTTCAGATAATTTAATTGATTCAGTTCCTTGTGAAACAAACCGAGGTTGGTTTGCAGGAGAAAATGATGGTAGGTATACAATGGAAAGGATAGATTCCGGTTCTCCTGGGACTACAAAAAATAACTGGCATACTAATAACGGAATTACGAGAAACGGTACCGATGCTGAGGGCAATCCGATTAATGGCACTCCTAAGGCTGAAAACAGCAAAGAGTTTTGGAGTCAGCCAGAAGAAGAGCCTACCACAAAGACAATTGAAGTCACTAGGTCTCCGTTTTTCCCGTATGGCGATATAAGTGGTAGGCCAACTGAGGGAAAAATAAAATATAATGTACCAGATGGTTCAAGAATTACGTTGAGAATTTTTGACGTTAGAGGGAGGTTGGTTAGGGTGCTGATCGACCAAGAGGTGGATTCTGACGGGGAAGGCTCTGTGACCTGGGATGGCACGGATGATTCTGGAGACACAATCGTACCAATTGGAATTTATATCTGTTACATTGAGGCACTGAACGAAAATACAGGAAAGGTAACTAAAAAAACAGACACAATAGTGGTAGGAAGAAAACTTAAATAGAAACATGGTAAGGAAAACTTTTCTCGTAATTTCTGCTTTTTTGCTTTTCTACTTCTCCACCATTTTACTCAGTTATGGGGCTTTTGAGGAGAAGGGAGCGGGAGCTCGTCCAATGGGGATGGCTGGAGCGTTTACAGGTGTGGCTGATGACGTTAACGCTATCTACTGTAACCCCGCTGGATTGGAACTGGTCAAAGAAGTAGAGACTATGGGGATGACCACTCGACTTTTTGGGCTGAAAGATTTGACATATTATCTGTTTGGGGGAGTGGTTCCTACTAAAAAAATAGGAACTTTTGGATTATCTTATTCACAGTTCGGGTGTTCAGAATATAGAGAGAATCAGACTATTTTTTCTTCCGGGCAGAGTTTGGGGAGTGGTATATATTTCGGTTTCAATATGAAAATTATGAGTATAAAGATTAAGGGAGCCAGCGCAAACTCAGAATATGGCAGGGCTTCGGCTTTCGGTCTGGATGTGGGAGCCCTTGCCGATATTAGTTCTAAGTTCAGGCTGGGAATTATGGCAATGAACCTGAACAGTCCCCGGCTTGGTAGTTCCCCGGAGAATTTAGCCCAGAAGATTAGAGTGGGGGCATCTTTTCAGCCTCTTTCTGGTTACATTACCTCTCTCGATTTGCATCTACCAGTGAGTTCAATAATGGTTGACCCTGAGATAAGAGCTGGTTTTGAAGTCAGCCTGAATAGAAATTTTACTTTGCGGGCCGGAGTTGAAAACGATCCAGCGAGATTTACTGGAGGTTTTGGTTTTTGCTGGAACATATTCAAATTCGATTATGCATTTTTGAGTCATCCTTTCCTGAACGGTCAGCACTTGTTCTCTTTCTCTCTACATTTGGGCAACCAGACTATGCAAAATTAATTGGCACTCTAAAGAGTGCCCGACCAGTAATGATGGTAAGAATTGTTGCTATTATCTTTGTTTCGTTTATAATTTCGATGGCCAATCTAGGTTCGCCAGTGATAGGTCAAGTTGCATTTGAAGAGGATGAGGCGGAGACAATATCTCCCGGGGCAGTGGATAAGGAAGAACTTGCTGATTTGAAAGACCATCCCCTTGATTTAAATACTGTCTCTTTCGACCAATTGTTAAAGCTTCCTGTAATTGATTCGCGCCTGGCAAGGGCAGTCATTCTCTATCGCCAACAGAAGGGATTTACAGAAGTGGAGGAACTTAAGAATGTGCCAGGGATGAGTGATGAGATATTTGAGGGAATAGCTCCCTATATTAAGGTTGAACCAATAAGAGTGCCTGTAGCCCTGCAAGGTGATTTCCGATGGAGAATGAAGCTCGCTAAGCCGGATAGTGAAGCTTATCTTAATGCTGACCCTAAATTTCAGAATCCCCCATATGTTTATAATCGCACAAGGTTGAAATATGGAAATCACTATGAAACTGGGTGGGTCCTTCGTCACGGGGGTGCTCAGTCAGGCAGTGGTTCGGAACCTGCGATTAGTTTTCATAATCTCTGGAAATACTATTTGACCAAATATTGGCTGGTAATGCGAGATGTTTATTCCTTTGATAAGATAGTCATTGGCAATTATAAGCTTCAGTATAATCAGGGATTAATTTTCTATTATCCTCTGGCAACAGAATTGGTCAGACCGATAAAGATTAAAGCTAAAGATGTTGCTGAAGACAGAGGGACAGCACCAAATACCTATTTCAGAGGAGTGGCAGTAAATAAAAGAATAAAACAATTCGACTTAGGTTTCTTCTATTCGAATAAAAAGCTTGATGCGTCCTTGAATCCAGATGGTACTGTAAAGCAGAGCTTGATTGCTATTAGAGCAAATATGGGATATATTACCAGTGATAAAGAACTGGAGAGAAACGACAAGTTGACTGAGGAACTGATTGGCGGTAGGATAGCTTATAATTTCTTAAGAGATTCACAGATTGGTTTTATGGGTTACCAGAGTAAATATAGCCCGATGATTAATCCGCCGGAAGAGAAAGGATACTATCTATTTCGAGGAAAGAGAAACAGGGTTTTCGGGTTCGATTTTAATACTTGGTATAGGAAATTGAATCTCTTTGTCGAATATGCCAAGTGCATAGGTTATGGTGAAGCGTGGCTGATTCAGCCTATGCTCAAATTAAGTAAGTTTACTTTATGGACTACTATCTATAAATATGATCCAGATTACTATAACGAACATAGTAGTGCCACCACTATAGTTGGACGCAAAGATGAAGACTGGAATGAGAATGGGATATTCCTTGGAGGAAAGTATGAGGATAGAAAGAGGGAAGTGCAAATATATTTTAGACCTGTTCGTCATCCTTGGAGAGAGGATAATTTAATGCCCACAACGGATAAGGAATTCTGGTTCAATATTAAACAGAGAGTATCAGGAAAGCTGGAACTATATTTCCGACAGTGGAACCACTGGTATGATAAAAAGATAGAAAATAGAGATTTATACCAGAGCTGGAAGAAGACGAGAGTGCAAATTACCTGGAATCCGGATGGTAAGGTGAGGTTTAGGGTGAGGTGGGATGGGAGAAAGAATAGTATTTATGAGCTTAAACAAGTGGATAGAGGACACTTAATTTTTGGCGACCTCAAATACAATGCAACTCGTAAGTTAAAACTTGAAGGGAGGCTCATCTTCTTCGAAGGTGAGCCAGGAGTTGCTCTGAGCGAAATTGAATTCTTATGGCCTATGGGCTTGACTCCCTTCCATTGGTGGACTTATGGTAAAGGTGTAAGGTACTACTTAATGGTAACACAAAAAATTACAAAAAGTACCAGGCTATGGATTAAATATGAAAATACACGCTACTTGAATGATTATGGAATAAACAGACCGGAAAATAAACAAGAATTAGATAAGATAATCAGAAGTAGAAGGCATGTGTTCAGGTTACAGTGGGATGTGAAGTGGTGAGATATCAGAAAAAGGTTGGGTTATAAAGGAAAGATGAACAGAAAAAGAATTATTTTTGTGTTAGTTACTATTTTCTTTTTTATGGCTTCGAGAATTGAAGCGCTTACGTATCTGGGAGTTTCACACTTAGGAGATCCCATTTCTGGAATCGGGGCTCGCTCTCTGGGAATGGGAGGAACATCAATTGCCAGCGCAACCGATTCTTCTTCTATCTTTGTAAATCCCTCCTGTCTCGGGGTTCTGGAGAAGAAAGAATTTTCAGTAGCACTGGGAATAGCGCCGGTTGTAGAAAAGGTGGTTACAGAAGATGAATTGACCTATTTTAATTCTCAATACTATTTTCAACTCAACAGTGCCGTAGTTACTTTTCCGGTTGGAAGAAAATTCAGTCTGGCTTTAGGGCTTGCTCCCTTATACGACAACAATTACCAGCATGAGAAGTCCATCTTTGATGCAGGCTCGCCAGGTGAGAAAATCGGCTCTGCCAGTATCAATGGGAAAGGAACCCTCTATGCCTATAGTTTAGGAGGAGCATGGAAACCCACCCCATATTTATATATAGGTGGAGCCATTAACTTCTTGGACGGAAAGAGTAGTCTTAAGAGTAGTTCGACTATTTACGCTTCGCCTCCAACTGCCATTACCGAGCTCAAATCAAAGATTTCCGGTTTCAACTTCACGCTGGGAGGAATGCTTTGTTTCACTGATGAGTTTAGAGCTGGATTTATTGTTAGGACAAGGGGAAAAGTCAAGGATAGATGGGAAGCGGATTACCCTACGTCCAAAGAAGAAGGCAAGACAGAGCTAAAACTTCCTCTATCTTATGGTTTTGGTGTAGCCTATACTTTCGTTGATGAAGTCTCTTCCACGATAGCGGCTGAGATTATCTTTAGCGAATGGTCGGGATTTAAGTCGGGAACCAATTACCGGGATATCTTTGAATTTCGTATTGGTGCAGAGCACTATCTAACAGATGTTCTTTGTTTAAGATATGGCTTCTATTTTCAACCCTTTTATGGCAGTAAAGAATTTCAGATGGTCTTCTTTACCGGAGGTATGGGATACAAATTTAACGATATATTATCTTTCGATTTTGCCGGGGAGTTCGGCAAAAGGAATTATTATGGAGATGCTGCCTTCTTTGAGGAACATCAGAGAATAGATGAGACGGTAATGAGGATACTGGTAGCCATAAGAGTTCAACATTAGGAAGCTATGTGCTTTAACCCATAGGAGAATCAGATTATGCCCCAAACTTCCGCTTTAGTTCAAGCAAATAACCGCCAGAGTTCTTGACACTAACAAAAGCTAATTTTTTGTTGCAGATTACTTTGGGTTATATGTATAATATTAGAAGAAAGCAAGAACGCATAGGGATGGTTTATTTTAGGAAACACTAAATTTATAAAAGAAATATTAAGTAAACCGAGGAAACAGGTTGAATCAAAGGCGTTATAACATCCAAGAAGGATGATTATATTATGGAGAATGCAAAAGTATCTGTAGTTATACCTGCTAAAAATGAGGCACCTACTATAAGAGACATAATAAAAGAAGCTAAAAAACATGCTTTTGAGGTTTTAGTAATAGATGGAAATTCTCAAGATGCTACCAGAGAAATTGCCGAGGAAGAAGGAGCAAAAGTTTTCCCAGATAGTGGAACAGGAAAAGGTAAAGCTGTTAGGGTGGGTATAGAGAAAGCTCAAGGGGATATCATAGTTCTTATAGATGCTGACGGCTCTCATGATGCAAGAGATATTCCTAAACTTGTTGCCCCTATAGGGCTTAAGGATGGAGTAGATATGGTAATAGGCTCACGAGGTAAGGGAGGGAGTGATGAGTTGCAGGGAGATATCGATAAATGTATACGGCTTCTGGGAAGCATAATAATAAATCTTTTGATTAATTTAAGGTGGAGGCAAAAACTAACAGATGTCCAAAACGGTTTTAGGGCTATAAAAGCAAGTGTGGCTAAATCTTTAAACTTAAAAGAGAATATAACCACTATTGAACAGGAGATGGTTATGAAATCTCTTAAAAAGGGTTGTAAAATTGGCGAAATATCAAGTCACGAATATGAAAGAAAGCATGGAACTTCTACTATTGTTTTAAAAAAAGTCTGGTTTAGATATATTTATTCTTTAGTAAAAAATCTTTTTTAGAAAGTGGTTGATAATTGTCATGAATGTACTAATATTAAATCCTCCAGCAGTTGATAATGTTAGAATAGTAAGGGAAGGCCGTTGCATGCAGAGGCAAGAGGCCTGGGGTACAAGCTGGGCGCCGCTTACCCTTGCCTTAATTGCAGCTATTTTAAGAGAGGCCGGTTTTAAGGTAAGCCTGAAAGATTGCTCTAACGACGGTATAAGTTTCAAACAGCTAAAAGATATAATTCAAGATTTCAGGCCAAATTTAGTCATTGTTAATACATCCACACCTTCAATTGACGGCGATTTAAAAGTAGCCAATGTTACAAAAGAAATAGATAAAGACATAAAGACAGTTTTTTTTGGCATTCATGTTACTGCTTTGCCGGAGGTGGTATTTAAGAAAAATCCTAATGTAGAATTCATTGTTAACGGAGAACCGGAATATACCATTAGAGATTTGGCGATGAGTTTAAGAGATGAACGCCCAATAAGCGAGGTAAAAGGGTTAATATATAAAGTCGATAATGAAATAATTTACAACGAGAAAAGACCTTTTATCGAAAATCTGGATGAACTACCATACCCTGCGTGGGACCTTATCAGTTTAGGTGGATATAGACTTCCCATAACAAATCTCCCTTTTTTGCTCGTTTTGACTAGCAGAGGCTGTTCCAATTCCTGCAGATTTTGCGCAGCAGGGGTGTTTTACGGTAAAAAGGCACGCTTTAGATCTTGGCGTAAGATTGTGGATGAAATCAAATATGTGAGAGAAAAATACAAAATAAATGATTTTCTGTTTTGGTCCGAAAATGGAATTTCTGATAGGCGACATATGTACAATATTTCCCAGGGTCTTATGAATGAAGTCCCGGGTGTAAAATGGATTTGCAACGCAAGGGTTGATATAGTGGACAAAGGGCTTTTAGAGGTTATGAAAAAAGCTGGCTGCTGGATGATCGGGTATGGTATTGAATCTGGAACACAAAGAATATTGGATTTAATGAGAAAAAATATAACAATAAAAGACATAGAAAAGGCGGTAAAGCTTACAGAAAGAGTTGGCATAGAAGTGACAGGTCATGTTATTGTGGGTTATCCCGGAGAAACAAAAGGCGATATTTTAGATACTATGAAGCTATTAAAAAAATTGGACCCGGATTACATACAGGTTTATTGTTGTGTCCCATTCCCCGGGTCTCCTTTATATGAGGAATCAAAAAAGTTTGGCTGGCTGAAATATAACGATTGGTCTATGTTTGAACAAAATTTCTCGATAATCAACACACCTGACCTATCTGCTCAAGAAGTTATGGCGTTAAGAGAGAAGATGATTAAAAATTTTTATCTCCATCCTCGTAAAATTTTAAAGATGCTTATTAAAATAAGGTCTCCGCAAGAAATAACCTTCTTTCTTTCATTGGCAAAAAGATACTTTACATCATGGGTGAAAAATTATTAACTATTTAAACATAGCGAAAAGAGAGATAAGCTATTAAGCTGGACGACTCTTCTAGAGAAAAAATATAAAAAAGAATAATTGAAAATTGTGTCCCCAAATTCGTGAGAGGTGAAATTGTCAGAGGTGCAAAGAAATTGTTCTTAAAATTAATTGAAAACAACAAAAAGGTTATTGTGTTACTTTTCTTCCCGGGTTTTCTCTTCATAGGTCTAAATATATTTAATGACTACGGTGTTCATTGGGATGAATATCACAATCAACAGTTTAGAGAACGCTGGTATGGTTATATTCGTGATTTTATATCTAAAGGCTTCCTTCCTGCTCCTGTCAAGAACAAGAGGATGTTTGATTTGATTCACGGACCTGCTTTTGAACTATTTTTAGTTTTTATTAAAAAGAAATTACTAAATCTTACTGATTCAAGGGATATCTTTCTTATGCGGCACTTGTTTACTTTTCTGCTATTTTATTCAGGCGTATTCTTTTTTTATCTATTAAGTAAATTTCATTTCAAAAGCTGGAAAATCGGAATGCTGGGAAGTTTATTTCTAATTTTACATCCCAGAATATTTCCCATTCTTTTTATAATTCGGTAGACATTCCATTTTTATCTTTTTATGTAATAAGTACATATACTTTAATAAGATATCTTGAGAGGAAGACTTTTCTTAGAGCTGTTTTTCATGCGTTAGCTTGTGCTATTTTGATTGGTATTCATGTGGTAGGAGTTATCCTACCTTTATCTTTTTCGCCAGAGATTTATTAAGATTTAGAGGAGACAAGGAAGAAATAAAAAAATTATTAAAACTATTCTTGTATTTGCACTTTTATTGATTGCATTCACTGTTCTTTTTTGGCCTTTTTTATGGGAAAATCCAATTGGTAATTTTTTTGAGTCACTTGTAGCCACATCAAAATTTTATCGTGGAGATCTACTACCACCTTGGTACTATAATCTCAGATGGATAGTTGTCACGACTCCTTTGCTCTATAGTTTTTGTTTCTTTGTAGGTTTTTTTATTTCTATAAAGGCCTTATTTAGGTATCCAATAAAGCTTTATCCTCAGAATCGCACTGTTTTAATAGTAATATTTTTGTTCTTTGTTCCAATTATACTTCCAATTATATATAAGACAACGCTATATGATGGCTGGCGACATCATTACTTTATTTATCCCATTTTTCTAATATTCTCTTTGAAAGGCTTGATAGTATTGTTTAAATTTATTAAGATAAAATTTCACGGATCAGGTTATAAGATTATAAATACGGCTTTTATTTTCATCATAGTATCCAGCTTGATCAATACAACTCAGTTTATGGTAAAATACCACCCTCATCAATGTGTTTATGGCAATATATTGGCTGGCAGAGATATGAGGCGAGCTAAATATCAGTTTGCATTAGACTACTGGGGCTTATCTTACAGGAAGGCTTTAGAATACGTTTTAAAAAATGATAAAAGCAAGATTATAAAAGTTCGTGTTGCTAATAAACCTGGAAAGGATAATACTTATATTTTACCCTATGAGGACAGAAAGAGATTAGTTTACGTAAAAAATCTGGATAAGGCAAAATACTTTTTAAGTAATTATAGGGGACACAGGGGAAAGGAAAATATTCCTATAAAAAAGAATATTTTTCAATAAAGATCGGGAAAGTAAAATTTATGGTTGTGTATAAGTTAAAAGAGTAAGAAGTTGAGAAAAAAGAATCCTTGAGGGTTTGCTAACCTCAAGTTACCAAATGAGCAACCAGCTATGGCCAAGATTGTACTTATAAATCCCTGTCCCGGCGTGACCCACGGTATTAACGAGGCTACCCTTACGCCACCTTTGGGGCTTGCCTACCTGGCTGCAGTACTGGAAAAGAACGGCCATACCGTTCGCATTATTGATGCCCATATATTGGGTAGTACCGCTGACAAAATTACTGCGTATTTTGACGGTAGGCCGGACCTCATTGGCATATCGGCTAATATCGTCACATACCGCGGAGCGATTGCCTGTGCTACCCAATGTAAGAAGGTATACCGGGATACACTGATTGTGTTTGGTGGTCCCTATCCATCATCCTTGGCATTGAAGATTCTGAAGGACAATACCGCGGTGGATGCTGTGGTTATCGGTGAGGGCGAGTACACGGTGGCCGAGATCGCTGACTCTCTTGATAAGAAAAATGTGTTTGAGGGCATACGGGGAGTTATGTACCGATTTCAAGGAGACTATATCTCGAATAAATCGCGTCCACTCATTGACAATCTGGATGAAATTCCCTTTCCAGCATACCATCTATTGCCAGATCTCGCAACCTACCGGACCAGAAGTCGGGCTAGGCCTGTCGGTTACATTTTCAGCAGTAGAGGCTGTCCCTTTCAGTGTTCTTTTTGCAATAGGAATATCTTTGGGGCACGGTGGCGTCCGCATTCGGTTGATCGCGTTGTCAATGATATCACTCGTTTGGTCGAGGAATATGGTGTGCGGCAGATTGACATCCTGGATGATAACTTTACGTTTGACAAGGCAAGAACACACGACATATTGGATCGTCTGGTGGAACGTCCCTATCAACTCAGTATTAATCTACAGAACGGCGTGAGGATTGATCAGATGGATGAGGAGTTACTCCGTAAAATGAAGCAGGCAGGAGTGTTTAAAATAGGATTTGGAATTGAAACAGCCAACGCGGGTATTCAAAGGGAGATAAAAAAGCGGGTTGATTTGGATAAGGCCCGGAATCTGGTCAGTACGGCGCGCTCGCTGGGTATCGTGACCGTAGGGTTTTTTATCATGGGGTTACCTGGTGATAATGCCAAGAGCATGAAAGAGACAATTGACTATATCATCCGATTGAACCCGCACATGGTAAATACTACCGTTTGCGTTCCCTTTCCCGGAACGGAACTGTTCGAGATGGTTAAACGGGAAGGGGTATTTCTCGAAGATGTTGAACATGGAATTGATACAGGGTTTTTTGGTGATCGCGTTTTCTTCACCGTAGGGTCAATGAAGCGTGAGGAGATTCTATCCTATTTCAGAAAGGCGTATCGGCGTTTCTATATGAGACCGTCAAAGGTACTCGACGTGGCCAGAACCATAAAATCGTTCGAGGAGTTAAAGTGGCTACTGAACGTTTCCAGAGATATTGTGTTTAAGAGATCTTGAAGATGTTCACAAAGGAGAACGTGAGGATACCCGGTCACTACCAGTAACCAGAAGGGAAGAACCCTATGCCGATAGTCTACTACGCGCTCGGGTTACGCATGCACTAGCCACCGGACAATCTAAAGTTACTGATCGAGGTAAATGATTGGGAGGCCCAGCAGACAATCCGCTGCTACGAAAGAGTTCCTCGTTATGCACATGGGTTTGCGGGTAAGGGCTTTTTTCACGTTGGGTTTTTCCGGTATTCTTCTTGAGCAGTTCAATGACCCAGCAATCGTCGCGAAATACCGAAACTATGTGGATATTCCCGAGATAATCGAGCAATACCGTATCGCTGAGAATATAGAAATTATTGGAATGGGATTTTACCATCCAATCTTTCCCCTCATTCCGAAGGAGGTTTGGTCTGAGCAACTTCAGCGTGGAAGAGAGATTGTAGAGAGGCTATCGTTTTAAAAAATGATAAAAGCAAAATTATTAAAGTTTGTGTTGCTAATAAACCCGGAAAGAATAATGCTTATATTTTACCCTATGAGGATAGAAAGAGATTAGTTTACGTAAAAAATCTGGATAAGGCAAAATACTTTTTAAGTAATTATAGGAAACACAGGAGAAAATATTCCTATAAAAAAGAATATTTTTCAATAAAGATCGGGAAAGTAAAATTTATGGTTGTGTATAAGTTAAAAGAGTAAAAAATAGAGTTTTATTAGTTATGTTGACAGCATCAAACGTAATGATGAGATAGTGGTGCTAAAAAGAAAATATGATGAGAAAAGGCTATTTGTTTCTTCTTACTATTTATATTATTGTTACGGAATCCCAAAAACTTTGATAACGAAGCTAAGCTTGACAATTATGATGGAGAGCTTTGTTCTGCTACTCCAGCTTCTGCTTTAGCGGGAGTAAAGTCCCTAAAAGTTCAAAAAAGAGTACTTGACTTTTTATAAGGTGGTGTGCTAAATTTAAGATTGATTGAGTTTATTTTAAGAGGAGGTTATTATGAAATTTGTAACTTTTGAAGAAGGGGGAAAGTTAAGAGTTGGCGTGGTCGTGGATAGTAATGTGATAGACCTGAATGGAGCATGCGTCAGCTATTTAGCGAAGGTTAAAAAGGTTACTAATCCCGAGGAGACTGCCTGTAAGACTGTCCCTGTTTCCATGGTTGAATTTATTGCAGCTGGAGAACCTGCGCTTAAAGCTGCCAAAGAAGTAATTGGTTATGTTGAAGGTCAAAAATTTAATGTACCGGGTGCTGTTTTTCCCCTGGAAAAAGTTAAATTAAAAGCCCCCATACCGAGACCCCCCAAGATAGTCTGTATTGGTATCAATTATGAAGATTATCGTAAGCAGTTGGGTTATCCGAAGCCTGAGGTTCCTGTCTTTTTTATCAGAGCCCAGTCCACGGTGACGGGTCCGGATGAGCCTATTGTCATACCGAAAGGCGGGAAATGGCCGGGGACGTCTTCTAAATGTCTTTTCCAGGAATGGGAGTTCACTGTAGTAATCGGGAAGAAGGGCAAACATATTCCCAAAGAGAAAGCGTATGATTATATTTTTGGTTATACAATGATTGTAGATGTGACAGCTCACGATATAGAGATGATTCAGCCAGGTCATGTAATGTACCAGCAGAGGTGCAAGGCGTTTGACACTTTTTGCCCTATGGGGCCCTGGATTGTGACTAAGGATGAAGTCCCTGACCCCCATAATGTAAAGATGATTAGAAAGAGAAATGGTAAAGTTGAATGTGAGTCGAGTACGAAGAATCTAATTTTTAAGATACCAGAAATTCTCGAATTCTTAAGCGATATTATGACTTTAGAGCCGGGAGACATATTTTCCACAGCCAGTCCTCCAGCGGGTCCTGAGGAAGGACTTCAGCCGGGTGACGTGATTGAGTCTATTGCTGAGGGAATAGTTAATTTAAGGAATCCTGTTATATTAGAGAAATAGCTTAGATAGAAGAAGTCCTGCTTAATAGTAAATCTCACCACATTTTTCCTATCTCAGAGATTCGTATCAACCGAATTGGTCTCACATAAGGATTGTTGAATGAGGAAATTTGGTTTAACGCCACTCATCTTGACTGTTATCAGCTATATTTTAGGAATTCTCCTGGGCAATTTCTTCATAGGAGCTAAATATTTCTGGTTTCTAATAATCTTTTTATCTTTCTTCGGCCTGGCTTCAATTTTCTATTTTATTCTTCAGCGAAATCCTGGAACTATTGCTTTAATCTTTTCCGTTTTAGCCTTCTTCTCTTTGGGAATTGCCCGCCATTTAAGAGCTCACCTTCTGCCTTCTGATGAGATAAACCGCTACATTTCTTTTCAAACTCCCAAGAGAAGTCGCCTTACTGGCGTTGTAGTTTCAATTCCCAAGAAGTCATCAGAAAAAATCAATTTTGTTTTAGCTTGCGAAAGATTAACCACTGATAAGAGAGAAATAGAAGTAACAGGAAAAACGCAGGTCTTTCTCTATACTTCTGAGCCTATCCAGATAAATTATGGAGACAGACTGAACATTTATGGTAGACTTTCCTCTCCTTTTGCGTCAACTAACCCAGGAGTATTTGACTATCGGAAATATTTAAGCTATCGGAATATCCATTCGCTTTTTTCCGTCTACAGGAGTGAAGATATTGAAATATCAGGGCGGGGAAAGATAAGCATCTTCCGTTCGGTTATTTTAAGAATTCGAAGAAGAATAGAATTCGTTATCAAGAACACCCTCCCTCAATTGGAATCTTCGATTCTTGCGGGAGTGATGCTGGGAGAGAGAACTGCTTTACCCAGACAGATTCAAGGGATATTTACTGATGCCGGAGTAATTCACACATTGGCTGTAAGCGGGTTGCATGTTGGGTTAGTCCTTTTCATATTTTATACCTTCTTTCGGGTAATGGGAATTCCCAAAAAGACAACCTATTTTTTGACAATATTGGTGGTCATTCTATATGCTCAGGTGGCTGGTGGTCGGCCCTCTGCTATAAGGGCATCAATAATGGCTACCTGCGGGCTGGTGGCAATTCTTCTGGAACGGGATAAACATCTATATAATAGTTTAGCTCTCGCTGCTTTGATTATTCTACTGTTGAATCCTTTTACTCTATTTGATGTTGGGTTTCAACTCTCATTTATGGCAACCTTAGGAATCCTCTATCTTACTCCCCATTTCCTGGGTTATTTTCGTTTCAGTAAACCTCGTAAGTTCATTACTTACATTTTAACTTCGCTGGGAGTCTCTGCTGGGGCATTGGTTGGTGTCTATCCCATAGTTGCCTTCTACTTTAATAAAATTTCCTTAATTGCTTTAATCTCCAACATTCTGGTTGTTCCTCAGGTTGCTATAATTATAGCCCTGGGATTTGCCGCATCAATATTTGGTCTTTTCTCACTGGGGCTTGCTCAGGTCATTAACACAATTAACAGGCTATTTATAATTATTCTACTCAGATGTGTTGGATTTTTTGCTTCATTACCATTCTCGTTTAAATACGTAGTGAGTCCTCCTCTTATATTTTTGTTAGCTTACTACCTTTTCTTTGTCTTTTTGCCGAAAATAGAATCTTCCCGCTTTGCTCGCAGGCTTCTCTTGTTTTTTCCCCTTATTTTTCTATTCTCAATAACTGGAAAGAAACTATTACCTTCCCATAGTCTATCGATTACTTTTCTCGATGTAAGACAGGGAGATGCCATCCACCTCAGACTGCCTGACAGGAGAGACATATTAATAGACGGTGGTGGCGTAATAGGAAAATTCGATATAGGAGAAAAAGTAGTAATTCCTTACTTATTGAAAAATGGCGTCTCCAGGATAGACGCTATCTTTTTGACTCACCCCCATTATAACCATATAAGAGGTTTAATTCCTATTTTGAAAAAATTTAAAGTAAAAAAAGTATACTATAATGGTCAAAATTACAATGATGACCTTGTTGATGAGTTCCTTCAGATTATCAGAGAGAAGAGAATTACCCTGAAATATATAGCTTATGACGAAAAAGTTGAATATAAAGATGTAAAACTTCATATTCTGAATCCCAGAATTATGAGAGAGAATATTGATAGTAATTCTTTAGTTATGAAGTTGAGCTACAGAGATTTTGGAATTTTATTCACAGGAGATATTGATTATGAGGTCCAGGAGGAGTTAACCAGAGAAGAGATTGAAAGCGATATTCTGCAGATACCTAATCATGGTAGAGGGCTAATATCTCCAAAATTCTTATATAAAGTGGCTCCTAAATATGGTATAATATCAACTAAATTTCAAGTTAGAAAATTGGAAGAAAGGTATAGTAAGATACAATTTTTCTCTACTTCTAAGAATGGCGCTATCGTTATAAGAACTGACGGGAAGTCTTTCCAGATAGAACCAATGAGAGAGGGGGAATATTGAAAGAATTATTAGTAATAAAGATTGGCGGGAAACTTTTGAAACAGGCAGTGTTGGATAGTCACCTGGAAAATGTTATCTCGCTGGCAAAGGGAGGGAAACATCCAGTCATTGTTCATGGTGGTGGGCTGGAAATTACTGAAAAGCTGGGTGGTTTGGGTAAGAAGACGAGATTTGTCAAAGGACAAAGGTACACAGATGGTGAAAGTCTGGAAATTGTGGAAATGGTTCTGGCAGGTATAAATCGCAGGATAGTGGGGAGGATTAATATTTTGGGAGGGAGGGCTGTGGGCATTTCAGGGAAGGATGCTTTTTTAGTAGAAGCGAAGAAGCTGGAGGGAAAACATGATCTGGGATATGTGGCTGAAGTGGAGAAAGTAAATCCTGAAATTCTACACATCCTTTTGGATAATGGTTTCATCCCGGTTATCTCTCCTATGGCTATGGATAGAAAAGGGACTACTTATAACATCAATGCCGATATCTTTGCCTCCCAGTTTTCAGCAAATATTGGAGCAGAAAGGTTAGCCTTCTTAACTGATGTACCAGGCATTCTGGAAAATCCTCAAGATGAGAAATCTGTAATTGAACAGATAAAAATAGAAGAGGTTGAGGAGCTGGTGAGAAAGGGAACGATTACTGCGGGGATGATTCCTAAGATAAATTCCTGCGTCCAAGCCCTCCAGAAAGGCGTAAAAGAGATAGATGTCCTTGATGGTCGAAGAAAGGATGCTCTTTCGCCTCTCATTGATAAACAGATGAAATTGGGAGGGACCAAAATTATAGAGTAGGGGCGGCACGCAGTTTACCCCGATAAAGCGGGGTGGCCGCCCAAAAGAAGGGACGGCACAGAGTCCGTCCCCCAATTATTGCTATTTTTTTCTTTTTTTAGTATACTATAAGGCAATTTTTATTCTAGGTAGAACTAATGGGGGATTTGATGGTTTCTGACAAAAAATTTATTATGGGAACGTATAAACGTTACCCGCTAACAGTTAACAGGGCTAAGGGGAAATATATCTGGTCTAAAGAAGGCAAGAAGTATCTTGACTTTTTTAGTGGTCTGTCTGTGAATAATTTAGGGCATTGTCATCCCCAGATTCTGAAGGCAATAAAGGAGCAAATAATAAAACATCTGCATATTTCGAATCTATACTATGACCATCTACAGGTTGAGCTGGCTGGGAAGTTGGTGAAATTATCTATTCCGGGCAAGGTCTTTTTTTCTAATAGTGGAGCAGAAGCCAACGAATGTGCGATAAAACTTGTCAGGAAATACGGTCATCTGCGAGGAGGAAAGCGGAAGGCTAAATACAAAATTATTGTTTTTGACAACTCTTTCCACGGGAGAACGCTGGCTACCCTCTCAGCTACCAGGCAGAAAAAGTTTCACAATGGTTTTACTCCTTTATTATCCGGGTTTAAGCAGGCAAAGTTTAATGAGCTTTCTACAGTGGAAAAAGCGATTGATAGTAATACTTGTGCTATAATGGTGGAGCCTGTTCAGGGAGAGGGGGGTGTTCGGGTTGCCACTGGGGAGTTCCTCAGAGGATTACGTAGGTTATGTAATAAATTTAAACTCCTTTTAATTTTTGACGAGATACAGTCAGGGATGGGTCGGACAGAGAAAATGTTTGCATATCAGCACTACGGGATAAAACCTGATATCTTGACTTTAGCTAAGGGAGTGGGTGGTGGATTGCCCCTGGGGGCAACTATCGCTAAGGATAGAATAGCTAAGCTTTTCGGATATGGTAACCATGGCTCAACCTTTGGAGGCAATCCGGTCTCCGTCGCTGCAGGACTGGCAGCAGTTAAACTACTGAATGGTAAGTTGTTGAACAATGTGAAAGTGACAGGCAACTATTTCATGAAGCGTCTGAATGAATTAAAATCTAAATATCCTAAGAGGATTAAACAAGTGCGGGGATTGGGCTTAATGGTGGGAATGGAGTTAAAAGAAGAGGGAGAGGAGATTGTAAAGAAGTGTCTGGAACAAGGAATCCTTATTAATTGCACTCAGAAGAAGGTTCTGAGATTTTTACCTCCCTTGATAATTAATAATAACGATATAGATAAATTAGTGGGTACCTTAGATAAAATTCTAAGTTCTTAACAGGGGGTGTGATGGAAAAGGTAAGAAAGGTTGTTTTAGCCTATTCGGGAGGGCTGGACACTTCCATAATAATTCACTGGCTGAGACAAAACTATGGTTGCCAGGTGGTGGCCTTTGCTGCGGATGTGGGTCAGTTTGAGCTTGCCGGAAAGGCTGTGCACACAGTTTCGGATTTGAAACGGAAGGCAATAGCTGCTGGCGCTTCTAAGGTCTATGTTCAGGATTTGAAAGGAGAATTTGTCCGGGATTATATATTCCCCACCCTCAAGGCCAATGCTGTTTACGAAGGTAAATATCTTCTCTCTGCAGCACTTTCCCGGCCTCTGATTGCTAAAAAATTGGTAGAAATAGCTAAAAGAGAGAAAGCAGACGCAGTGGCCCATGGATGTACAGGAAAGGGAAACGACCAGGTGAGGTTTGAGTTGACTTTTAAAGCGTTGGATCCTGAACTGAAGATATTGGCTCCTTTGAGGGAATGGGAGATGGTATCGCGTCAAGAAGAGGTGGAATATGCTAAGAGGTATAAGATTCCCGTCTCTACGGGGAAAGAGAAACTCTATAGTATTGACAGGAATCTCTGGGGAGTCTGTATTGAATGCGGACCGTTGGAGGATCCCTGGAAGGAGCCTCCAGAGGATGTATATCAGATAACCACTCCTCCGGAAAAGGCACCTTCCAAGCCTGTCTATTTAGATATATATTTTAAACAGGGAATTCCCACTAAGATAGATGGGAAGTTATTCTCGCCGGTAGAGTTAATCAAAAAGCTGAACAGAATAGGTGGAGCTCATGGGATTGGTCGCGTCGACCTGGTGGAGAATAGAGTGGTGGGAATCAAATCCAGGGAAATTTATGAAGCTCCCGCAGCAACAATTCTATATTTAGCGCATCGGGAATTGGAGAGTTTAACCCTCGATAGGGATACTTTCCATTATAAGGAATTGATTGCTTCCCGCTATGCAGAACTGGTCTATTGTGGGTTCTGGGAGTCAGCGCTCAAGAAGACAATAGATGCCTTTGTTTGTGCAACTCAGGAGAAGGTTACGGGAACTGTTAGAGTGAAAATGTACAAAGGGAATCTCTGGGTTGTGGGCAGAAAATCTCCTTACTCCTTTTATCAGAAGAGACTGGCTACTTATGGAGTTGAAGATAAGTTTGATCGCACTTCTGCCAGAGGATTTATTGACCTGTTGGGATTGCCCTTGGAAGTGAAAGCATTGATAGATAAAAGAGAAAAGTAGCTGCAGAGCGAAGCTCTGCGTCAGTGTAGGGGCGACACTCCGTGGTCGCCCGAAGGAGGGACGGCACAGAGTCCGTCCCCTACAGAGGAAGCAAAGCTTGCGCTTTGCTGCTACAAGAAATGCTCGCTACACCAAATCCCTTCCCTTAAAGCAAAATAGGAGGGTTTATGAAAAATAAGAAATCAAAAAAGATTGATACTTCTGGTTTCACAGTTTCCTTATCTTTCGACAGGAGATTGGCACCTTACGATATTGCGGGAAGTATTGCCCATTGTAAGATGCTGGTAAAGTGTAAAATTGTCTCCAAAAGCGAAGGAGAAAATATCCTTAAAGGATTGAGGGAAATCAAAGAGGAAATTATTAAGGGAAAATTCAAATTTTTTCCTCAAGATGAAGATATCCATATGGCTATTGAGAGAAGATTGATTGAGAAAACAGGAGAGTCAGGAGGCAGGCTGCACACTGCCAGGAGCCGCAACGACCAGGTTTCCCTTGATATGAGAATGTATTTAAGAAATGAGATAAAGAAGGTTTCTGCACTTATAAAAAATCTGCAGGATTCTATAGTCAAATTATCTGAGAAGAATATGGAAGTAATAATGCCAGGATTTACCCATCTGCAACATGCTCAGCCAGTTCTTTTTTCACACCACTTAATGGCATACTTCTTTATGCTCAAGCGAGACAGGGAGAGGTTTGCAGATTGTCTGAACAGAGTAAATGTGTTGCCTTTGGGCGCTGGAGCTTTAGCAGGCACAAGTTTTTCCATTGATCGGGAGTTTATTGCCAGGCAATTAGGATTCTCCTCAGTTAGCGAGAACAGCATAGATACCGTCTCCGACCGTGATTTTGTAATCGAGTTTTTATCAACTGGTGCAATGCTGATGATGCATCTTTCCAGGTTGGCAGAGGAATTGGTTATCTGGTCCTCGTCAGAATTCTCTTTTATCGAAATGGATGAAGATTTTTGTACTGGTTCTTCGATTATGCCCCAGAAGAAGAATCCCGATGTTGCTGAACTCATCCGGGGTAAGACTGGCAGGATTTACGGGAATCTCCAGTCCCTGCTTACGATAATGAAGGGACTTCCCCTCTCTTATAATCGGGATATGCAGGAAGATAAAGAGAGCTTATTTGATACTGTGGATACTCTGAAAAATGTCCTGGAAGTTTTATCGCCACTTATATCATCGCTCAAATTGAATAGAGAAAGGATGTTCTCGTTAGCTAAAGAAGGGTATGCGAATGCCACTGATGCAGCCGATTATTTGGTCAGAAAGGGAGTTCCTTTCCGAAAGGCTCATCAGCTTATAAGAGATATTGTCCTCTACTCTATGGGGAGAGGTAAGTCTCTGGAAGAGCTGAGTGTTAAGGAATTGAAAGTTTTTTCGCCCCTATTTTCTGAAGATTTTTTTGATGTTATTAATATAAAAAGGTGTGTAGAGTCCCGTAAGTCTCAGGGAGGAACTGCTCCTGAGAAAGTAAAGAACCAGATTAAGAAGTCAAAAGTTAAGGAAAAATAAGAATGAGACATTTTAGTTACAGGAATGGGCATCTCTTCTGTGAGGGAGTTTCTGTAGAGAAGGTAGCTGGCGAAGTGGGGACGCCTTTCTATCTCTACAGTCACAGGACTCTTCTGGAGAATTACCGAAGTTTCCACAGTGGACTGGGAAAGATAAGACACCTCGTATGTTATGCATTTAAGGCAAACTCGAACTCTACTCTATGCAAAATTTTGGCTGATGCCGGTAATGGCGCTGATGTGGCTTCATTGGGAGAACTCAAGCAGGCTCTGGAACTGGGAATTCCCGGCCGGAAGATTATCCTCAATGGAAACGGCAAGACAATAGAAGAGATGGAGTTAGCCATTAGGTCGGACATTCTAATGATTAATGTAGACTCATTCGAGGAATTGGCTCTACTTAACCGGGTTGCTGTGAGATTGGGGAGAAAAGCGAGAATTGCGCTGAGAATTAATCCTGATATCGAACCCCACACACATCCCTATATCGTCACCGGAGTGAAGAAGGGCAAGTTTGGTTTCGAATTAGCCAGAGCAGTTGAAGGTTATAAACTGGCAAAGAGGCTGGGAAGTCTGGAAATCTGTGGCATTCATATGCACATTGGCTCCCAGATCACGACGATAGAGCCCTTTATTAGAGGACTGAAAAAGCTCATTACTGTTTCCGATAAGCTGAAAAAGATTGGAATAAATCTTGATTATGTGAATGTGGGAGGAGGTTTAGGTATAACTTATTGGAATGAGAGACCACCTACACCTGCCATTTATGCTCGTGCCTTGATACCTCTGATTAAAAAGATTAGTTCCCGGGGAATCTTTGAACCGGGAAGAGCTATAGTGGGCAATGCAGGGATTCTGGTAACCAAAATTCTCTATATGAAGGAGATGTTTTCCAAAAAATTTGTTGTGGTTGATGCAGGAATGTCCGATTTTATCAGGCCAACTCTGTATAATGCTTACCATGAGATAAAGCCAGTTAAACTCGAGGAAGTAGCAAAAGGGAGATGGCAACTGGAAAGGCCTTCCCTTTGGCCTCCGGGTACCAGGAAGATAATGGTGGCTGATATAGTAGGTCCCATTTGTGAGTCGGGTGATTTTTTTGCTAAGGACAGGACGCTGCCTAAAGTATTTGCGGGAGGCCTTTTAGCTGTATTCTGTGCTGGTGCTTATGGGTTCACTATGTCTTCTAATTACAATTCTCGTTGTCGACCAGCTGAGATTCTGGTCAGGAAAGAAAGATATAATATCATACGAAAGCGAGAGACCTATAAGGATTTAATTAAAGGAATGTAGATAGAGAGCGTTAGCTCTGCATCAATGTAGGGGCGACACTCAGTGGTCGCCCAAAGGAAGGGACGGCACAGAGTCCGTCCCCTACAGGAAGGCAAAGCTTACGCTTTGCCCCTACAGTTATTTTAGTTGGACATAAAAGATGGGGAAAAGGAATGACATTGAGAAGACGCTCGATCTCTTTTACAAAGATGGAAAGTGGTGGCAACGATTTTATAATTATTGATAATAGGAAGAAGATACTCCCTCGTGGACTCTCCAAACTTGCGGTTAATCTCTGCCAGCAGCATTCTTCAATTGGCGCTGATGGGTTAATTCTTCTGGAGAGAGCAGAGAAAGCCGACTATAAAATGCGAATTTTCAATCCCGATGGCAGTGAGCCGGAAATGTGTGGTAATGGTGCCCGGTGCCTTGCCAGGTTTGCATTTATTAAGGGAATTGCTTCGGCAAACACAGTCATAGAGACCAAAGCGGGGAATGTGCAGGCACAAGTTAAAGGTAAAAAAGTGAAGGTGAAATTGGGTAATCCCTCGGATATAAATCTGAATTTTAAGATTTCCCTTAAGCTTCGTGGCTCTCAAAAAGTTAACTTCATTAACACCGGCGTTCCCCATGCGGTAGTCTTTGTTCCTGCTCTGGAAAAGGTTGATGTAAAGAATTTGGGACGGGCGATTCGTTACCATCAAAGATTTGCTCCCTGTGGAGCGAATGTAAATTTCGTTACCTTACAAGGGAGAAACTCTATTTATATCAGAACATATGAGCGAGGAGTAGAAGCTGAGACTCTTGCTTGTGGCACGGGCGCTGTTGCTTCGGCTTTGATTTCAGGCTTGCAAGGGAAAGTATCCTCTCCTGTGGAAGTTCATACTCGAGGTGGGGAGACCTTAAAAGTAGAATATGTAATAGAAAAAAATACAAGGGGAATAGAAAAGTTCAAAGGTGTTTGGCTTGAAGGAGAAGTCAGAGTAGTTTATGACGGAGAGGTAGAGGTTTAAGGATTATAATATAGGAGGTGTGAGGATGTTTTCAGGTTCCTTTGTGGCACTGGTAACACCGTTCAAGAATAATCGGGTTGATGTGGAGAAACTCAGAGAACTAGTGGAGTTTCATATTAAGAAGAGAACATCAGGCATTGTTCCCTGTGGAACCACGGGGGAATCGCCAACTCTTTCGCATGAGGAACACAGGCTAGTCATTGAGACTGTGATTAAGGCAGTTAATGGCCGTATAAAAGTTATTGCCGGCACGGGTTCTAATAATACAAATGAGGCAATTGAACTGACCCGGTTTGCTAAGAAAGTGGGAGCCGATGGATGTTTGGTTATTACCCCGTATTATAATAAACCGACCCAGAATGGGCTCTATTTACATTTCAAAAAAATTGCCGAAACTGTAGATATTCCTATTATTATGTATAATGTGCCAGGACGAACTGGCACCAACATGATTTCTTCTACTGCGGCGAAATTGTCTAAGATTAAGAATATTATAGGGTTGAAAGAAGCTAGTGGCAATATTACTCAGATAAGTCAGATTGTTAGGGAGTGCGTAGAGGAATTTGATGTCCTTTCCGGAGACGATGCTATGACTTTCCCTATACTTGCTGTTGGTGGCAAAGGGGTAATTTCCGTAGCTGCCAATATTGCACCTGCGGAGGTAGCAGAACTTGTAGAAACCTTTAATAAAGGCGATATTAATAAATCCAGAAAGATGCATTTGAAGATGCTTCCTCTCTTTGAGGCTATGTTTTATGAAACAAATCCTATTCCTGTGAAGACATCGATGAACCTCATGGGGATGATTTCTGATGATATCAGGTTACCTCTATGTAAGATGTCTGAGGAAAATTTAAAAAAGTTAAAAACCACACTGAAAGAGTATAAACTTATCTAAAAGGAATTCCGTAAGGAGACGTTAGTTTGGATTTCAGGGGGAACTTATGGTTAAAGTAATTGTCTGCGGTGCTTGTGGAAGAATGGGTCGAAGGATTATCGATATTCTCAGCCAGGATGAAGAGACAGAACTGGTGGGAGCTATTGAGGCAAAAGCCCACAAGGCTTTAGGAACTGAAGTCATACCCAGAGTTAAAGTGACTGATAATCTGGAGAAAATTATCGATAGAGCAGAAGTGGTCATTGACTTTACAAATCCACAGGTGAGTTTAGAGAATTTAGAAATTGCCTCAAAGTTTAACAAAGCTATGGTCATAGGCACTACCGGCCATACAGAACAAGAGAAGAAATTGGTCATAGAGAAAGCAAAAACCATTCCTTTCCTTATGGCTCCCAACATGAGCCTGGGAGTAAATCTTCTATTTAAATTGGTAGACAGTGTGGCAAGGTCACTTAAGGGTTATGATGTAGAGATTATTGAAGCTCACCATAATCGGAAGAAAGACGCCCCTTCGGGCACAGCAGCGAAATTGGGAGAGACTATCGCGCAAGCGCTAAACTTGAATCTTAAGGAAGCAGGGGTTTATGGACGAAAGGGGATGGTTGGGCCACGAAAGCCTCAGGAGATAGGAATGCATGCTGTGAGGGCTGGGGATATTGTAGGTGAGC
>WJOT01000071.1 GCA_009619095.1 Clostridia bacterium
GGAGATTGAGTGGTAACTATAGGCACATTAAGCTCACGCTTGAGAATTTCACTGACGAACCTACCATTGTCACACTTGCTATAGCCATTATCGAAAATGATAAGGTCTAATTTTATAGTCAAAGCATTGGCGATAATGCTTTTAATTGTAGCACAATATATCTTGGGTAAGTAGGATTCAGCTTTGGTGTTATCAGTAAAATCGAAAAGAGTGTCCAGGTCTATGAAATCATTTCCTCTATATTTATCTAAAACTTCCCGTGGGGGAACTCCCACTATGCCTATCTTCATCTTTTTTTTCCCTTCTTATTAACCAAACCCCAAAATATACAATCGGTGTATCTAATAACGCAATTAGTAGTTTGATAATATATTGTCCTTTAATTAATGTAAAAACTGGCATTACACCATAAAAAGCAATGGTAATAAAGACAACTGTATCGATGAACTGTGAGACAAATGTTGAAGCATTATTTCTCAGCCAGAGATGCTTTCCTTTGGTAACCTTGCGCCAGAAATGGAATGCCCAGACGTCGTGGTACTGGCTTACCAGATAAGCAATAAAACTAGCGATAATAATCCGCGAGGTGCCACCCAGAATCTTGGTGAAGGCCTCTTCTCCAGTCCAGAAAGAAGCTTTGGGAAAGATGAGAGTAAGTCTAATCAGTGCCAGGACGACCAGTAGAGTAATGAACCCACTAAAGACCACATATTTTCCTCTCTTTTTACCCCAAACTTCACAAATTATATCAGTAATGGGGAAAGTTATGGAGTAGGCCAAAACTCCTCCCGGGACTATAAGACCAGCTATATTGACAATCTTGCTCGCCAGAACCCCGGCAATCACCAGGCCACCGACAAAAATGGCTATCAGAAGAATATAAATCTTCTCTTCTCGCTGAATAGCCTTTTCATCTTTTTCCATTCGTTTCTCCTATCGTCGATATAAGATAGAATAGCAAAAGAACTAAAATTTGTCAATTAAAACTGTCTACTTGACTATTTATACTAATTTTGAGGGTCTTAAATGGAGGGAGCTTGATTTTCTGGGAAGCTGTGCAGGCTTTAGTTTTTGGAGTCCTCCCGAAAGGGAGGTTCGGGCGACCACAAGGATCGCCCCTACGCGATTCACAAGGACTCCAGAGGTTGCGAAATGTTCCGATGGATCGGAGCTACTCCATATTAAAATTGGAAGCTGGGGAAGTCATAGGTGCACTGGCAGGGAATTTTTTTGCACTTGGGACAGCCTTCTTTATACTTTTCGATTTCCTTTTCTACATTCACATCTAAAAGGTTGGCTAAACTTAAAAACCAGGCAAAAACATCTCCTACTTCTTCCTTAAAATCACTCTTTTTGCCTTCACGAATTAGCTTGGCTAACTCCCCTACTTCTTCAATAAACCAGACAAAAGTCCTGGCAAGTCCTCTCTTCTTGTCTCTGGAATAGTAGATTTTGTGCATTAGATTCTGAAATTCTCTTATTTCCAATTGAACCTCCTTTTATTAATAAGTCGGGATACCTGGTCAAACTTTCGTTTGACACTCCAAAAATGACTCTAAATCTCTTCCCAAAGGAAGAGTTGTTTGTCTATTTCTGGTTCGAGTTCCTTCTTTGCAGGATAAAATTTTCCATTTAGAGTTATAAATTTTCGTGCTCGTTTAACAACCGTGCCCAACTTTTTCAACTGTTCCAGTTCCTTCAATTTAGTGTTTTTCCTTATATCCAGAATTTTCCTGGCTGATATTCTACCAATTCCAGGAACTCTGATCAGTTCTTCGAACAAAGCTTTATTTATTTCTACCGGAAACCTGTCTATATTACTTAAAGCCCATACTAACTTGGGGTCTTTATCTAAATAGAGATCCCCTTTCTCATCAAAAATCAATTCCTCTGGAGTGAAATTATATTTCCGTAAGAGAAAATCGGCCTGATAAAGACGGAATTCTCTCAAAGGAGGACAAGGACGCAAGTTCTCCAAAGGAGTATCTTCTACCGGAGTGAAAGCACTGTAATAGACTCTACGAAGGTTATGGCCTCTATAAAGATTGTGACTCAGAGAAAGGATTTCCTTATCCCCCTCATTTGCCGCTCCGACTACGAGCTGAGTGGTCACTCCTCCTTTCAAGGAATGTTTCCCCTGAAAAGAAGCAATCTTCTTCAGCCCATCGAGCAGTTCTCGATGGAAATCCTTCTCCGCAGATAGTTCAGAAAGGCATTTCTGGTTTGGTGCTTCTAAATTCATAGAGAGCCTATCTGCTAATCTTCCTGTGGCTTCGATGAGACCAGTATCTACACCAGGCAGAATTTTACAGTGGATATATCCCCGGTAATTATACCGTTGCCTTAAAATCCTTAGAGTCTCCAGCATCTTTTCTTGACTAGCATTAGGAGAAACACTTATTGCTGAAGAGAGAAAAAGCCCTTTAACCCACCTCTTCTTATAGTATTCCAGGAAAAGGGAAGCGAGCTCTTGGGGTGCAAATTCTACTCGAGGACAATCTCTGTCTTTCCTATTTACGCAATAGAAGCAGTTGTTCTCGCAAAAATTAGTTTGCAGAACTTTAAACAGGTTTATACATTCACCCTTTTCTCCTGCCGCAGGATAGATGAGACTGGAACGGGCAATGTGTTTCTTAGGGAAAATAGCCAGGGGAAAACCAGTTACATCGAAGCCAGCTAGTTCTCCCAATAAGTTTGCTTTATGATGTAAATTCTGTTTTTTCATACTCAAATTACGGGCATAAAGCCCCTGGGCGACCATAAAGGTCGCCCCTACGCGACCAAAACATTATCCGTAGTGTAGCCCTTTATGGGCGTAATTTTACGGGCATAAAGCCTCACATTACCAATGAAGCAGAGCTTCGCTCTGCTGCTACATTCGTTTACCAGAATGAGCGCCTATACTCCTTTATTTTTTCTTCTTTTTTGGCTTCTTCTTCTCTCTCTTGGCCGGTACTTTCCCTGGCATACTAATCATCACCCCTTTTTCCAAGTTTTTCCATTAAGATAGGAAGATTAACAATGTCTTCTTTATTATACTCCAGTAACACTTGTAAGGCCTTTTTGTTA
>WJOT01000069.1 GCA_009619095.1 Clostridia bacterium
TATAGGGGAATTTGATTTAGTCATCTGTGGTAAACAGGCTATTGATGGAGATACAGCACAGGTCGGTCCGGGGATTGCAGAAAAACTGGGAGTTCCTGCAATTACTTATGTAAAGAAGATAGAAGAAATAAACGAAACTCGTATAAGAGTAGAGAGGATGATGGAAGAAGGATATGAGGTAATTGAGACGGGATTTCCTGCTCTAATTACAGTGGTAAAGGAAATTAACGAGCCGAGGCTTCCTTCTTTAAAAGGAATGGTGCGGGCAAAAAAGGCTGAAATTCATATGTGGAATGCCTCTGATATTGCCTGTGAAAAGAGCAGGATTGGACAATCCGGTTCTCCCACTATTGTCAACAAGATATTTACTCCGCCTCCCCGCAAAGGAGGGGAGACAATACTGGGAGATCCTGAAGAACAGGCTCAAAAATTGGTGGAGAAGCTCCGCCAGGCAAAAGTAGTCTGATCTTGGAGGAAATTTGGGTATCAAGATTCTCGAAGACAAATGTACAGGTTGTTCGCTTTGCGTAAAAGCCTGTCCCTTCGGTCTAATTAAGATAGTCTCCAGGGAAGAAGTGGGCAAGCCACATCCCAAGTATAAGAAAATTGCTGTGATTGGAGAAGGATGTAATCTTTGTGGAGTTTGCCTTGAGCCCTGTTCTGTTCAAGCCATATTGATTGAAAAGGAAGAAGCGAAACCGCGAGCCGATATCTCCCAGTATAAAGGCGTATGGGTCTTTGCCGAACAAAAAAAGGGGGAAATTCAGGGTGTTGCCTATGAGCTTCTTGGCGAGGGAAGGAAGTTAGCTGACCAGTTGGGAGAGAAACTTTCCTGTGTGTTGTTAGGAGAAGGAATGGATGAGGCAGCTAAAGAACTTATAGCCTATGGTGCAGATAGAGTCTACCAAATTGAAGGCTCTATCCTGAAAGATTTCCAGGATGATCCCTATACTGATGTTCTTACTGCTCTGATACAGAAGGAAAAACCTGAGATTGTTTTGATGGGCGCTACTGTAATTGGCCGTTCTTTTGCCTCACGTGTAGCAGCAAGGCTGGGCACAGGACTTACCGCCGACTGTACTGAGCTGGCTATAGACCTCAAGGCCAGGCAACTTCTTCAGACAAGGCCCGCCTTTGGAGGAAACATCATGGCCACTATTACCACCCCGCACAATCGTCCCCAGATGGCTACGGTCAGGCACAAAGTGTTTAAAAAGGCAGTAAAACAGAGAAATCGCCAGGGAGAAGTCATAAAAGAGAGTGTAGAAAGCAAGGAACTTTCCTTGAGGACTAAACTTTTAGATATAGTTCAAGACCTAACCCAGACCGTGAATCTCGCCGATGCCGATATCATTGTGTCCGGAGGACGCGGATTGGGAGGACCTGAAAATTTCCATATTATTGAAGAATTGGCCCGCACTTTAGGAGGCGCTGTTGGTGCCAGTCGAGCAGCAGTTGATGCCGGCTGGATACCCTATTCGCATCAAGTAGGACAGACCGGTCGCACTGTCTGTCCCAAAATATATATTGCTTGTGGAATTTCTGGAGCCATTCAGCATCTGGTGGGCATGCAGTCTTCAGAAATTATTGTGGCAATTAATAAGGACTCTAATGCTCCCATCTTCAAAGTTGCCACTTATGGTATTGAAGGTAACCTCTTTGAAGTCGTTCCAGCTTTAACTAAAAGGTTGAAAGAAGTTCTGAGTTGAAGCAGCTATTCTCTAAAGTTACCCTCCCCTTTCCCGCCATTTGATACCATTTTTTTCTTGATAATTTAAGACGATTTTGATATATTTAATATAATAAATGTAGTGTAGGCCTTCATGCCCGTAATTTGTAATCGGGAAAAAGTACCTGTCACCATAAATGGGAGATTCGATTGTATTTTAAGAAACTGGAGATATTTGGATTTAAATCATTTGCTGATAAGATTACTGTAGATTTCGAACCGGGAATTACCTGTATCGTTGGTCCTAATGGTTGTGGAAAGACCAATATTGTTGATGCGATACGCTGGGTTCTGGGGGAACAGAGTGCCAAACAGCTTCGTGCTGGCAAGATGGAAGATATTATTTTTAATGGTTCCCGGACGCGTAAACCCGTAGGATTAGCTGAGGTTTCGCTCAGTTTAGACAACTCGCAAAATATCCTACCCATCGAATACCGAGAAGTCACTGTTACTCGTCGCCTATTTCGTTCTGGAGAATCCGAATACTACATTAACAAGTCTCCTTGTCGCCTTAAAGACATAACTGCATTATTCTTAGATACAGGGATGGGCACAGATACTTATTCTTTGATGGAAGATAAGAAGATTGATTTCATTTTAAATAGTAAGCCAGAGGAGCGCCGAACAATCTTTGAAGAAGTAGCAGGGGTAATGAAATACAAATGGAGAAGAGAAGAGGCGCTTCGCAAATTGGAGAGCACACAGGCAAATCTTATGAGATTGTCAGACATAATAAGTGAAGTGAAAAGACAAATCAATTCACTCGATTATCAGGCGAGAAAAGCGCGCCAGTACCAAAAATATAGAGAACAACTCAAACGTCTGGAAATAAGACGGCTCATGAAAAACTATACAAAAATAAAGGGAGAATTCACCCAGGGAGAAGAAAATTTAAGTTCACTTTCCTCTCAGGCGGAGAGGTTAAGTAGCGAGTGTAAACAGAAAGAGGATTCAACCCTACAACTTCGCCTGCAATTAAAGGAGAAAGAAGAAGAGCTAACCAAGACTCAGAGGGAATTATTTTCCATCTCCAGTGAAATTAGCCGATTTGAAGACAGACTTCTTTTGGGAAAAGAGAGGAAAGAAGAGATAGAAGGAGAAAAAGCACAACTGAGGGAACAGATAGAAGATAGTAATAATAAAATTACCCTGCTGGATGAAAAAATTTCTCAAACAGAAAAAGACAACGAGGAATTAGCCAAACAACTTGATGAGACCAACACAGCCTTTTCTTCCAAGGAAGAAATTCTTCACTCACTTACAGAGAGACTCGTTCATTTAAGTGGTTCTCTTGAGGAGAGAAAAGAGGCTCTGGTAGAACTGATGAATAAAACAGCTCAGACTCGGAATCGGTTAATCAGTTTAGAATTGGATAGAAAGAGTCTACTTTCCAGAAAGGAGAAATTAAGCACTGACGAGAAGCGTAGATGTGAAGATAAGGAAATTTTGCAGGGAGAAATCTCCAGCAAACAAGAGGAACTGGAAAGAGAAAAAGAGAAATTGACAGAGATAAACGAGAGGAACAATCTTTTAGTAAAGGAAAAAGACTCTTTTGTGGAAAGTCTTAAACAGGCAATAGACAGGGCTGGTGAGTTACAACAAAAGTATAGTCTTAGGTCAGCCCTTGTTCAATCCTCAAGCGAGTTGAATCAAAAAGAAGCCTTAGTGGAAGAGGTATTATCCAGAGGATTCTCTGGTATATACGGGGCTGTGAAAAGTTTTATCAGTTTCCCTCCTGAATATGAAGTGGTCCTGGAGAAACTTCTTGGTGAACGTCTACAATATCTTGTTTGTGAAGATACCCAGAGTGCTTTAGCAGTGATAGAATATCTAAAAAAAGAGAAGAAAGGTTACCTTACTTTTCTTCCTATTAAGGAATTACCTGTCTCAAATCCTGGCCCGGTAATTCCCCAGGACGTCGTAGGGATACCCCTGTTGGAGAAAGTGGGATACGAAAAGAAATATCAGAAAGCGATGGAATTCCTTCTGGGCAACATTTTTTTAGTGGATAACCTCGACCGGGTCGACCCAATGGAAATGCGAAGTCGCCAGGAAGAAAAAAGTAAAAAGGAAATAATTTTTCTCACAAAAGAGGGAGATATTTTAACCTCTTCGGGGATTCTTTCTGGTGGCAGTCGGGAATTCTTAGAAGAGAATATTTTAATTCGCGATAAAAAAGTTAAAGAATTAGAGAAAGAAATTTCTCAATTAAAGGAAGAACTGGATAAGACAATTGTCCAAAGAGCGAAATTAGAAGAGAAAATATCTGATGTAAATAGCCAGATAGAGAAAAATAATGCGCTCTCTCAGAAAGCACAGATTAATATTGCCCAGCTGGGAGGGGTGATTTCGCAGAAGGAGGAGCTTAGGAAAAGGCTCGATTCTGAAATTAATCTTCTCATTGATGAACAAAGTATCATAGGAAAGGATATTTCTACCGGCGCCACTGATGTTGAACAATTATCGAATGACCAGAAGGCGGGAGAGACATCCCAGAAAGAAATTCAGGAAATGATAAAAGAATTAGAAAAGGACCTTCATTCTGTTGTTGCACAGGAGAAAGAGGAAAGAGAAAAACTCATCGAGTTGAAGATACTCAAGACCCAACTTGAGGAAAAAAAGCGCAATCTACAATCTGAAAAGTCGCACCTGGAAAACGAGAGAGAAAGCCTGTTGAACCTGCTAGACCAGAGGAAAGAATCATTGGCTAATCTGGAAGGCAAGGTAACCGGTATAGAAGAAGTAAAGTTTTCCGGAGAAAAAGAAATATCGTCTCTTTCCGAATCCCAAAATAAACTGGAAATAGAACAGAAAAGATTACAAGAAGAGAAAGAAAAGATTAATCAGAACTTGCAAGAAGAAGAGACTATTCTGGGACAGAAGAAAGGCGAATTATCGAGGATTCAAACCGACTTAACCCAAGAAAAAATAAATAGTAACCGCCTATCTCTGGAGCTGAACCAAATTAACGAAAAGTTGACAGAAGAATTTAATCTTTCCTTAGACGAAGCTCTGCAGACGGTTTCCCAGGCACCTATTGATACTTCAGAGGATTATGTGAGGAGCATAGAGAAGTTGAAACGCAGTATTGAAACAATGGGGCCAGTTAATCTCGCTGCTCCTGAAGAGTATGAGAGACTAGATGAGCGTTACAAATTTCTTAAGAGCCAGGAGGAGGACTTAATTAAATCATCGGAAGACCTGCATAAAGTTATAGGCAAAATCGATGGAACTACCCGTGCAAATTTCAAGAAAACATTCACCAGCGTGCGGAATAATTTCCAGAAAGTATTTACCCAGCTCTTCGAAGGAGGAGAAGCCGACCTAATCCTCACAGATGAAGCGGATTTATTGGAAACAGGAGTCGATATTGTGGCCCAACCGCCAGGCAAGAAACTTCAGAACATCTCTCTCTTATCAGGAGGAGAAAAAGCCCTCTGCGCCATCGCTCTTCTATTTGCTCTATTCATGGTTAAACCATCACCTTTTTGTGTTCTTGATGAGGTCGATGCTCCGCTGGATGATGCCAACCTGCAGAGGTTTACTATGCTATTAAAAGAATTTGTAAATAAAACACAGTTCATCGTTGTGACCCACAACAAGAAGACCATGGAGATGTCCGATGTTCTTTATGGAGTCACCATGGAAGAGTTTGGCATCTCCAAACTCATCTCCGTAAAATTCCAAAAGCCGAGCCCCGCCTAAAAAATTTTCTGAAAAACATTTGTAGTATAGGGGCTTGTCCCCGTCCCGATAAATCGGGACGCCCATAAAGGGCTACATTACCCATAAATTATGAACAAGGTGAAGATTTCAGATATATTTATTGACAATCTGGAATGGGATAGAATAGCAGATGTTGTAGAAAAATTTATTGGAAGTCAAAAAGCACAACAGATAATTACTGCCAATTCTTTGATGGTCAATTCTGTGGAAAGAGACCCTGAATTGAAGGGAGCTTTCCATAACGCCGGTCTCGTCCTTGCCGATAGCATAGGTATTGTTCGGGCAGCGGAGTTTTTAGGCTATGGAAAACTTGCGCGCATACCGGGCATAGAGTTAATGTTGAAGTTTTGTCAACTGGCAATTTCCAGAGGTTATTCTGTATATTTGTTAGGCTCGCCTGAATCCGTATTAAAAAAAGCAAGGGAGAATCTAAGGGAAAAATTTCCCGGGCTAAGAGTTGTGGGAATGCACCATGGATATTTTACAGAAGATGAACGCGATAGAATTTTGAAAGAAATCAAGAATCTTAAACCCCACTTCTTATTTGTAGGAATTGGAACACCTCGCGGAGAAAAGTGGATTTACCAGAACCTCGAGGAACTAAACGTTCCTGTTTGTATGGGGATTGGCGGTAGCCTGGATGTGATTTCTGGAAGGTTGAGGAGAGCACCCAGATGGCTTTGCCAGAGAGGTTTTGAGTGGACTTACCGCTTGCTCCAGGAACCCTGGCGGGTTGTTCGCCTGCCTGGGTTATTATGTTTTGTCTGGAAAGTAATCAAACAGAAATTGAGAAGGTAATCTATCGACGTCAACTACCCCGCCGTAATGGACGGGGCCCCGATATCCATCGGCGCTCTAGTTGACAAGGGGGCATACCCCCACACCAAAGATTTTGGTGTGAGGGCATAGGGAACTATGCAGAAGTTAAGAGAGAGAAGGTTAACCAACACACCACAGGGTATTCCGCAAGCTCTGTGCAACTGTGGTCTGTCGTTAAACAGTCCTGAGGGTAGGGACAGTGCGGCAGGCTTAAAAACCTCTCTTAACAGCCCCGATGCGGCACTAACTGCGAGAGGACACGCAGGGCAGAACTTGAGAGTATCTGTCGTTTATGTCCTCAACAAAAGAGGAAAACCACTTATGCCTTGCTCACCAGGAAAAACAAAGGTACTGCTAAAGGAAAACAAGGCAAAGGTGGTAAAAAGAACACCATTTACAATTCAATTAACTATGGCAACAGGCGAGGTAAGGCAATCAATAACTCTTGGGGTGGACAGCGGATATAGTCGGATTGGTTTATCGGCTGTAACAGACAAACAGGAAATCTATTCTGCTCAGGTTAATCTCAGAACCAATATGGTTAAACTCAATTCAGAGCGTAGGCAGTATCGCAGATTTAGAAGACACCGTAAAACATGGTACAGAAAGCCAAGATTTCTAAACAGAAGGAAACCCGAAGGTTGGTTAGCGCCGTCTATCCAGAACAAATTTGATACTCAGATTAAACTTATTGGCAAAGTAGGGGAAATCCTTCCCATCTCTCAAATCAACATTGAAGTAGCCGCCTTTGATATTCAAAAGATTAGAAATCCTGACATATCTGGAATTGAGTATCAGAATGGAGAACAAAAAGGCTTCTGGAATGTCAGGGAGTATGTTCTCCATAGAGATAACCATACATGCCAGCGTTGCAAAGGAGAATCCAAAGACCTTGTGTTGGAAGTTCACCACATCGTTTCCAGACAGATAGGTGGGAACAGGCCTGATAATTTGATAACCCTATGTTCCACTTGCCATGAGAAAGTGTCGAAAGCGGAACTAAAGCTTAATATCAGTCCTTCTAAAGAATTCAAGGCTGAAACATTCATGTCTACCGTAAGATGGATGCTGGTTAATGAACTAAAGGGTTTAGGCAATGTAGTATTCCCTACCTATGGCTATATTACTAAACAAAAGCGAAGAGAACTCAAGTTTCCTAAATCTCATATCAATGATGCCTTTTTAATAGCTGGTGGCACAATACAGAATAGAGTTGGGGTTGAATATCTTATCCAACAAGTAAGAAAATGCAACCGTAAGTTGTTTAAGGGCGCCAGAAGTCATATCAAAAATACTGCTGAAAGGTTTATATATGGGTTTCAAAGATTTGATAAGGTATTGTGGAAAGGGATTGAATGTTTTATCATTGGCAGAAGGAAGACAGGTTATTTTGATCTAAGAAAACTTGATGGTACAAAAATTCATGCATCGGCAAAAGCAAAAGAGCTTTCTCTTTTAGAGAGAGCAAAAACACTACTTATAGAAAGGAAAGCGACTTTCCTGCCCTCTCTTACGGAAGGGGTCTCCGCGCCGCGTTTTTTAAGATGAAATATGGCATCATTTCTGATATTCATAGTAATCTTGAAGCATTGAATATAATCCTGGATTATTTGAAACGCTCGGAAAAGATAGACAGATTTATCTGTTGCGGTGACATCGTTGGATATGGAGCGAAACCCAATGAGTGCACAGAAATTATTCGCCAGCTGGATAATTGCTACATGGTCGCCGGCAATCATGACTGGGGAGCTGTTGGTTTAGAAGATACCAGTTTCTTTAATCCCATTGCTTTGGCAGCAGTAGAATGGACCGGGCGCCATTTGACTGAAGATAACCGAAATTACCTTAAAAATTTTGCTTCCGAGATAGAAGAAAATAATTTTATGCTCGTTCACGGAAGTCCCGGAGACCCTATCAATGAATACATCTTTGAACAAAGCACTTTCTTAGCAAATCTTCCCAGGATAAAGAAGAATATCTGTTTTGTAGGACACACCCATATTCCTCTATGTTTCTACGCCACACCTTCGCAAGAGATTAAGGGAATTCCGCTCGATGATGGAACGGTTCTGGAAATAAATCCGACTTATAAATATCTTATAAATTGTGGAAGTGTTGGCCAGCCCAGGGATGGTGATCCCAGGGCTAGCTGTGGGATTTATGATGAGGAGACAAATATTCTCAGAATAAAGAGGATAAAATACGACATTGCCAAAACTCAGGAAGAAATTTTAAATGCAGGGCTTCCCTCATCTCTTGCTCTGAGACTAGGGCGCGGCAGATAATTGGAGAGAAAAATCTCCTCTCCCCTTGGGGTAAGGGTGAGGGGGAAAATTACTTGACAAAAACCACCACATTTGTTATTCTTTCAAGTGAGTCTTCGGGATAGGGTGAAATTCCCCATCGGTGGTGAAAGTCCACGAACTCCCCCGAGAAAAACCGGGAGAGTCGAACTGTTGAAATTACAGTACCGACGGTTAAAGTCCGGATGGAAGAAGATTCCAGTAAGGAATCTAATAATAAATAGTGTAGAAACATCCCTCGCTTAAGTAAAGCGAGATATCCCGAAGAAATATTCTTCGGGTTTTTTTTACTCAAATGAAGATGAATCCTGAAAGTGAATTACAGTTTATGCAGAAGGCGATAACCCTTGCCAGAAAGGGCTCATTCAGGGTGAGCCCCAATCCTAAAGTTGGCTGTGTTCTGGTTAAGAAGGGTAAGATTATTTCCCAGGGGAGTCACCAACATTTTGGGGGTGCCCATGCTGAGATTAATGCTTTGAGGGAAGCAGGGGTGAGGGCTAAAGGCTCTACTATGTATATTAATTTAGAACCGTGTCACCATTATGGCAAGACACCTCCGTGCACAGAAGCAATTATCGAGGCGGGAGTTAAAGAGATTGTTGTGGGAATAGTTGATCCCAATCCTCTGGTAAACGGAAAAGGATTAAAGGAACTGAAAGCAAAAGGAATTAAGATAAAATTAGGAATGTTAAGAGAAGAGTGTGCTAAACTGAATGAGCCCTACATAAAATATATCACCCGGGGATTACCTTTTGTAATTCTGAAATCGGCAATGTCTCTGGACGGGAAAATAGCTACACCAAAAGGAGATTCCAAATGGATTACCAGCGAAGCATCCCGGAAATATGTGAAAACGCTACGTAGCCAGGTCGATGCTATCCTGGTAGGAATAGATACTGTTTTACAGGATAATCCTGGGCTTTTGAGTAACCATTCTAAAAAGAGACCTATCAGGGTAATCCTGGATAGCCACCTGAGGATTCCTTTAGATGCCCGGGTGCTCAATTCTCGGGCCCCCACCATAGTGGTTACTCAAAATGGAGTAGATAAGAAGAGAATAGGGAATTTGGAAGCCAGAGGTGTTGAAGTCCTCCGGATACCGAGATGGAGAAAACATCCCCAAAGAGGTCTTGACCTGAAGTTTCTAATGAAAAAATTGGCTAAAAGAGGAATTACTTCTATCCTTATCGAGGGTGGAGGTAAAGTCAATGCTTCAGCATTAGAGATGGGATTGGTGGATAAGGTTCTCTTCTTCATTGCTCCCAAAATTGTTGGTGGAGAGAATGCGATTACTCCAGTGGAAGGCGAGGGAATAGATAGAATTGGAAAGGCAATAAAATTGAAAGATACTAAAATCAGGAAATTTGGCGATGATATTCTATTCGAAGGATATGTTTAGGCTGCAGGGATGAACAGATGTTTACCGGAATAATCGAAAAGATGGGAACAGTAGTAGAGAAAAGCCCCAATAGAATTACTATAGAAATTGAATGGAAAGATTTAAAAGTGGGCGAGTCGATTTCTGTCAACGGCGTCTGTCTTACAGTTGCCCAGAGCGAGAATTTCAGACCATTGGCAAGATTCACTGCTGACTTATCTCGGGAGACTCTTAGCAGCACAACACTGGGCAGTTTAAAGGTTGGAAATAGATTAAATTTAGAGAGAGCCTTGAAATTAGGAGAACGCCTGGGAGGACATTTCCTCAGTGGGCATGTGGATGGTCTGGGAAAGGTTAGAGCAATTATAAGAGAAGAAGGGGGGAAGGTTTTCGAAATCACAACTTCTCCAGAAATTTTGAAATATATTGTTTCTAAAGGTTCAATTGGCGTAGATGGAATCAGTTTGACTGTAGTTCGAGTAATTAATGGTATAGGTTTTTCTGTCTCTATTATTCCCCACACCAAGAAGGTTACCACTTTTGGTCTTCTGAAAGTGAACGATTCAGTAAATATTGAAGTGGATATGTTAGCAAAATATGTTGAGAATTTAATCAACAAGAAAAATGAGAAATCTGGTATAACCAGAGAAATTCTCTTAGAAAAGGGATTTCTATGAAGTTCAACACAATTCCTAAAGCGATAGAATATATTAGAAAAGGCAAAACGGTCATTGTTATTGATGATGAGGAACGGGAGAACGAAGGTGACCTGGTCATGGCAGCATCGAAAGTGACTCCTGAGGCAATAAATTTTATGGCCAAATATGGTCGAGGACTGGTCTGTCTGGCAATTGTTGGGGAAAGGCTGGATAAGCTGGGAATTAAGCCGATGGTGGCCAATGGAGTGGAGTTACGTGAGGCAGCATTCACAGTTTCTGTTGACGCCAGGAAAGGTACGACTACAGGAATTTCGGCTCACGACCGAGCAACTACAGTAAAAGCAGTGATTAACCCCAGGACCAAGTCTTCTGACCTTTGCAGTCCCGGACACATCTTTCCTCTCCGCTATCAGGAAGGAGGTGTTCTGGTGCGTGCAGGTCATACTGAAGCAGTTGTAGACCTGGCGAAGCTGGCAGGTTTATACCCTGCTGGGGTGATTTGTGAGATAATGCATGAAGATGGTAGAATGGCCAGGACGCCCGAACTTTTCCGCTTCGCTAAAAAGTACAAGTTGGCTATCATCACTATTGCTGACTTGATTGAGTATCGCCGGCGAACAGAGAAATTCATAAAAAGGATAGCGAGTGCCAGACTGCCTACAGAATTTGGCGAATTTAAAATAATTCTCTACGAGTCCCTTCTGGACAATGAGCATCATCTCGCTCTGGTAAAAGGAGAAGTAAAAGGCAAGAAAGACGTTCTGGTGAGAGTCCACTCCTCCTGTTTAACCGGGGATATTCTCCATTCCCTGCGGTGCGATTGCGGTTCCCAGTTACATCGAGCAATGGAAATAATTGAAAGGAGAGGTCAAGGGGTCATATTGTATATGCATCAGGAAGGCAGGGGTATTGGATTAGTGAACAAAGTAAAAGCATACGAACTACAAGACAAAGGTTTGGATACCGTAGAGGCTAACAAAGTTTTAGGGTTTAAGCCAGATTTGAGAGATTATGGTATTGGTGCTCAGATACTTGCAGATATGGGACTATCCACCATAGCTCTTCTAACCAATAATCCCCGCAAGATTGTGGGAATAGAAGGCTATGGATTGAAAGTAACCAAGAGAGTTCCCCTGGAAATAAAGCCCACCAGGGTAAACCAAAAATACCTTCGGGTTAAGAAAAAGAAATTAGGCCACATGCTCGAAGTGTAAGATAAGATGTAGAATCAAGAAAATAGTCCCCTCTCCCCTTTGGGGAGAGGGTTAGGGTGAGGGGAAAAGTTTTTAGGATCAAGAAGAGAATTCCCTCTCCCTCGGGGGAGAGGTTAGGGTGAGGGGGAGAGATTTAGGGTAAGGGGTATGAAGCGAAACAATATAAAAAAATGTAGAAACCTCCGAAAAAATCAAACAGATGCTGAAAAGAAACTTTGGGCAATATTGAGAAGTCGTCAAGTAGGTGAAACAAAATTCAGAAGACAATTTTCTATTGGTAGATATATATTGGATTTCTATTCTCCAGAATATAGACTTGGCATTGAAGCTGATGGTGGAGGACATTATGAAGATATAGGGAGGCAAAGAGATAAATTAAGAACGAGAGAGTTATCCAAGCTGGGAGTAGAGATATTAAGGTTTAGTGATCTGGAGATACTGAATAACATTGAGGGGGTCTGGGAAGTAATTTGGGAGACCATAGAGAGTAAGAGAAGTAATTCTCCTTCTTAATCTTCCCCCTCACCTTAATCCTCTCCCCCAGGGGAGAGGAGATAGGAAGGGTTAATAAATCCCCCTTACCTTAGTTCTCTTCCCCAGGGGAGAGGAGATAGGAAGGGTTAATAAATCCCCCTTACCTTAGTCCTCTCCAAAGGGGAGAGGGAATAAAAGAATAATTAAAAAGAAAAGGAGGAGGGAAAATGGCTAAAATTCATGCGGGAAAGATGATGGCGAAAGGGAAGAATTTTGGGATTGTAGTTTCCAGGTTTAATGATTTCATCAGCCAGAAACTACTGGACGGGGCTCTGGATGCTTTGAGAAGACATGATGCTGATGAAGAGCGGATTGAAATTTTTTGGGTTCCCGGTTCTTTTGAAATTCCTTGCGTAGCAAGGAAGATGGCATTGAGCAAGAAGTATGATGCGATATTGTGTTTGGGAGCAATTATCAGAGGTGATACACCCCATTTCGATTATATTGCCAGTGAGGTGGCTAAAGGTATAGCACAGACTTCTCTTTCCACAGGAGTGCCCACTCTCTTCGGCATAATCACTGCTGATAATCTGGAACAAGCTATCAGCAGGGCGGGAACCAAGGATGGAAACAAGGGGGCCCAGGCAGCATTGAGTGCAATCGAGATGGTAAATTTACTACCTATGATGGAATAGATAAAATAGAGCCGGTCTATTTAATTTAAAGGTGACAAATATGGGGCTACGTCGTCTATCCAGAGAGTATGCTCTGCAAATCTTGTATGCTATAGATGTTTGTAAATTGGAAGCAGAAGAAGCCCAGGAATCCTTCTGGAAGGAGCATAAATCTGGCAAAAAAGTTCTAGAGTTTGCCACAACTTTAGTTGAGGGGACAGTAAAGAATTTATCTCAAATCGATTCTTTAATTATTAAGTACGCTCTCAACTGGGATATACACAGGATGGCTTCAATTGACCGTAACATTCTGCGCCAGGCCACCTTCGAAATTCTGTATCTTCTGGACATACCGATAAATGTGATAATTAACGAAGCAGTGGAGGTGGCAAAAAAATATTCTACTGAAGAATCAGGAAAGTTTGTTAACGGAATTTTAGACAAGATAAAAGAAACCCGTAGTGCGAAAGATTTGAAGGAGTGAGGTTATGGGGAAACTCGAGGAAGTTAAAATAAAAGTGGAGAAATTGAGAAAAGAAATTCGCCACCACGATTATTGTTATTATGCTCTTAACCAACCCGAGATTTCAGATAAAGAATATGATGATTTAGTAAAGAAACTAAACCAGTTAGAGAAACAACATCCCCAGCTCATTACTCCCGATTCACCCACCCAAAGAGTAGGAGAGAAACCACTTATAGGTTTCAAAACGGTTAAGCACCGGGTTGCTATGCTTTCCCTCGATAATACCTATTCTTCTGAAGAGATAGAAGAGTGGAATAAGAGAGTTCACAAGGGATTGCCTGACGAAAAGGCAGAATACGTTGTGGAGCTGAAAATCGATGGTGTAGGTGTATCATTGACATACCAAAAAGGCGTTTTCCTTGTGGGCGCTACGCGGGGTGATGGTGTTGTAGGGGATGATATTACTCAGAATCTCAGAACTATAAAGTCTATACCATTGAGATTTATCACTACCGAGAGTTCACAATTACCGGATTTGATTGAAATTAGGGGAGAAGTATTTATGGAGAAGAGCGACTTCGAGAAATTGAATCTGGAAAAGAAGAAAAAAGGTGAAGCTCTTTTCGCCAATCCCCGCAATGCTACTGCTGGTTCTTTAAAACTTCTCGATTCGCGGCTCACTGCTCAAAGGAAGTTGACCTGTTTTATCCATTCATTTGGCATCCTTGAAGGGGGAAAAGTTTACAAGACCCACTGGGAATTTTTACAATCTGCAAAAAGGCTGGGACTTCGGGTTAACCCAGAGATTAAACTGTGCAAGAACATTGATGAAGTAATCAGTTACTGTGGAGATTGGGAGAAGAAGAGAGGAAGATTGGGTTGCGAAATTGATGGGATGGTTGTAAAAGTTAACTCCTTACTACAGCAGAGGAGATTGGGTTACACAATGAAGAGTCCCCGCTGGGCCATAGCCTATAAATTTCCTGCTCAACAGGTGACAACTACTCTTAAAGATATCATCCTCCAGGTCGGCAGGACTGGTGTGATTACTCCTGTGGCTATACTTAAGCCAGTTGAATGTGGAGGAGTGACTATAAGCAGAGCCACTCTGCACAATTTTGATGAGATAAACAGGCTCGATGTGCGAATTGGAGACAGGGTTATTGTGGTGAGAGCTGGAGAGGTTATTCCAAAAATTGTCAAGGTAGTAGAATCTGTTAGAAAAGGCAAAAGAGAAATTTTTAAAGTGCCCGAGAAGTGTCCCAAGTGCGGAGGAAGGATTACAAAAGAGAAAGAAGAGGAGGTTGCTTATCGTTGCATTAATCCCTCCTGTCCAGCTCAGTTGGAGAGAGGTCTGGTCCACTTTGCTTCCCGGAATGCTATGGACATCGAGGGTTTCGGTGAATCGGTAGTAGAACAGGTGGTGAGTAATGGACTGGTTAAAGATTTTGCTGACATCTATTCGCTCAGGAAAGAGGACTTCTTGAAGCTGGAACTATTTGCTGAAAAAAGAGCGCAGAATCTACCGGATGCCATAGAAAAGAGCAAGGAAAGACCTCTGGCTTGGCTCCTCTTCGCTTTAGGTATTCGTCATGTGGGAAAGAAAGCAGCAGAAACTCTGGCTGAAGAGTTTGGTTCTATCGATGCATTGATGGAGGCAAAAGAAGAGGAACTGGAGAGGATTCCGGAAGTGGGGCCAGTCCTTGCTAGAAGTATGAGAGAGTTTTTTAAACAGAAGGAGATAGAAATACTAATTGATAAACTTAAGAAGGCAGGACTCAAGCTGGAACAGAAAAGGGTAAAGAGGGGTCCTCAAATATTGGCTGGGAAAACTTTCGTGTTTACAGGAGAACTGAAGGGATACTCACGGACAGAAGCTGAAGAGTTGGTAAAGAATTTAGGAGGAAAGGCAAGTTCTTCAGTGAGCAAGAAGACTTCTTATGTAGTTGTTGGTAAAAGTCCCGGCTCAAAGCATGGAGAAGCAAAGGCACTGGGCGTTCCCATACTTTCCGAGGAAGAATTTGAGAAATTAATTAAAAAAGGAAAATAATTGTCTAAGGTCTATTTCATCGATTTCAAATCCCTGCGCAAGTTTAAGAAACTACTTCTCCACGCCGGTTTAGATAGGGTAGTTTCAAAAAATGACATAGTGGCTATCAAATTACACTTTGGAGAGAAAGGGAACAGGGGATATGTGAAGCCAGAATATGTCCAGCGGGTGGTCAAAGAGGTGAAAGCGTTAAAAGGGCGACCGTTTTTAACTGACTCCAATACTATATATGTTGGGGAGAGGTCTGATGCCTTAAGACATCGGGCTATTGCCAGAACTCATGGTTTTAGTTTAGAAAATTGCGGAGCTCCTATAGTAATCGCCGATGGCTTGAGGGGAAATAGCTTTGTGGAAGTAGAAAGCGGCCAGAAACATTTCAAAAAGATAAAAGTCGCCAGCGCTCTTTATCAAGCTGATAGGTTGATTTTTGTTACGCACTTCACGGGGCATGAATTGGGTGGTTTCGGAGGAGCTCTTAAGAATGTTGGAATGGGTGGTGCTTCCCGCACTGGTAAATATGAAATACATGAAGCAGTCGTTCCCAAAATAGAAAAGGGCAAATGCACTGGATGTGGGGTCTGTGTTACGTGGTGTCCCGCGGGAGCTATTAACATAGTAAAGAAGAAAGTTAACATAGATAGTGATAAATGCATAGGCTGCGGGGAGTGTATCCTTTATTGCAATTTTGGCACTCTCTCTATCGAATGGAGCAATTTAACAGAGAGTGAGCAAGAAAAGCTTGTCGAGTATGCCTATGGAGTTCTGAAGAACAAGAAGGTTCTGTTTATTAACTTTCTTAATTTCATTACTAAGTTGTGCGACTGCTGTGCCACTACAGCCGGCCCTGTTGTTCCGGATATTGGCATCTTAGCCTCTTTCGATCCGGTAGCAATTGATGAAGCTTCTGTGAAGTTGGTTAACGAAGTAGGAAAGAGGGATGTATTTCGCCAGCTCTTTCCCGGGAAAGATTGGGAATTTCAGCTCAATTACGCTCAGAAGTTAGGTATGGGAACAAGGAATTATGAGTTAGTGAGGATATAAATAGAGTGCGAGCTATGAAATTCTTAGTAGATTTTATGCTTGGCAGGCTTTGCAAATGGCTGAGGTTACTCGGTTACGATGTCTCCTACTTTGTGTCTGATAAGAAGAGTGATTTAATTTATCAAAGTCTCAAAGAAGCAAGAATAATATTGACCCGGGACCACCGATTGAGCAAGAAGAAAGCGATAAAGTTAGTTATAATTAATAGCGATTTACTGGAAGAGCAATTGGAACAGGTCTTTTCCGAACTAAATATTAAAGTAGACCCTGACGAGATATTCACAAGATGCTTAGTGTGTAATGAAATTCTTCAGAAAGTAGAAAAAGAAAAGGTTAAAGATAAAATCCCCACTTATGTTTTTCAGACACAGAAAGAATTTTCCTATTGTTCAAATTGTCAGAAGGTATACTGGAAGGGCACACACTGGGATCTGGCAAATCAACTCCTCAAAAAATTAAAAAGCGATAAAAAAAATTAAGCAAAACTCCCCTCTCCTGGGGGGAGAGGGCAAGGGTGAGGGGAAAAATCTCCTCTCCCCTTGTGGGAGAGGATTAAGGTGAGGGGGGTAGGATAAGGGTAAGGAGAAAAAGCTCATGGGATACGAAGTTGCTATTTCAAAGGCGTGGGCAGAATTAGAAAATATTACCCAGAAAAAAAGTCATACTGTTCGCTTTCTGAATAATGAATATAGTATTGATTTAGAGAAAAAAAGCATTTTGTCCCTATCCGGCAATGTTCCCCCAAAGACCCACATCAGTATTTTGATACTGCATTATCTTTCCCGTAAATTAAAAGGGCTACCTAACCCAACAGGAGAATGGATTTCCTTTAAGCAATTAGATGGCGGTCAGTTTTATTATTCTGTTTTCAGGAAGCGTGTCTTGGAACCCATAATTAAAAAATATGGAGATAATCCTCAAGGCCTTATTTCTGAATTGGCAAAGCGCTTTAAAGGCAAAGAAGTCAAACAAGCAGACGCAAGCGTTGTTTTTGACGTATTTGATGGCATACCATTATTTATTAAATTGTGGCGAGGCGATGAAGAATTCGGCCCTGAAGCAAATCTCCTCTTTGATAGAAGTATCAGCGAAATCTTCTGCACGGAAGATGCAGTGATTACAGCCGAAGTCGTAGCTTCTATGATTTGAATACTCACCACACTTAAACCTCCCCTCCTCCCTGTGAGAAAAAAAATTCCCTCTCCCCTGGGGGAGAAGACAAGGGTGAGGGGGATAGGGACAGGGTAAGGGAAAATGAAAATAACTAAAATTGAGAAACGGAAACGTCGACAAAATTTATATTCCTTGTTTCTCGACGGGAAATATGCATTCCATTTGCATGAAGATGTGCTTTCCGACTTGAGATGGAAAATAGGACAGGAGGTCGACCAACAGGAGATAAGAAGAGTCATTCATCTGGAACAGCTCAAAAAAGCTCGCGATTACGCATTTCTTCTCTTATCCTATCGTGGGCGGAGCTGTCAGGAAATTACAGAGAGGCTTCTTAGAAAAGGATATGAAAGAGAGATAGTCCAGGAGGTGGTCGAGGAATTAAAAAGCCTCCATTATCTGGATGACCGCACTTTTGCCATAGAATGGGTAGGAAATAGGTTAAGAGAGAAAAGAGGAAAGATACTAATACGTCGGGAACTTTTGCAAAAGGGAATAGAGGAAGAGGTAATCGACGATTCTATAGATGAAAGCTTTAAGAAGATTGCCTCAACTGAGGACGAATTGGCCTGGCAAGCAATTACAAAGAGGATTCCCCGATACCAGAAATTGGAAAAGTCGAAAGCCTACCGTAGAATAAAGGATTTTTTAATTCATCGAGGATTTTCCATTGAGACTACTGAAACTACCCTCGACAAATTTTTTCAGAACTACAGGAAAGATTCTGAATAAAAACTGACCTGAAAAAGACCATAATATGAAAAAGTTTATAAGCGGTCTAGGAACTAACATCTTCCTTCTGGGAATAATCAGTCTCCTAACCGATGTCTCCAGCGAGATGATGCTGGCCATCCTCCCTTTTTTTATTACTTCTCTGGGCGGAGCGGGAATAGCCATTGGGCTTATTGGCGGTATAGGAGACAGCGTGGCTTCCTTGCTTAAGGTCTTCTCCGGATACTGGTCGGATAGATTGAGAAAGAGGAAACCTTTTGCTTTCTTTGGCTACTCTCTCTCTTCGGTAGCAAAACTTTTCTTTCCTTTTATCACCAGCTGGACGCAACTTTTAATTTTAAGACCGCTGGAAAGAGTAGGAAAAGGTATACGCACTGCTCCCCGTGATGCTCTAATCGCTTCCTCAGCTAAGGCGGAAGTTAGAGGAAAAGCATTCGGATTCCATCGGGCAATGGATTCTTTTGGCGCTTTTTTGGGAGCCTTTTTAGCTTTTATTCTCTTCTGGTTTTTAAAATTTGAATTTAAGCCCATATTTCTTATTGCGGCTGTAATTAGTTTTCTGGCTCTAATTCCCTTTATCTGGGTAAAAGAGAAAGTGGCTGATACCTATCCTAAAAGTAAAACTTCCTTTAGAATAAGTTTGATAAATCTTCCTCCATCCTTTAAAAGATACCTTGTGGTCGCAGTCGTCTTCGCTTTAGGAAACTTTACTTATATGTTCTTTATTCTCAGAGCCAGGGATGTCTTCCAACCTTTTTTTCCTTCCAGGCTGGCTATGGCTATTCCCATTCTACTATATTGCTGGTTCAACATCGTTTATGCTCTATTTTCTTTACCTGGAGGAATGCTCTCAGATAGAATTGGTCGAAGGAAAACTTTGAAGATCGGCTATTTTACATATGGCCTCTCTTGTCTCGGATTTGCACTCACGAGAACACTCACATCTTTCATTATTCTGTTTGCCCTTTATGGAATCTCTTTTGCCCTGGTGGTAGGGAATCAACGTGCATTTGCTTCAGATTTTGTAGAAGAAAATCTACGAGGAACAGCGTTAGGCACATTCCACACAGCAATAGGTATCTCCACGCTCATAGCAAGCATTTTTGCCGGAATCTTATGGACCTATAGTCCCCAACTGACATTTTCCTATGGAGCAGTCCTGGGTCTGGTAGCAGCCATAAGTATTGGCTCCATTGAAAAAAAGGTGTAGTGGCAAAGCGTCCCGATTCATCGGGACTCGCAATGACAAGTGGGTTGAATTCGCCCGATGAATTAGGTATAATAGCCTCAAAAGGAAAAACGGAGGATAATCTATGGCCAAAGTTTTGATTATTTACTATTCCCTTACTGGAAACACAGAGAAGATGGCAAATATAGTGGCAAAAGGAGTAGAAAAAGAAAAAGTAGAAGTGGAAATAAAGAAAGTTGAAGATGTAAAAGTTGATGAGCTCAAAGATGCTGATGGAATAATCATCGGGTCGCCAACCCATTATGGCTCGATGGCTTCCCAGATTAAACAACTTTTCGAGGAGAGCAGGAAACTGCAGAGACAATTAGTGGGCAAAGTAGGAGCAGCTTTCACTTCCAGCCATTGGGTAGGTGGAGGAAACGAGACGACAATTATGGATATTCTCAGGGCATTTCTTATTCATGGGATGATTGTTCAGGGGGAAGCAACAGGAGACCACTATGGACCTGTCGCCCTTTATGCGCCTGACGAGAGAAGTAGTAACCAATGTGAAATATTAGGGCAGAAGGTGGCTAGGCTGGTTAAGAGGTTAAAGGAGGAGGTTGAATGAAGATTATCTGGGCTCCCTGGAGGATAAAATACATCTTAGGGAAAAAAGAAGGATGTATATTCTGCGATAAAATAAAAGAAAATAAGGACAGGGAGAATTATATACTTTTGCGTGGGGAAAATGTCTTTGTAATACTTAATACTTTTCCGTACAGTAATGGTCACCTTATGGTTGCTCCTTATAAACATGTGCCCGATTTAGATGGTCTGGAGAAGGATGTGCTGACCGAAATGATGGGACTTGTTAAGACTTGCACTCAAATTCTCAAGAAAGCCCTGAACCCAGAAGGTTTCAACATTGGAGCAAATCTGGGCAAAGTAGCCGGAGCCGGTGTTGAAGGACATATCCACATTCATATCGTTCCTCGCTGGGAAGGAGATACCAGCTTTATTTCTACCGTGGGGGAGACCAAGATTATTCCCGAATCTCTGGATGATACTTATGGGAAGCTTCTCTCTGCCCTATAAAGAATTCTCTAAGGAATTCCCTTTCCCCTGAGGGGGAGAGGGTGAGGGGGATGCAAATAAAAATTGTTATCAGGAGCAAAAAATGATTAAAAAGAGACTTGTAGTATCTTTCGTTAGCGTATTCCTTGTCTTACTTTTTTTCTCGAGGGGAATATGCAGAACTGAGGCAGATGTTCATTTCGAAAAAGGTGTGGACTACATCAATCAGGGAGATTATCAACAGGCAATTGAAGAGTTCAATCGGGTAATAAGTATTGATTCTGAATATGTCGACGCCTACTGCGGAATCGGCATAGTTTACCTGAACCAGAAAAATTATAAAAAAGCAATAGAAACCTTTGAGAAAGCAACAGCTCTGGATCCCGATGAACCAATTGCCTATTATCTTCTGGGTAGAGCCTACAAAGAGATAATGAATTATGAACAGGCAATTTCTGCCTGGAATAAATTCCTCGCTCTGCATCCTAGAGGGAAACGTGCCAGGAGACTGAGGAAGCATATTAAAAGATTGGAGGAATTTAAATAATGAAACCTAACAGGATCGTAAACTGGCTATTACTCTCTGTTCTTCTTTTCTCTTTTTTGGCTCTGTTTTTCGGATGCGTTCCCCGCACTGCAATAAAAAAAGGATACGATTTCACCAGAATCAATCGTATTGGCGTGCTGGAGTTTACCAGTTATAGAGAGCATATATACGCCGGAAATGCAGTGACGGATGAATTTATAAGGCAATTGATATTTAGAGATATTGATGTTGTTGAACGAGAGAGGCTGGAGAGTCTGCTCAGGGAACAACATCTGGCTGGTAGCAAATATCTCGACCCTGAGACAGTGAAGCAAGTAGGCAAGATATTAGGGGTTGACGCATTGATTACAGGGACGGTTACCAAATATATTGCTGAAGGTAGAGAGACTATCTATTTTAGGGACGAGGATGGAAATATTAAGACGGAGGTTTTCCTGAAAAGGGCTGAGGTGGGAGTTAGCGCCCGTATGATTGACGTAGAGACGGGATTGATTGTCTGGGCAAGTTCCTACACCTATGAATCCTTCGATATGGAAGGGGCAATTCGCGGGGCAGCGTCCAGGCTGTTGAACTCCCTGAAAAAAGTGTGGCCCCAGATGAAGTTATAATAGGCCTAAATATTTGTAGGGGCGGCCCGCCGTGGCCGCCCAAAGGAAGGGACGGCATGCCGAAAAATCGGCATAAACTGCGTCCGTCCCCTACATAGGAAAGACACAAATGCTGACCACTAATGAAATAAGAAAAAGATTCTTAGATTATTTCGAAAAAAGGACTCACAAAGTTGTCTCCAGTATGAGCCTCATTCCCCAAGACCCCACCCTTTTATTCACCAGTGCCGGAATGGTGCAGTTTAAGAATATGTTTCTGGGAAAAGGTAAACTCGCTTTCCGTCGGGCAGCCTCCTCTCAAATCTGTTTTCGCACAACCGATATCGAAGAAGTAGGAAACACAGCCAGGCATCTCACTTTCTTTGAGATGTTGGGCAATTTCTCCTTTGGCGACTATTTCAAAAAGGAGGCTATCGAGTGGGCGTGGGATTTTTTGATTAAAGAGATGGGCCTTCCCCAGGAGAAGCTTTACGCTTCAGTATATACAGAAGATGAAGAAGCTTACGAGCTCTGGAAAAGATATCTACCGGAAGAGAGAGTAGTTAAGCTGGGGAAAGAGGATAATTTCTGGGAGATGGGACCCACCGGACCCTGCGGACCCTGTTCGGAAGTTTTGATGGATATGGGAGAGGATATGGGATGTGGCAAGCCGGATTGCGCTCCCGGCTGCGATTGCGACCGATGGCTTGAGGTGTGGAATCTCGTTTTCACCCAGTTCGATAAAGATGAGCAGGGCAATTTAAATCCCCTGCCCCAGAAGAATATTGATACAGGGATGGGGTTAGAGCGGCTGGCAGAAGTTGTTAATGGGAAGAATAACTGTTTTGATATAGACTTATTAAGGCCTATTATTGATCATACCTGTGAATTGACTGGCTTAGAATACGGTAAAGACGAGAAAGTCGATGTTTCCTTGCGCATTATAGCCGACCATGTCAGGGCAATCACCTTCTTAATTTCTGAGGGAGTCTTACCTTCCAATGAGGGGAGAGGATATGTGTTAAGAAGAATACTGCGCAGGATGGTTCGTCAGGAACGCCTTTTAGGTGTTAAGCAAAGCTTACTTTATAAACTGACGGGTAAAGTTGTGGAAATTATGGGAGATACCTATTCAAATCTCCGTTCCCGACGTGAACATATCGCCACTGTGACCAAAATGGAAGAAGAGAAGTTTCAGGAAACATTAGATGCAGGAATGAGAATACTCGACGGATTGATTAAGGATTTAACCTCTCGAGGGAAAAAGAGAGTCATTCCCGGAGAAGAGGTGTTTCGGCTTTACGATACCTATGGATTCCCTTTAGATTTGACCAAAGAAATTGCTCAAGAGAGAGACTTCTCCCTCGATTTTCCAGGATTTGAGAGGGAGATGGAAGCTCAGAAGAAACGGGCAAGAGAGGCCTGGAAAGGTTCCGGGGAGGTAGATATGGGATTTTATGAAGAACTCAAAAAGGAGTTAGGTGAAACTCTATTTCGCGGATACGATTTCAGTGAGTTAACTTCGCAAATACGGGCCATCTTAAAACGAGACAAGTCAACCAATAAAGTTACCAAGACAGAAGAAGCAAAGGAAGGCGAAGAAGTGGAAATTATCCTTACGGAAACACCCTTTTATGGAGAAGCAGGTGGACAGGTGGGAGATGCGGGTAAGATATTGAAGCCTTCCGGGAAATTGAAAGATATAAAAATTACAGAGATAAGAGAAGAAGATATGGAAGCAAAGGTTGAGGTCTTTGACGCCAAAAGACCCGTTGAAGGATTGGTCATCCACAATTGCAAAGTGGTCACAGATAATTTAAAGACAGGCGATGTAGTGGTAGCTTACGTTGATGTTTCCAGAAGGCAGGATATAGCCAGGCACCACACAGCCACCCATCTCTTACAGTCTGCACTGCGCCAGGTTTTAGGCAAGCATGTGGGGCAGTCCGGCTCCCTTGTGGCGCCTGACAGGTTAAGATTCGATTATACCCATTCCAAACCCCTGACAAAGAGAGAGATTGACCGCATTGAGGAGATTGTGAATAGTGCCATATTAAAGAACTTTCCCGTATTAACTTCAGAAACTACTTTAAGTCAGGCAAAGGACATGGGCGCCCTGGCATTTTTTGGAGAAAAGTATGGTGAGAAGGTCAGGACAGTAATGGTCACCTCAGAAAGTCTGTCTGCGCCACAGTACGCTTACAGCTTTGAGCTGTGTGGAGGAATCCATTGCCGTTCAACTGGCGAGATCGGACTGTTCAAGATAATCTCAGAGACAGGCATAGCAGCCGGGGTTCGGAGAATAGAAGCCCGGGCTGGCAAGAGAGCTTACCAATATATGAAGGAAGTTCTAGAGAGGAAAATTGAAGAGATAACTGAGGTGTTAAAGGTTCCTGTGAATGAGATTGTCAGCCGTCTGGAAAAGATGGTCAAGGAAAATAGGGCGTTGGCGAAAGAGATAGAATCTCTAAGGGGCCAAACAGTCTCCTCCTCAGTGGAAAAATTAGTCAAGAAGGCAAAAACAGTGGGCAAGATAAAACTCGTTTCTGCAAAAGTGGAAGCTACGAATAGAACTATCCTCCGCTCCTTTGGTGACCAGTTAAGAGACAAACTCAAATCCGGAATCATAATCCTGGGAGCCGTAATTGAGGGCAAGGTCGCTCTCCTTTCAGTAGTAACTCAGGACCTGGTAAAGAAAGGTTACCACGCAGGAAAAATCATAGGGGAAGTAGCCAAATTGGTCAATGGCTCTGGCGGAGGAAGGCCAGATATGGCCCAAGCCGGAGGCAAGTCCGTAAACAAACTGGACAGCGCCCTCGCCAAAGCCGAAAAACTAATCCCCAAAATAAAAAAGTAACTCCCCCTCTTGGGATTGGTGAGCCGAATCCAAACCTATTTAAAGATCGCTGGGTGAGAACAGATAATAGAGCAGATTGAAAATTTTGATTGACTTTTTTGGACAATAAGGGTAAAATTATAAATGTAACAGTAACCTGACAAGAATCGTTTGATTTCAAAACCAATGAATATCAATTTTGACACATTAAATCTTTTATCTGTAATTAATAGATTACGAACTCCTCCCTTGCGATATGACACAAATAAGCAAAAGGAATATTTCAGCGTGGTTTCTAGAAAACTTGGCTTTTCGGATTATTTAGAAATACCTACAGGATTCGAGTTGAAGTCTAAAGGCAATCGGGATATACAAAAAATAAAAGTTACGTCAGACAACTTAACTATGGCTTGTGATTTTCCTGAGAAAATGCAGTTTGATTTAATTAAGAAGAATTTTGAATTCTTAATAAAAGAATTCTTTAATATTTTGACTCCGCCATTCTTTTTATTTCAGACCTGTGTGATAAGAAAAACAGTTACCACATATGACGGCAGTGATACAAGAAAATTTTTAGCAGAAAAGGTATGTAGAATTGAGGGAAATAAATTGCAACCTTTCGGACGGCCTGTTCATACTATAGGGGTAAGATTCTTATTTCCACCTTTTAAGGATAACAAAACAGAATTTAATATTCAAGTTGAATCACTGGTAAGAGATATAAAGTATTTGTTTATAGAAAACTCGGCTAATTTTTTCTATACAATTCGTAAAGAAAACATAAAAAATATACTTGAAAATCTAAACGTCACAGAAGAATTCATTGATGAGAATATTAAGACTTTCCTCTCTCAGTTTAAATAAGGAGGTGGGAATATGGGAAAGAAGCCTAATGTAGACACATTAACTGACCCAAAAATGCTTTATACAGTGGAAAAGATAGAAATATCTTTAGCGGACATAACTGATAACGATATAATATCAAAAGAGCAAATTGATAAAATATATAAAGAAATTGAGCTAAAAAATGGTACCAGTGAAATTATTAAAGAATTTGGGTATGATTTAGAAAAACTTGGCGACGAATGATTTTATCTATCTTGATAAATCTGATGTTAAAACAATCTGTCATAAGTTAGCAATTCACTTCTTGAATATCAAGGGACAACCTATTTCTCCTTTTGAATCGCATAATCCATCTCTTTTAGAGTCCTCTCTAGCACTACCCAATCAAACTTTTGGCGGCGCAGATTTATACCCTACCTTTGAAGATAAAGCAACGATTTTGCTCTACTCTTTAACAAAAAATCATGCATTTTTAAATGGAAATAAACGTATAGCCACAATGGTACTGCTAACTTTTTTATATATAAACGGCTTTGGGTTGGAATGTAATAGGGGTGAAATTGCAGACTTATGTCTTAGAATAAGTAAGTCTGAACCTAGAGAAAAAGATAAAATTCTTTTGATAACCAAAGATTGGATTAAATCCCATATTAAGCATAGAAAATTTAAAGACCAAACAGCTCAAGATTTTTTATTAAGATTGCGTGAATTATATCCACAGATGAATTAGAATATTATGTGAATTGGAAATTTGGCCTCATTGAAACTGGTATTTGCTTATAGCGAAAAGAGTAAATTTTGGCAAATAAGAAATATCAGAGCTTTATTGGAATTTATAAAACTTAAATCACAAAAGAAAAGCCAGTTAAATACTTGGTGTTGCCCCGACATTGTCGGGGTATTTTTTTGAGGGGAAAGAAAAAATCTTTTTGTGTCTTTTTGCTCTTTGTCTTGTCCCTTGAGTAGGCGGAGGGTAAAATCTTAATGGCATCGCAAGACGACAATTGCAGCCAAAAGGCGAAGTTAGACCAACCTCCTTTGCCTCTGTGCGAATGGGCATGAATGGAAGTGATGAGTATGATTGATTTTCCTCATCTGCTCGATTATTTATTCTCGCCCAGCCAACCTAAGATAGGATTTTTCAATTGATTTTATTACCCTGCTATGCTATAATTCAGTTGATTAGCAGGTAAAATTTTCCCTAAAATGGGTTCGGATTTGGTTCAACAGCTCAAGGGAGAGGAAACAAGTGAGGAGGATAAATTAGACGTAGCCACACCTTTTAAGGTGCGTTTTCTTGTGGAAGCAAGGTTTTTATGATAAGGCTTGAAATGAAAAATGCGATTCTCATTCCAATCTTTTTATCAATATCCACATTCATAATCCCGAACAAATCATTCGCCACCAAATTAATAAGCCTTAAAACAGAATATTTCAACTCTGCAAATAATAATTTTAGCAAGATTTATGGTTCAGGAGCGATCTTTGGAATAGGTGGGAGGATTGAAAGAGACTCGGGATTAATCTGGGGCTTTGAATTGGATTACTTTTTAAGAACTGGCGAGCCTTTAGACTGGCCGGCCAAGAAATCCAAGAAGGGTCTGTTGGTAGAAGGACCCGACCTGAGTAGTAGGACAGGTGTAGAGTGGAATATGGATAGGACATCTACCAGGTTAACGATTATCTCAGTTCTCTCAACACTAACCTATAAGCCCCTCTGGGAAAGTCTTGTCTCTCCTAACCTGTCGCTGAAAATGGGTGTCTCTGCAGCAAAGGAGAAATTTTCCGGAGAATACGAGTACGAAGGTAGTGATGGTTGGGAAGAGTTTAAAGACGATAAGAGTGCCATCGGTTTTTTGACGGGAATTCGGGGTGGATTAGAATTTTTCCGAGGTCCTTTTCGCACGGTCATATTTTGTGGCTACAATTTTGTCCCTTCATGGTCGAATTTAGGCTATCGAGACCTTGGCGGCTTCACCGCCGGAGCCCAAATCTTCTTCACCATCCACCTCGACTAAAGTTGAAAATTGCTAATTTTGCGCCTGTAGCTCAACGGATAGAGCAGCGGCCTCCGGAGCCGTGTGTGGAGGTTCGATTCCTCTCAGGCGCGCCATTCTATATTTGCCATTGCTACTGATTGGGGTTTTTTAATGGATAATAAATGTTGCTTTGTGCAATTCATTCATCCTGGTGGTGAGCATATTCCGGATAATGAAAAATATAAGTTTTGGAATACTGGAAAGCATAAAAGAAATTTTATGAAAAATAAAGGGAAATATATAAAAGAACTAAAAAATACTCCAAGGGAAAACGATATTGTTTTTTGGGGAGAATGGGAACCTGAATCAAAGGTAGTAAAATTTATTCCCAACCCCGTTAGAAATGGACCTAAATATATTTACGAGCCATTTTATACAAAATTTGAACAAAAAACCCCGCCTTTACAAAACACAGATCCCTTTGTTTTTGGTAATCAATTTCATTATACTATATGCCAGCAAAATAGGAAAAAACGGGCGACTCAATTAAAATATTTAGAGAAAGGCTCCGTTATCCTTTTTGGTTCATGCCAAAAAAGATCTCAATTTATACTAGATACCGTTTTTGTTGTTAGAAAGTATATAAACCATGAAAAAGCAACTTATAAGACTGTTCTAAAAAACAAGATTACCAAAACTTACGAAGAAGCGACTATTGCACCTTCATATCAGAAAACAGTTATAAAAAGCAAATGCGGCTTTAAACCAGTACAAAATCAACAATCTTTTCGATTGTATTTCGGTGCTACCTATAATAATTCTTTTGATGGTATGTTTTGTTTTTTTCCATGTTTGCCATTTGATGAAGCAGAGAAAGGATTTCCTAGACCGATAATTAAGTTAGATGGAGTTATAACAGATAACTTACCTCAAGGGAAAAAGTTAAATCCTCAAAATAGTGCAAAAAAGATAAAAGGGTTATGGACAGAGATAGTAAAACAAGTCCTTGATCAAAGATTGTATTTAGGAATTTTTACTGAATTACCTAAAAAACAGAAAATAAATAGCAATAACAAATAATAATGTACTTGCGGTTCATCCGCCTTCAGCGGACTCACCCAAATGCCTTCGGTACTTGGCTCAAATCCAACTTATGGGTTGGACTTCGGATACGCTCGGATTTATGAAAAAAGGAATGTCAAGAGAAATAAATGCTTATTCCATATCTAATTGGATATTTCAATTCCAGGAGTTTGTAAAAAACAGTATCATTAGAGAGTTGTAAATCTTGAAAAATTAATTTTAGAAAGGAGGGGAAATGGAACAGGAAAAGAGAGAATTTATTCGATTTGGTGTTGAAGAAGTTGCAGTGGAGATTGTGAGTGAGCCGTTTGTGGTAAACACTTTTCGGGGATTTGCACCTGTTGTAGATGTCAAAGTGGAAGGAGAAGAAGGGACAAAAAGTATGTATATCAGTGCTAAATCACTTGCGGATGCACTGACCCCGATGGTGGAGGAGAATGGCGGTAAATTCACTGGGCTTAAGTTAAAAATCAAGAAAGAGTCGACAGATAATCGGGCCCCTTATGTAGTTGAAGAGGCTAAATGATTAAATAGTCAGAGGCTACAAACCGAAAATTGATAGTACCACCTTTGTTGCCGATTCAGTAGAAATTATTTGAAACTTCGCTTTCCAAATTGACTTTACTGATTAAACATTCTATGGGGAAAGTGGTGGTAAATGATTGAGAAAGGAGGTAACCATGTACATTGGCTTGGTTTTAATCGTTTTAGGAGTATTATTTTTGTTAAAAAATTTAGGAGTGATTACCGGGAATTTCTGGGATGTTCTCTGGCCGTTGATTATTGTAGTTGCTGGTATTTCCATGCTTTTTGGTCGTAAAAAACAGCATAGAGATTAAATAGAAAGAGTCAATAAAAAGACAAGGGTCTTATGAAAAAAAGAATATTTAGTGTTCTATTCATCTCAGTATTTGCGGCAATGCTGGGATTAGGGATTATTGCGCCCCTGATGCCGATTTACGCAAAAAGTTTAGGGGCAAGTGGTATATGGTTGGGGATAATATTTTCGGGTTATTCCCTTACCCGCGCATTTTTTATGCCAATAATTGGAAAACTCTCTGACAGAAAAGGGAGGAAGAGATTTATAACATTGGGATTGTTATTGTATTCTGTAATTTCCTTGGTATATATCCTGGCTGGTAATGTTTACTATCTAACAACTGTCAGGCTTTTTCATGGACTTGCATCGGCGATGGTCATTCCTGTGGCAATGGCATATGTCGGGGAGATTGCAGAAAAAGGGAAAGAAGGTAGGTATATGGGAACATTCAATATGTCACTTCTTTTAGGGATGGGTTCTGGCCCTTTTCTGGGTGGTATTCTGAATGATTCTTTTGGAATTGCATCAGTATTTTATGCGATGGCAGGTTTAACAGCAATTGCATTTTTGATAACGTTGATATTTTTGCCGGATATGCGGTTTTCGGGAATAAGGAAAACGAATAATCCAGTTCCATTTAAGGAAATCATCAAAAATAATGTTATGAGAGGACTCCTTCTTTATAGGGTTATTACTGCCATGGGAAGAGGGGGAATAATGGCGTTTCTGCCGATTCTTGCTTCGAAGATAGATATAACTTCATCTCAGGTGGGAATAATAATTTCTTCTCATATATTTCTTATTGCCTTGTTACAGAATCCATTTGGTAGGTTAGCAGATAGGTATAATAAGTTTTTTTTGGTGTTGATAGGTTCGAGTGTGGGGGCGCTGGCATTGTTACTGACACCAATTGCTCGTAATTTTTGGGAGTTATTTCTTATCGCTTCTCTTATGGGGCTTGGCGCTGCGGTATCGATGCCTTCTGCAGTAGCTATAACAGTAGAAGTGGGTCAAAGATTAGGAATGGGCGTTTCCATGGGGCTATTCAATACGGCGATGAGTGTGGGTATGATAGCGGCGCCGTTAATAGCAGGCGTAGTTATGGATACTTTGGGGGTGAAACCTGTGTTCTTTGTGGCGGGAGTGATAAGCCTTTTGGGTACGTTTGTCTTTTACCATTATGTCAGACGAGGTCGCGTGTCCTGGGAGTCGGCTTAATCCGGGAGAAAAAAATATTGACAAAAGGTAGGTAATGTCATATATTAAAGAAGGATGGGAACGGAAAGTTAGCAAATAAGGTGAAACACGAATTTCCGTTGGGTCAATTATAATTGACAAAGGCGGCAAAATAAAGGCAAAGAAGCCCTAACGAAAGTTAGGGCTTTTTTATCGGTACAAGGAAGGAGGCACGAAATGATTAATTATGGATTTACCAAAGAAGTAAAACTACCCTTTGAGGAGGTGATAGCAGTAGTAACCGAAGAATTAAAGAAAGAAGGATTTGGAATTTTGACTAGAATCGACGTTCAGGAAAAATTCAAGGAAAAACTGGGCATTGACTTCAAGAAATATGTGATTCTGGGGGCTTGTAATCCAGCCAGCGCTCACAAGGCTATTGTTGCTGAAGAAAATATAGGATTAATGCTTCCTTGTAATGTTATTGTGTATGAGAAAGAAGACAAAACTGTGGTTTCGATTATCAAACCGACAGTGGCGATGCGAATGATTGAGAATGAAGAGTTGAAACAGATTGCAACGCAGGTAGAGACAAAATTAAAAAATGTTTTTGATTCTATATAGTCAGAAGGCGACAGAACAACTATAAAAACAAAATAGGAAGAAAAA
>WJOT01000067.1 GCA_009619095.1 Clostridia bacterium
AGAAAAAAGAGAAGATGGCAGCTATTCTCTCCTCCAGGAGTTACACAGAGAACTGGGAGTACCTTTGGACTTTCGAACCCACAAGTGCTGATTATAGAGACTACAATTACCAGGATATGGAAACCGTCTACGAAGCCTGGAGTGACGAGGTAGATATTTCAGGAGATGCGGTACAAGTAATTCCCGAATCGGGAATAAGGCTATTTATCGGCACAGAATTTGAAGAATAAAAACAAGGGCAACCAATAGAGGTGGTGCTCCCTTACCGCCAGTACCAGGAAGGGTACTGGCGGTTTTTTTTATTGCTGATAATCCCTGGCAACAAGCCCAGAGATTTTTCTTGCATAGACCAGGAAAAATTTGATATAATCAAAAAAGGGGACAGGCTACTTTTTGAAAATTTTACGAATTTCTTACAATTTTTTTACATATCCGTAACATTAGTGTGATATGCTATATTTGATATTCCGAAAAGGCAAACCCTGAGCAATCGGGGGGCGCAAAGCCTCGGGGTTACATAGATAGACAACATTGCAGTTGAACTAGCCGGGCTGCCGATAACGAGTATGGGGACCCGTTATGGGTGGTCCGGCTTTTTATTTTAAATCTGCTAGCCGGCAAACTCCGTATAGAAAATGTTGTCAAAAGGGATGAAAAACTTTGGGAAAGGAGGTGGGGAGATATGTCCGGGGCTGAGGTTAAGGAGCTACCAGGAGATATGTTTAAGGCGATTGATAGTGGTGATGTAGGGAAGAATATAATATTGAGCCGAACGGGCAGGAAGGCGTGCTTGTTCGGTTTTATATTTATTATATTAACTATAGTTCCTTTAAGGACTATTGCATTTGCCGAGACTACTGACCAGACTGTTTTGGGGAATCTCCACGTCGTCAATAACACCCTGTTTGGAAAATTCAATTACAGCAGTGAGAACGTAGAAGGATTTCTGGAAGCTAAAGAGTCTTTCCCAGGAGGGGTAAGTGGCTTTGTGATAGGGACAAATATTGGCTTGGGTTCTCCTGAGGCGAATTTCGGAAAAGGAAAAATAGACTTAAAGGTATGCTTTACCAATGATAATCCGGTATTGGAGCGAAGCGCTCTTTTTAAAATAGGAGCCGAATGGCTTCCCCAATGGAATCTTGCCTCCACTCGTTTAAAAGCCAAGCTGGGCCTTAGAGGTGGTTGCCTTTCAGTAACTACCACTACCGAGCCGATAGACCCACCATACCCTTCTCAACTCCTCTATGGAGCCGAAAGCGGCATCTCCATTTCCAAAGAGCTTAAAGGGATAACTTTTGAGACAGAAATTACAGGATATGTGACCTATAGTTTCTATAATCATAATAATCAAGTGGATAATTCTGGAATTGAGTTACAAGCGGGTAGCAGAATAGAGGTTCTTCCAGTTATATTAAGATTAGGATGGAAGGGGACTTTAGTAAAATATAATCCGGACAAATACTTTTTCCTCGATTCTATGAGAGAGGACAGCTACGAAGTTAGCATCGGCTATATGGGAGAAAGATTTGGCATTGGACTATTCAATTCTCTGGATATTAGAGCAGGAATAGAATTTGAAAGAAAGAGAAACCTGACAGGCATGGGAGTCCAGGTAGGTAGATGGTTAGCCAAGGGGATTTTCTCGCAGAACCTTTTGGTTGGGAAAGAAGCCACCACAATTTCATTGGGTAGAGATTTTTCCGATGCGTATTTTGAAGCATACTGGACAAAAAACCAGAATTATGTAGACACAAGTAATGGTAATATTTTTGGAGTAAGTTTCAAGTGCGGAATTGGACCTAAGCCAGCTGAGCTTGTTGAAGTTGAGTCTTATAAAAGTTATGTTCAAGAAGATGATGGTCCATTCAACGCATTGCCCGATTTTCGCCTACCATTTGCCGAAAGTATGGAAAGACTTGATACTATAAACAAGGTTATAAGGTACACCAGAGGTAACCTGGGATATATACCACAGAATGGTTATGGTCGCGACCCCAAGGAAGTGTTCGAGTTAAGGGGAGGAGACTGCGATGAGCAGGCTCTCTTTCAGCTACATGCCTTGAAGACCCATGGTTATGACGATTTGTACGAACTGGCCTTTATATCTCCCAGAAAGGCACACGCCTTCTCATATGGTAGAGATAAGAGGACAGGAAAAGAATATATATGGGAATATGGCAGGGTGTTCAGATTGGATTTTGACCCTGGCTTAAACCTCTCAGAGAAAGAGAAGATGGCAGCTATCCTTTCCTCCAGGAGTTACACAGAGGATTGGGAGCACCTTTGGATTTTTAAACCCCCAAGTTCTGACTATGAAGACTACAATTACCAGGATATGGAAACCGTCTACGAAGCCTGGAGTGACGAGGTAGATATTCCAGGAGATACGGTACAAGTAATTCCTGAATCGGGAATAAGACTATTTATCGGCACAGAATTTGAAGAATAAGGGCAACCAATAGAGGTGGTGTTCCCTTATCGCCAGTACCAGGAAGGGTACTGGCGGTTTTTTTATTTTTTGTCCTGTAAGACAGTAAAGAATTCAATAAGACATTTCGTATGTCTTGAATTTAAATAGGGATAGATAGGAGTTGACAAGCTTGGATTTTTTTAGTATTATTTAAATAAAAGAGAAAGGATATAAGCCTGGAGAAAATGGAGCCAGGCATTTTTTTCTTTTTCTTTTGAAGTATTGATTTCAAGATTACAGTATAGATTAAATGGGCGAAGACGAATCAGAGGAAAGAAAAAAAACCTAATTCTTTATCATGCAAGAAATACCAACCTGAGGGTATGGAATACATGAGAGGCGAATCCAGGCTTGATCAAGAAAGGTGAAAGAAATGGTGAAGAAGACGGATACAGAATCAGAACTGGAAAAGAAATATAGAATTTTGATTGAAAATATGGGCGAAGGCTTGTGCGTTCTGGACAAAAATTTTGCGCCGACATTTGTTAATCCTAAGTTCTATGAGATTACAGGTTACCCCAAGGATGAACTTTTAGGTAAGCCTGTTTTTCAGTTTGTTAAAGGTGGGAGTAGAAAGATATTGAAAAAAGAATTAGGGAAAAGGCGCAAAGGTCAATCATCGCGTTATACTATAAAGGTTAGGAAAAAAAGCGGAGAAGAAATATTCCTCTTAATCAGTGGGGTGCCTCGTTTTGATGAAAAAGGGAAATTTGCTGGAACCATCGCCATTGTCTCCGATATTACGGAAAGAAAGAGATTGGAGAAGGAACTGGAAGAACGTACTATGGAACTGGAAAAAGAAGTAGAGAAGAGAGCCCGGTTACTGGTTGATCTCTATAGAGGGGTTGCCGTTTCAGAAGAAAGGAGCAGATTGGCTCAGGAGATTCACGATAGTTTAGCCCAGACTCTGGCTACTTCATTTTTGAAAACTGAGATGTGTGAGAAACTCTTGGGCGATAATCAAGTGCAGGCAAAGAAAGAACTATCGGAATTGAGAAAGCTCCTGACAAAAAGTATTAAGTCGACCCGACACGTCATATTTGGATTGCAGCTCCCCAACTTTCACAGAGCGGGGTTTACTGCTGTCCTCAAGCAGTATTTCCAGGAATTTCAGAGAAAGAGCGGGATTATGTGTGACTTAAAAGTCAAACTGGAAAGGAGTCTCGCCGTAAGGACACAGGTGGGTATCTATCGAATCATTCGGGAGGCAATGAACAATGTGAGAAAACACGCTATGGCGAAACGTGTCGATTTGGTATTAAGAACCGATAAGAAAGGAGATCTCCATCTTATTATAGAAGATGATGGGAAGGGATTTGATTTGAAGCAATCTTTAGCCCGGAGCAAGTATGCCAAGCGTTTTGGACTGAAAGGAATGATGGAGCAAGCAAAACGGTTGGGAGGGACTTTCACTGTGGAAACCGCAAAGAGGCAAGGGACCAGGATAAAGGTAAAAGTACCGCTCAAGAAGTAAGATGAATGAAGTTATCCAGAAGAATGGAAATAAGGGTATTTATCAGCAGTAATTCTAAAGAATAAAGGAAAGCTTAAGTCCCTTTTCCATGCCGCCGATACCAGTAAGGGTACGGGCGGTTTTTTATTTTTCGTTCCTCAAGCCCCGCCATTACTCCCAGAAATTGTACTTGAATAATTTAAGCAACATTTGTTAAAATAAAAGTGTTCCCAAAAATGTTTCTATAAACAGGAGGTGATAGAGCGGTTACTTAACCCTGCCGAAGGGACTGAGGACATACTTAAAAAGGAGGGAGAAATGGCGAAATTAAAGTGCAATAAATGTGGTGCAACACAGGACATACCCATCCATTGTGGACAACCGATGATAGTTACGGAAATTAATGAGAGGACAATGCTGGCGTGTCGCATGGGTGGTGCTTGTGGCGTCACACAAGAACTCCCGAAACATTGTGATGAGCCTATGGTTGTGGTTGAGGAAGGGTAATTTTGCCCTGGTAAGTTCCTGTACTGGCGTAAATCTTCGAAAAGGCCCTTGTATTCGAAACAAGGGCTTTTTTCTTTTGGGTTGGCGAATTTCTATTTTACTTGATTTTTGCATGAAGTTTAGATATAATATTTTCGCAATCCCGCGTGATTAGGAGGGTTGTGCATGGTTTCTGGCGGCGTAGCTCAGTCTGGTTAGAGCAGGGGAATCATAATCCCTGTGTCGTAGGTTCGAATCCTACCGCCGCTACCAGAAAACTATAATCTTGTTTTTATAAAAGAGTCCGCATTGGCGGGCTATTTTTATCGAAAAATGGTCTTCCCCAAAGTTAAAAAGATAATAGAAAGATATAATATGTTTTCTCCTGGAGATAGAGTCCTGGTAGGGGTCTCCGGAGGACCGGACTCGGTCTGCCTCTTACATATCCTGAATAGATGCCGAAAAGAGATGGCTTTATCCTTGCACGTTGTACACATCAACCATGGAATAAGAAAGAGGGAATCGAAAAGAGAAGAAAAATTCGTAAGTCATCTGGCTGGTAGGATGGACCTACCTATTACTGTGAAATCTTTAGATGTTCCATCTTACGCTAGAAGGAAGAAGCTGACGGTTGAGGAAGCAGCAAGGGATATGCGTTACAGTGCCTTCGAGCGATTAGCCGGGAAACTGAATGCTAAAAAGATTGCTCTGGGACATACTGCTTCCGACCAGGTAGAGACAGTGCTAATGCACCTTTTGCGCGGTAGTGGTCCTCAAGGGTTATCTGGAATTCCCCCTGTGAGAAAATTGGGTAGCACTGCAGTCGTCCGTCCTTTAATAGAAGTAAATAAAGAAGAAATTTTGAACTATTTAAAAAAGAATAATCTGACATTCTGCTTAGATTCGTCAAACAGAAAAACTGAATATTTTCGGAACAAAGTCAGGTTAAAGCTTCTTCCTCTTTTACGAAAGAACTATAATGAGAACATTGATGGGGCACTTCTGCGTTTGTCAGAGATTTTGAAAGAAGAGAATGCCTATTGGGAGAGAGTGGTAGAGAGAGCTCTTGGCAAAGTAGTCTCCCGGGAGTCAGAGAAAATTTTGATTGATTTCAAGAGGTTTTTAAGATATAATGTAATTGTTCAGAGAAGAGTTTTGTACAGGCTTTTTGGGGGAATTGTAAGTCTAAGCCAGATAGAGGCGATAAGGAATTTAGCTCAAAAGAGCTCTCAGGGGAAAAGGATTTATCTGGGTAAGAGGTTTAGTGTCAGGAAAGAGGGCAATTTTCTGATATTTTCATCTTCTCCTGAGCGAAGATTTAAAAAATTTAATTATCCCCTCAGAGTTCCTGGCAAAAACGAGATTGAGGGGCTGAACCTAACACTCAATACCAGAATAGTAGATTTTTACCCTGTTTCGGAGAAGGAAACCAATACTGCCTATTTCGATGTAGATAAGATAAACTTCAAGAAATTACTACTGAGGAATAGACGGGAGGGAGACCGTTTTAAACCTTTTGGGTTGAGGGGTACCAAGAAGCTTAGTGACTTCTTTATTGATAGAAAGATACCGAGACGTCTGCGGGACAGGGTTCCTCTTCTGGTAGAGGGAGAGGATATTCTCTGGGTGGTGGGGATTCGCCGAGCGGATAAGGCAAGGATTACCGAAGATACAAAAAAGATTTTGGAAGTTCGAGTTTTACGGGAGGAAGAGTCTTGAGTGATTTAAAGAAGGGTTTAAAGACGAATAAATTTTTGAAGGGTTTGTCTCTGTGGCTAATTATTATTCTGGTGGTTATGCTTTTTGCCCGATTGATGAGACCACAGGAATATAAGGAAATAGGTTATAGTGAATTCAAAAGCTATCTGAAGTCAGGTCGGGTAATGGAAACTTTAATAAGCGAGGCGGTGATTAAAGGAAAGTTTACGAACGAACAGGGAGAGATAGTCAAATTTAAAACTGTGCCTGTGGAAGACCCTAAGCTCGTGGAAGAACTGGAGGCCTATGGAGTCAAATACAAAGGTGAAGTTAAGAGAAACTGGTTCTCTGTTATTCTTTTCAATTTTGGACCAATTCTCCTGTTTGTTTTTATCTGGTTTATGTTGATTCGTTCGATGCAGTCTGGTGGGAAGCAGGCTATGTCTTTCGGCAGAAGCCGGGCAAAACTTATAGACCAGAGTAAACAGAGGGTAACTTTCGCTGATGTTGCCGGGGTAGATGAGGCTAAAGAAGAACTTCAAGAGATAATTGCATTTTTGAAGGAGCCAAAAAAGTTTCAGAGGCTCGGGGGAAAAATTCCCAAAGGAGTCCTCCTTTACGGAGTTCCGGGCTCGGGCAAGACACTTTTAGCCAAGGCAGTGGCAGGGGAGGCAGGGGTGCCTTTCTTCAGTGCCAGTGGCTCTGAGTTTGTGGAGATGTTTGTGGGAGTAGGAGCATCAAGAGTGCGCGATCTATTCAATCAGGGAAAGAAAAGTGCGCCGTGTCTCACGGGTGATACTCGTATCGTTTTAAGTGATGGTCGTCAACTCACTATCGGGGATATGTACAATAAGAATATGATAGACACATCAGTTCCAGCTATGACCGAGGAATTTAAAATGGGTGAAGCGAAAGTTCTAAAAATAACCCGAAAGCAAGCTAATCTTGTGTACAAAATAGATACTGTTCATACGAGAATAGAAGCTACTGGCAACCATCTATTCCCGGTATTGAAAGGGGGTAGATTGGAATGGATAAGAGCCGACGAGTTACAAGATGGGGATTATCTTGCCGCTCCCCGAAAGATAAAGGTCTCTTCCTCGCAATTTGAATGTATCGATTTTCTGCCTTCCCAGACCCGCTTGTATCTGGAAGATCCCCGGGGGAAAAGAAGAGCGCGTTTTGTAAGGGTTAAAGATGTTAAGAAGAATGAATTGAACTTTCAAGAAATTAAAGCCTTTACGATAGGTAGAGAAGGATGGACGGATTCGACTATTTTTAAGATGCCCGAGTATTTAAATGAAGAATTAACCTACCTTACGGGACTCATATTTTCAGATGGGCATATAGGAAATCGCCATCTCCGATTTTATAATACAAATGAACACTTGCATAAGTTATTGACAAAAATTGTAGAAAAGAATTTTGCATACAAGACCCAAGAATACAAGTACACTAATTGCTGGACAACCGATATCAATAACAGCTTGATAAGACAACTGGTTCGAAATATTCAGAATAATATCTTGAGGCTTCCGGAAAAATTGATTGCTGCTTGGCTAAGTGGAGTTTTCGATGGCGATGGATGCGTAAGTGGGGAAGGGAATGACCCTAAAGCGACTATCAGTGCCTGGAATGAGGCGTCAAATAGGTTAATAAGGGATGCTCTGCATCGAATTGGGATAGTTCCTTATTTACCGCGTCATTTCACAGGCAATGTTGAGATTACCGGGAAGAAAAGTCTTTCACTTTTCCTGGAAAGAGTTTTCCCTCAACATCCAGAAAAGCTCAAGCGATTGCAAAATCTAAATCTGTCTGGGTTATCTTTCTCCAGATTAGATGTAGTTCCTGTAGGTGAGCTTCTCCATCAAGCGCGTAGGTCAATAGAAATGGGGCAGAGACAGTTTGTTCAAACAGGTCGATATAGAGGCCACTATGTGAGTCGCTATGAGAGGGAGGTAGGTGCTCCTGTAAGTACTATCATTCAAGATATAGTTGATGAAATTGACCAATGGCGGCAGAAGGCAGGTAAATCGATTACAGAAGAACTGGTTAGTTTAAAACAGTTAGTTTTTGGTGAAGTTATGTGGTCAAGGGTGACGAAAATTGAAAAAATAAGTAAAGAAGTAAATGTATATGATTTATGTTTAGACCGATATCACAATTTCGTTGCTAATAATATATTTGTCCATAATTGTCTCCTCTTCATTGATGAGCTTGACGCTGTTGGCAGGCATAGGTTTGCAGGCATTGGAGGCGGACACGATGAGCGGGAGCAGACTCTGAATCAGTTGTTGGTGGAGATGGATGGATTTGATACCAAAGAGGGAGTCATTCTCATTGCAGCGACTAATAGACCAGATGTCCTCGATCCAGCACTTCTCCGACCGGGAAGGTTCGACCGGCATATAATGGTACCCAATCCCGATTTGAAAGGCCGCGAGGAGATACTGAAGGTGCATACCCGCAACATAAAACTGGGTCCGGAAGTTGATTTAAAGGTTATTGCCAGGAGGACTCCGGGATTTGTGGGTAGCGATATAGCTAATCTGGTTAACGAAGCTGCTCTTCTGGCAGCTCGTGAAGACAAACAGGCAGTAGAAATAAAAGAGTTTGAGGAAGCAATCGATAGGGTTATTGCCGGTCCGCAGAGGAAGAGCAGGATGATTTCTGATAGGGAGAAGAAGATTATTGCCTATCATGAAGCCGGACATACTCTGGTGGCAAAACTGATTCCTGGCACAGACCCCATCCATAAGGTCTCAATTATTCCTCGGGGACCTGCTTTAGGATATACATTGCAGCTTCCTCTGGAAGATAAGTATTTGTCTACTAAAACTGAAATTATAGATAAGTTGACTGTTTTCCTGGGAGGCAGGGCAGCTGAAGAGTTGACTTTTAATGAATTAACTACCGGCGCTGAAAATGACCTCCAGCAGGCAACTGAGATTGCCCATAAGATGATCTGCGAATATGGAATGAGCGACAAGCTCGGCCCATTGACTCTCAGGAAAAAAGAGACTGAGATATTTTTAGGTCGAGATTTCACTAAAGAGAAAGCCTATAGTGAAAAGACAGCACAAATGATAGATGAAGAAGTAAAAAAGATTGTGGAAGATTGTAGAGACCGGGCTAAAGACCTTTTGAAAAAGAATAAGGCTAAACTGGATAGATTGGCTAAAGCACTAATAGAAAAGGAAATACTTGCGGGAGAAGAAGTGGAAGAGATATTGAAACACGGGGAAAAAGTTTCTGCAAGCGAAAAGAAGAATAGAACTAAAGATACAACTAAAAAGAGTGGAGAGTGATGGACAGGAAGAAAATCGAGAGAGCTGTAAAAATGATATTAGAGGCAATTGGAGAGAATCCCTTAAGAGAAGGGCTGAAGAGGACTCCTCAACGTGTTGCCGAAATGTATGAAGAAGTTTTGGCTGGTTATTCAAAGACACCAGCCAAGGAACTTAAAATACATTACGAGAAAGAAAACTATGAAGAGATAGTTTTGGTGCGGGACATTCCCCTCTACTCTATGTGCGAGCACCATATATTGCCTTTTTTTGGCAAAGCTCATGTGGCTTATATACCTCATAAAGATAGAGTTGCCGGGCTGAGTAAAATCGTTCGAGTGGTGGAAATTCTTGCTCGCAGGCTTCAAGTACAGGAAAGACTCACCAAGCAAATTGCCGATACTATAATGGAAGCCTTGACTCCCCAGGGAGTGTTAGTGGTGATTGAAGCCGAACATTTTTGTATAACTATGCGGGGGATAAAGAAGCCAGGTTCGTTAGTGATGACCTCAACAATGCGAGGTATATTTCTGAAAGACGCCCGTACCCGTAATGAAGCAATGGCCTTAATTAGTAAATAATATCGTGGATTTCTCACGAAATAATTGGAGTAGCACCGCTTGCGGTGCGTTAACGCGAAACAAGTTTCGCTACTCCATCTCTGCGCCCACCAATCGCGAAACAAGTTTCGCTACTCCTGAGAAAGCTATGCCATTTATGGATCCTTCCTTTGGGAAGGACTCCAAATTGATAGAAATTGAATTCCTCGAGTAGTTCTTACCCTCCATTACATGCCACTATTAAATAGAAAAGATAACAAAAGTAATTTAATAATTTGTACCGCTACAGGTAGAAATGAGTTCATAAAATGGCTGGAAGTCAAGTGATAGTTATTAGTATAGACGGTTCTCCTTCCGCTCGCTCAGAAATGGGAAAGATTGGCGTACATGAGACGGGTATCAGGATAATGGAGAAAAAGGCAATTTTCTACTCAATTAAAGTAGAAAATGTTAAGAGTCAAGCTGCTAATATTATCAAACAGGAAATGCTATCCTTGGGAGGGGAAGCAGCAGTTTCCCGTGATGTTTTGAATTTCTCCAGGAAAAAGTCGGATGTTTTACTTTTAGGTACGGAGAAGCAGTTCAGAGAGTTAATAGTTAAGCTTAGCCGACAACCTTTCGGTCTTCCACTCCTCAGTCAACAGATTAAGAAGGTCCTTTCAAATTATCAGAAGAGAGATTTTAAATTAAGTTCTAAAGGACACACCCTGCAATTAGGCAAGAGGACGTTAATTATGGGAGTTCTAAATGTAACTCCCGACTCTTTTTATGATGGTGGAAGATACAGCAACTTGAGGAAAGCAGTGGAACGTGCTTTAGAGATGGTAGAAGAGGGTGCGGACATTATCGATATTGGTGGAGAATCGAGTCGTCCCGGGGCAAATCGAGTAGAAGAAAAGGAAGAATTGGAGAGGGTGATTCCAGTAATAAAGAAACTGTCATCTAGAATTAGGGTGCCCATCTCCATCGACACTTATAAATCAGGGGTGGCAAAAAAGGCTATTGATGCGGGAGCAAGTATAGTCAACGATATTTCCGCGTTACGTATGGACGAAAAGATGGCTAAAGTAATAGAGAGTAGTGGAGTTCCTGTTTGCCTGATGCATATGCAGGGTACTCCACGGAACATGCAAAGGAATCCCAGATACAAGGATGTGGTAAACGAGATATTCGCTTTCTTGAGAGAAAGGATAGATTTTTGTGAACAGGCAGGCATTGACATTGAAAAGACTATTGTGGATCCAGGAATTGGATTTGGCAAGACCGTCCTGCATAATCTGGAAATTTTAAAGAACCTCGACCAGTTCAAATCCCTGGGCAGACCGATTATGATTGGGGTTTCCAGAAAATCCCTTATAGGGAAAGTCCTGCAGTTAGAGTCTGAGGAGAGATTGGAGGGTTCTCTTGCTTCAGCGATATGGTCTATGACCAAGGGGGCAAGTATTCTGAGAGTTCATGACGTTAGAGAAACAAAGAGGGCAATAAAAATGGTTGAGGCAATCGCCCAAGCTTAAATAAGAAACCATTGTGGAAGGGATAACAGTCGTGTAGGGGCGACCCGCAGTTTACCCCGATATATCGGGGTGGTCGCCCGATGTACAGGCGGATTCACGAAAGGAGAAGAACATGGCAGGAAATATTGAGGTTAGAGAAGTAAAAACTAAGAAGGAGTTGATGGATTTTATAAAATTTCCCTGGAAGGTTTATCAAAATGACCCTTACTGGGTGCCACCATTAATCAAGGATGTAAAACTTATTTTAAGTGAAAAGAGCCCTTTCTGGCAACATGCTGAGAAGGAACTTTTCCTTGCCAGAAGAGATGGCAAATTAGTGGGGAGGATTTCCGCCATAATTGACCATAATTATATAAATTTTCAGAAGGAAAAAATGG
>WJOT01000042.1 GCA_009619095.1 Clostridia bacterium
GCCCCCCTTGCGGACGGGCGTGGATGGAGGTGATGAGTTATGATTGATTTCCTTCGTCCTCTCAATTATCTATTTCCGCTCAACTCGCTGCGCTCGTTCAAAATCGCTCATCTTTATGTTATAAATAAATAAAAAAGATATGGCTACCATAAAAGATACCTTAATTGAGATAGAAAAATTTCAGAAAGAAATGGAAGGATTATTAAAAATCGGTAAAGTAAAGCAAAATAAATTTGCGGAAGACATCATGAATTTTACCACTATTTATTATTTCGAGTTGCTTTCTCATGCCAGCTTAGAATTGCTCAAAAATAAGTCATTACTTCCCACTGATCAAATGTTCAAAAGATATTTCTCCCTGTTTAGACAAAAAATGGTTTTACAGGAATATATTCGGTGGCAAAATATTGGAGGGTTATTTATGGTTTGGAATATCTTCGAGAAAATAATTAGAAAATTACATAAAAGTATACCGAATACATCAGAAAAATCACTGGAAGATTCATACAAAGATATTCTAAAATATAGTGGTTTTGATAGTAAACAATATTCTAAAATACTAGAAGAGTTTAATGCAATGAGATTGACGCGTAACAGTTTGCATCAGGGCGGTGTCTATAAATTTCCCCAAATAAGAAAATATACACTAGCTGGTGAAATCTATACGTTTGAGCAAGGTAAAGAAGTTAGACCCATACGACTGATGACAGCCATTAATGTCATGTGGAGCCATTACTTATATATTATTCAGAGCAACAAATTTTGTTCATAACAACTCAATCCAGCGAATCGTAAACCTCGCCCTTTTGGGCTCGGTTTCCTCCCGCTGAGCTCCTGTGTTATGCAAGGGAAGCTAGTAGCATAGAAACATATTTAGCGAAATCAAAAATAGGTAACAAAAAATCTATAAAAAATCCTTATTGCGGCCTATTTTCGATTATCGATTTTTGGAAAAAGTATGTCTTTCACAATAATATTTTTTAGGAGTTAATATTATGAGCGATACGAGAACATGTGAATATTGTGGGAAAAAATTCAGTAAAAGAATGCGTATATGTCCATTCTGTGGTGGAGAGCATAAAAGAGAAATAACGATGAAAACCCCTTATTGTCCTGGTTGCAAATCTAGATTAACGCTCCGTCGTTATCGAGGAACAGTAATTTATGCATGCCCCAAATGTGAAGGCGTATGGGTGGATACCCGGGATTTTAAAAGGTTATCTTCAGAAAGAGACACATATAAAGATGAGAGTGTTCCTTATACTTATCTAAAAAAAGCACTCACAAAAAAAGAAAGATATCATCCGTGTATCCGATGTGGAGCATTGATGCTGAAGAAAAATTTTAAGAAAATTTCCGGTGTCATTGTTGATATTTGTGCTGATCATGGAGTTTGGCTTGATAATGGTGAGTTAGAACAAATTCGATGTTTTATTGCCAACGGTGGCTTAGAAAAATATCAGGAATACCTTGGTCGTAGGGTTTCTTTAAACCATGAAGAGATTAGAAAGCTCGCAAGTGGTTTAGGTAATGTTAAATTTATGCAGCAAATGCTTCATTTATACAGTCCAAAGTATTGGATATTGAAACTTCTCCGACGATAACTTATAATCAAAAAGGCCTAAAAAATCACTCTGACCCCATTTCTTCATTGTTATCTCGATATCTTCAATATCCTGTATCTCAGAGTTCCTGCAGGAATCTTAATCTGGACTATATCATTTTCCTTGTGGCCCAATAAGCCCTCACCTACAGGAGAGGTGATAGAGATCTTGCCACAGGTGAAGTCTGCCTCTATTTCTGAGATGAGAGTATACTCCAGTTCTTCTCCTGATTCCAGATCTTTGAGCTTTACCTTTGCTCCTATCCGAACTTCGCCTCCGGCAATCTTTTCCTCTTCAATAATTCTTGCCCGGATGAGTTTACCTTCCAGCTCGGCGATACTTTTCTCATTAAATGCCTGCGCTTCTTTTGCCGCATCATAGTCGGCATTCTCTGAGAGGTCTCCCAGGGAGCGGGCGTGCTCGAGTGCCTGAGCAATCTCTTTTCGCTTTACTTCTTTCAAGTACTTGAGTTGTTTTCTTAATTTCTCATATCCTTCTCTGCTCATATAGATAGGTTCTTTTCTCATGGTAGCTATTTTTACCTCTCTTTTCCACTCCTGATACATCTCTTTCTAAGAGTTTTCTGCTTTTTGTAGACGAGTCATATCTTAACAGTAGATATTACTCCTTGTCAACCCATAATTTTCTGCATTATGTAGGAAGCTATAAATTCTTTTTTCCTTGAACTTATGAATTGTATTAGGTAAAATTATTGAAAGATTAAAAGCCAAAGACAGGAGTAGGGTGGTGAATAGTTTGTGAGTCTTTCTAATTGGCCGTTGGCCTTTTTAACACTGAGCATCTTAGTGAGTAACATCCTGGCAATCGTGGTTGCTTCCTTGGTCGGTCTTCTTGTGATATCCGGGGCTTTTTCCTTGGCTCTGAGGGAACGGGCCAAAGTGCACGATTCCGTTCTTAAGGCAGTAAAATAGCGGAAATCGCTTGTTTTTCCTTCTGTTTTGAAGGCCCAAAATGAGAGTTAGGGAAAAAGTTCGGATTTTTGGTCCTCTCGGGGAGCCATCTTTAACGTTTCGGACTCTTTAAAATCAGTAGAAAACTCATTCTGATTTAATCCCACCCTTGTCGGTTTCCGCCGAAGGTAAAAACATTAGCAAAAATAACCGCTGTCCCTATTTTGCTTACAAAGGAAAATAAATATGAAAATAACAATTTTAAATGGGAATCCAGATTCAGATAATCAAAAATTTGATGACTACTTGAATAATCTGATAAAATTATTGGAATAATTCGCTGAGATTTTAATTCTGGAGCCAGTCCTGATGAGCGAAGCAATATCGCTATTCGCGACCACACTAGCTCACCGAAGGGCGCGAAGGCTGAGGTCAATAAGAAGTTTCATAAGTACAAGTTCAGGAAGTATTAATGATAATTCTTTTATCTTTTAAGACAACATTTATTCGACGATGCTTCTTCGCTTTTTCTAAAAGTTCAGGATCAACATCAAAAAACTGAGCAACAACTTTATGGGAAGAAATACGCACCTGTTTTCTTCTCTCCCCTTTTCGTTTAAAAATTAGAAAGTAATTATAATAAATCCAAGTAAATTTCAATATGATGATAATTAAAATAGCCAATCCACCGTTTCTTAAAACTTCCACTAATTCAGCAAAGCCAGCTTTAGCAAAAAGTGCCTGGTAAAAAAGCTTAAATCCCAGGAACCATAGAAATAGAGTCAAAAGAGGTAATATCCAGTATAACCATATTGCCCAGAGAGCAAGTGTGATTGAACCCTCTACCAAATGTCTCAGAGGAGATTTAAGTTCGGGTCTATCTATTATTTTAGGGTGTGCAGGCCTCTGTCGGGACTTTTCCATCTCACAGAAATCCCTCCTCTCCTTATAAAAACATTATACACACCAATAAGTACTGCTAGTGCGTTTATTACCCAATAAAAAAGAGGATACCAGATAACCCAGAGGTAACATTTCAATAAAGATTTATTTTCGTAGTGGTGGTCTATATACAAACTTACCATGAACTGAAACAGACAAACTAAAGCAAGAATAGAGCCTGTCCATGCAGGAGGTATAAATGGCTGTATGGGCGCAACACCAATTACACCCGAATAGTACAAGAAATAGGCAGCCAACCAAGAAGCAGCTAAAAAGGCAAGTGAAAAAGCCCACAATATCGTGGTTACATACTCTATGTAAATGGGCCATAATCGTCTTTGTCTCCAATCAGACCACACATTAAAATGCTTCTTTACAACTTCCACTCCTCCTTGTGCCCAACGAACTCTCTGCTTCCAGATACCTCTTACACTTTCAGGTGCAAGTATCCAAGATAAAGCGCGGGGTTCATATCTGATATCCCAAAATCTCTTCTCCAATTTCCAGGTCACATCAATATCCTCTGTAACAGTATCGGCATCGAAAAAGCCACAATCATAGAGAGCGCTTTTTCTGAAAGTAGCGATAACCCCGGACACAGTGAGGATTTTACCCAGAACGCGCTGTGTCCTTTTTATCAAACCTATGATACTGGAATATTCTCCCACCTGTATTTTACCCAATAAAGTTGTTCTATTTAAAATGCGAGGATTGCCGGTTACCGCTCCCACTCTTGGATAATTTACAAAATGCCAAGCCATACTTTGGAGAGCATTTTTATCCAGAAGACAATCTGCATCCATGACTAGAATTAATTCACCTTTACTAAAAAGCGTTCCTACATTTAGAGCTTTAGCCTTGCCGCTATTAGGACTCAAATGGATTACTTTAAGCCAACTAGAGTATTTCTTTACAAGTTCGTCTAGAATTTGAGGAGTTTTATCTATGCTTCCATCATCCACTACAATTACTTCGTAGGGAGAATAATTCAAATTTTCAAGATTACTTACAGTATCTTTAATATGTTTCTCTTCATTATGTGCAGGGATGACAATAGAAAAAAAGGGATATGTGTCAAGAGGAGAATATTTCTTCCGCTCCCGACGGAAATAGAAGGATAATCCTCCTGCTGTCCAGATGAAACTCATATAAAGAGGGTATAAGAAAACAAAATAGTTAAGTAAGTGCCATAAAAGCTTCATCTTATTATTTTATCTCCTCTTAAAAGGGAAATCTTCTACAGACATCGTCATTCGGATAATACTTCCATCGGGTTTGTTCTCAGTGTAGTTATCCGGGTAGTAACCCACATGCCAGGAATCTGAGGCAACCAATACCCTTAACCACTTATCTACTGTCTTTGTGTTAATCCAGCGTTCTTTATCCCAATCGTATGTCTGAACCTTGAAGATTGTCTTTTGAAGACCACTACGATATTTTTTAGCTTCTTGGACGAGTTTTTTTAACCATCGTACTGGGTGCTTAACCTTTTCCATTTTAGGGTAAGCCATAATCATAACATAGTCATATGCCTTTAGACTATCGGCGTAGTTTTGAGCAAACCACTCCTCGCTCTCTGGTTCCATCAGCACAAGGGCATATAATGTACGCACAAAAAGTGCATCCGGTCTATAGCGAAAAACTGCCTTTTTTAATTTCTCACTCAATTCAATTAGCGTCTTAGTTTTAAGCCTCATCCATCTTCTCTTTTGCTCCGGGCTAAGCTCTTGATATGGTATATTATCATTACCACTGATCTTTCGATATTCTTCACAGGCAGCAGGATGAAAGTCTTCGAAGTCATTCAGGTAACCATCGTCTTGAAAAACGACTCCAGCAATTCTGGCATTTATAGCCATATCTTCATAAAGCATTACCAGTTTTCGACGTGCTTCGGGACTGAAAGGTGACAGGCGCTGATACCACGAACTTGACAATCTTTTCTCTCCATTGCGAAACTCTTTAACCCTCAAACTCTTGTTCTCATCCTCGTTAGGCAGAACAATACTCAACATAGGCATCCAGGCATACACTTCAATCTCCCTGATGGAAAGCTGGTGAACCACACGGTTGAAGAGGTCAGCCCGCATAGGAAGAACGCGGTTAGGAAAATAGACTGAACAGACGTTACCATCCCCATCTTCATCACAAAAAGCTTGCAGATAAACAGCACTCACCTTCATGTTAAAAGTGCGCTCTATAAATATATCTAAATTTTTCTCCTGTTGAACAGGGTCAGGATCATATATCAAATCTAAATCAGCCTGCATAATTCTATGTTGGATAGGTTTGCTAAACTTCTGTTTGAAATCTTTAATAAATTCTTCTATGGGAGGATTTTTCGTAACCATACAGCGAGGTATGACATTAAGATTATCTGCCTGGGCCCATTTATTCTCAATAGTAAACATCACCTCAAAACCAACTCTTTTTGCTTCTTCAGTACAGATTTGATTATATTTTCCGTAAGGCCAGACCATCGCCCGAACATCCACACCAAGTTTTTTCCTTAAAATATTTCGTGATAACAGAAAATCATCATGTATTCTTTGGCGATAATCGTCCTCGGTCTCATAAGTCTCTGTCTTAGGATTGTAGACCCGACTTACCACAGCCCACGACTTATTTCCTTGGGGATTATAAAGGACCTCACGGTGAAGATTTTGAGTGTGACTGGCAATTTCTACGAGATTACTCTTAGCTATTTCATTAAGTTGCTTCCAGCTCATAAGAGGCGCTTTGATGTCGGGAGGAGGATTATCTATCCAGCTAGTTACCACTGCCAGAACACCCGGATAACCATACAACTTAAGGGTGGGGTAGACAAACTCATAAAAAGATAAATAAGCATCATCAAATGTGAGTAAAACTGCCTTGTCCGGGATATCCCCCTTTATCACCTCTTCTAAACTGATAAAGTGATACCCATGAGTACGTAGATATTCAATCTGTTGGATAAAAGAAGCTTGATCCACAGCATATTTATCCAAGTAGACATCTTTAGGAATATCGTGATAAGAAAGGACAAGAAAGGTATTCCTGGCTGAAGACTCTGTGGCAGCTGAGGAACCAACAATAAAAAACATTGTAAAAATGAATACTATTAATCTTCTCATCATATCCCTTTCGCTAAAAATTTTTCTTAATTGTTATGTAAAAATTCAATACATCCGTATCTTCTCCATCATAATTTTGTTGGGAATAGGTCGTACCAAGCAAGAATGTCAAAGTATCTGAAAGTCTGTAATCCTGTTCATAGCGAATATACCAGATGTCTTCCGCAGAAAACCCTTTCTGCCACTGTGTTCCCAATCCTACATAAAGACGATCCACTAAAGCTTTTTTATAGCGCTTGTACCAAACATGTTCAACCATAGGAACCAGATAAACTGAGTAAAGATACTCTGGGCTAAAATATGGAACATCGGTTTTAGAATTGTTTATTCCGTAACCTTCTAAGGCCAGGCGTGTCTTCCAGTAAGCTCGAGTCAGGAGAGCTTTATCTAATCTAATGGTATAAGACCATTGCTCGTTATTATCCGACATTTGATATAGGGATACTCTTCCTTCACTTAAGAAACTCTCGCCCTGACGATAACGCTGGATGAATCTCCACTGTTCAGCCTCAACTCCATGAACTCTTGCTCGTAGAGGAATAAATAAACTATATGAATCATATAGACAGTTAAAGGAAAGGTAATCATTGGGATTGAAGGTAATTTCACCAGAATAACCAAAATTATTACCGCCTCCATCTACTGATATAGCTCCAATAAACCACCAATCTCGATTAAGACGCCAATCTACTCCCAGAACTCCCCGTCGTGTAGCTTCTTTAAGGCTTCTCTGTGAAATATCTCGCCAGACATACTTAATGAAGATCTTACGCCAAGGATTCAATGGCTGATCGATTCTAACAGACCAATATGTACCATGAACACCAGGATGCTCATGGGTTAATCCACCATCAAGGGTAAATGTACGTATATCTTGAACCTCAAAATACCGATTAAGGTGTTGACCATGTCTATTTTTTGGGTATTTCTTAATAAGCTCTTTAGCTATGCGTCGCGCCTCTTCTCCACGATCATTTTCGTTTAATGCGTAACAGTAGCCAATCTCACCAGCAACATCTTTAGGGTCTATTGTGTAGATGATTTCAAATTCTTCAAGTGCCAAACGTGGCCAACCCCTCCATAGGTATGTATGGGCTAAAGCTGTGCGGATATGGGTATTAAATGGTGCACGATAAAGAAGTTGTTGAAGATACTTTTGGGCTTCAGCTAATCGATCCTGGTAGAGAAACCACCAGCCACGATTATAGGCAATCTCTTCTTTCCGCCAGTTATCCTTCAAAATACCTCTATCTATAATCCGCACAGGCATCTCTTTATCAAGTTGCTCCAAAATACCCGCAGCTTCTTTATACCTTCCCAATTCCCTTAAGGTATAATAGATTGACATCCTCGTACTCCCGTATCGAGGGTCCCACTGTTTCTGGAAAGCTTCTTTGTAAAGAGTCAAGGCTTTCTCAGGCTGCTGGAGGTAGAGATAGGCATCAGCTGTATTTACAACAACCCAGGGAGGAAGTTTCACATCCATATTTTTAAGATTTTCATATTCCTGGACAACTTCCTCCATATCCTCTTTCTGTCTTAGGGCTAAAATCCTATCGTAGTGAGTTCTTAAGAGAAACTTTGTAGGATAATCTACAGGATAGACTCTTTTTCCCGTATCAATCTGGGCATAATTCATGTTTCTCTCTAAAATTTTCAAAGCAATCTCTGGCTCTCTCCACCAAATCCGAACCATAGCCTCATTTCCCCAGAGTAGTTGATGAATTTCATGGTCAATCTGCTCTTTTGACAATTCTAATTTTTCCCTGGCTAAGCTATTGTTACCCATATTCATAAGCACACGATACTTCAAATTGCGCGCTACTTGACTATTTGGGTAAATGCTCAAAATTTTTTCATAAAGCTTATAGGCATCTATATACTCCCGTTGGGCTTCTAAAAGTTCCCCCTTACAGAAAAGAGCCTCAATGTTCCTAGGGTGTTTGTCTAAAATCTTCTCGATAATATCTTCAGCCTCCTTATATTTCTTTTTTATGATCGATATTCTGCTTACTCCTAACTGAGCATGTGTATTATCGGGATCTTTTTCAAAGGCCCTCAGGTAAATAGCCTCAGCATCATTTACTTTCTTTTCTCGAAGAAGAATATCTGCAAGATATAACTGCAACCGTTCTCCTTTTTCTTTATCCTTTTCCATTTTGTTCTGGACATACTGACGGGCAATATCCAGCTGACCAGCATCCAAATAAGTGTAGATGAGTCCTTTGGTAGCCTGTTCATCTGCGCCTTTCGCACCCAAATATTTTTTATAGAGATGGATAGCTTTATCATATTCACCAATTATGCGGTAACACTTGGCAACTTCTGGAAGTACATAATCGGGGGGGTCATATGTCGGAGAAAACCCTTCATAAATATTGATAGCTTCCTGGCATTGTCCCGACCAGACGAGAATAACAATATAGTCACAGACAACCTCAGGGGCGCTATCTGTTTCTTCCAAAGCCTCCTTAATCAGTTCCAGAGCCTGCTCAAAAGCTCCCTTTCGAGCATAACGGACAGCTTGTTTATGAAGAATATTTCCTTTTTTCTCAGAAGATAGGCTCTCTGCGAAAGAGAGCAGAAACATTGCATAAATAAGGCAGGAAAAGATAAGATAAGCCCTAAGAGCTTTATTTAATATCATTCAACTCCCTCTCTTTTTTATATATATAACATATTTTTCTGCCTTTTTCAAAGACTCCTTTCTCTTTAGGGACAGGTTTAGGCGCATGGTATCCCCCTTAGTTTCTTTTTTAAGGCATGTATTCAATAAGCTCTCAAGTCTTAAAGAGAAAAATTTGCTTTATTTTATGGAAAAACCGCACTTGCGTCCTCGCCCGTGCAAAAAATTCTATCTTTGAAGAGTCGTCAAACAAAATTTATTTTTTAAAAAGGTAGTCTTTTGCTTGGGCTCGTTTGCCTCTGCTCTTACTTAAGTAGGTAAAGGCTTCTGTGGGGTAGTGAGCAAAACCCCGCCGGTGAAACTGGCAGGGGAAAACTGCCACGCCGAAGGTGTGGCAGGGTACTAAGGGAGCAGTACGAGTGCGGATTTGGGTACGAGCCTACGATTTTTCTTTATTTAAGGTTTTTCTTCTTGCATTTATGAATTGTATTAGGTAAAATTACTGGGACAATTCGTTGAGATTTTAGATTTGGAGCCATTTTTATTGGTTCGAACTCTTTACAATCATTAGAAAACTCATTCTGATTTAACCCCGCCCTTGTCGGCTTCCGCCGAAGGTAAAAATAGTCGCTGTCCCTATTTTGCTAGAGGTGGTTAATAGTGGATTTTATATATGAGATAAATTGTAAATAGGTGCTAAGACGACAGATGAAAGTGAATCCTAAAAATTATCTTATTGTGGGTATTACAAAAAATTGGTATCGTGCATTTGAACATAATCCACCTGTTTGGGGATTTACGGAAAGAGAAAGATCTGCTTGGGATGTAATACAATCGGGAGATATTATTTATTTCTATGCTGCAAGAGAAGCTAGAGGAATAATTGGCAAGGGAGTTATATTAAATAAATTTAGGAGTGATGATCCATATTGGGAAGAAGAAATTCAAACTAATATTGTTAAATGGCCATTACATTTCTATATTCAGCCAATTTGTTTGCTACCTCCCAATATGTGGTTAGCTGGTAAAGGACCTGTTGCAAGTTCTGAATTTGACATTTCAGGAACTGACTTGCATGGAAAACAAATTATTGCTTTGAATGCTGAGCAGGTTACTAAAATAGAAGAAAAAATTTCTTTATGGTCAGTAGTTGCTGTTGGAATTAGTAAACCAACTGTAGAAGAATTAGCAGTAATAAGAGAACAGCCCACGGTAAAGTATTCAACTGATTTACATACAAATCTAATAAGGATTCTTGAAGAAATAGGTAAGCTTCAAAATTTTTATCCTCAAACAGAGTTTTCAATACCAAATGAGAATAGAAGAATTGATGTTGTCTGGAGAAGAGAATTCCGGGGTACCCCTACATATGCATTTGAAGTTGAGCTCTCGGGAGGAGTTGATAGAGCACTTAATAAACTTTATAGATGTTACAGACTATGGAGTACTTTGCCACGGATAATTACTCCATCTTTAGAATTCAGCAAAATACACAGCGTATCTTATTCATTAGGGTTCAAAGATTTGGTTATTCCCATTACTCCAGAACATATAAAGGAAATATATGATAAAAAGAAAAGTTTTAAAGAGAAGGAAAAAGAAGTTGGGCTTTTGTAAAAATATATGCTGTCATCTGAAAGGAAAAGACTTAAAAGACTCAAATGTTCCTGGGACATAATTGAGAAAAATTTAGTGTTATTCGGAGGACTGCCCAGAGAGATTTGAAGAAATTAGTTGATTTAAAACTGGTAAAAGTTATGGCCAAAAGTAAGACAGATCCTACCGGTTATTATGAATTACTGTGACATCTACTGCGACAAGTCACTGTGACATAAATATAGGATAATCAATCAATGATAGCAAATCCCGGTGTAGATACCTTGCTAAGGCAAAGGTCTTGTAAGTTATCCGCCAGATTGAAATCTCTCTTTCGTCGGGAGAGAACGTGAAAAGTAGGCAGGCGTATTTGTTATCTCGATATCTTCAATATCTTGTATCTCAGATTTCCTGCAGGAATCTTAATCTGGACTATATCATTTTCCTTATGGCCCAATAAGCCCTCACCTACAGGAGAGGTGATAGAGATCTTGCCACAGGTGAAGTCTGCCTCTATTTCTGAGACGAGAGTATACTCCAGTTCTTCTCCTGATTCCAGGTCTTTGAGCTTTACCTTTGCTCCTATCCGAACTTCGCCTCCGGCAATCTTTTCCTCTTCAATAATTCTTGCCCGGATGAGTTTACCTT
>WJOT01000128.1 GCA_009619095.1 Clostridia bacterium
TTGAAGATTTACCGGAATTTCTGGAAAAAATTCGCAATTTAGGAATGGAAATAAAACTCGATACCAATGGCACTTTCCCAAAAATATTGCAGAGAGTAATAGATAGGGGGCTGGTCAATTATGTGGCTATGGACATTAAAGCGCCCTTAAATTTTAATGCCTATGAGAAATCGACAAGGATAAAGAGTAAGGAATTATTGGAGAGGGTTAGAGAAAGTGTTGACTTAATAATCCATTCTGGAGTCGATTACGAATTCCGCACCACGGTGGTTCCCAATCTCCACAGCGAGGAAGACATCCTGGAAATCGCACGAGAAATAGGAAGAGCAAAGAAATACGCTTTGCAGAACTTTTCCAACCGGGAAACAATGGATCCCGAGTTCCAGAAAATATCTCCTTACAAAATTGAAGAATTGGAAAAGATTCGCGAGCTCTGTTTTCAGTATGTTCAGTGTTGTGTCGTGCGGGGAAAGTAGAAATTAAATGAGAAGAATTAAGATCGTTTCCATAAATAGAAGTGATAAGAAAGGCACTGTTAAAAAACCTGTGAGAGAGGCAATCCTGAGGAGAAATTGGGGATTGGTAGGGGATGCCCATGCCGGTTTATCACATCGTCAAGTGAGCCTTTTAGGGATAGAAAATATTAGAAAGTTCATTTCTCAATCGGCAGAGCTCAAACGTTCTAAAAATGTGAGGTTCAACATCGGTCCGGGAGATTTTGCAGAGAATATTACCACTGGGGGTTTTGACCTTAATGGCTTACGCATTGGCACAAAGTTGAAGTTGGGAAATCGGGCTGTGATAAAGATTACCCAGCGGGGCAAAGAGTGTCACACTAATTGCGAAATAAGGAAGTTAATAGGCAATTGCATTATGCCCGAAGAAGGCCTATTTGCAAAGGTAATCTATGGAGGAAAAATAAAGGTAGGAGACCCTATAGAAATTAAGGGGGAAGGATTATGACGAGTCTACCGATTAAAGAGAAACTTAAGAGAGGAGAATTTGTTGTCGGCCCTTTTATGAAGTCCCGTGATCCGGCAATGGTGGAAATAGTAGGTCTTGCTGGTTTCGATTTTGCCATTTTGGATATGGAGCACAGTGCACTCTCTATTGAGAGTGTGGAAGATTTGATAAGAATGGCAGGAATGAGAGGCATCGATTCAATAGTCAGGGTTCCCGAAATATCGGAATCTGCAATTTCGGGACCGCTGGATGCAGGAGCGAGCGGGGTTTTAGTTCCCCACGTAGACACCAGAAAGCAAGCAGAAGAGGTGGTATTTCTATCGAAATTTTCTCCTTTAGGGGAAAGGGGAATGGACGTATTTGCTCGTGCTGCTGACTATTCTCACCTCTCCAAGGAGATTTACCTTAAACAGGCGAATAGAAAAACTCTTTTGATTGTCCAGATTGAAGGGAAGAAAGGAGTAGAAAACCTCGATGATATATTGCTGGTTAAGGGTCTGGATACCATATTTGTCGGACCTTATGACCTCTCTCAGTCGCTGGGAGTTCCTGGTGAGATAAACCACCCTAAGGTTATGGAAAAGATTAAACAGGTGGTGGGAAAGGTGAGAAAGGCAGGTCTTTCCCTGGGAATATATGTGGATGATGTAGAAACGGCAAAGAAATGGATCGATTTGGGTGTTCAGTTTATTGCTCTTCTTGTGGATGTGGTGATATTTTTCCGGGCCTGTCGTTCACTCGTCGCCCCTCTAAGAAAATCTAAGAAATAATACACGAAAGATAGTTTGTTCATCGCTTAGGAATTTCTTAACGCCAAAAGGTAGCTCGGGATTTGGTTCGTTTGCTGACAATTTTTTGCTCTTTGAGCATCGCCAAAAGTCTGTGTAGCTGCAGAGCAAAGCTCTGCATTGTAGGGGCGGCACGCAGTTTATTCCGATGTATCGGGATGGCCGCCCAAAGGAAGGGACGGCATGCCGAAAAATCGGCATAAACTGCGTCCGTCCCCTACAGGCAGGCAAAGCTTACGCTTTGCTGCTACAGGATTCGATTTTTGGCTAAAAATCCAATAGATCTTCACAAACTATCTTTCCAAGGTATTGATATAGGGGTTAATTGTGGGTGAAATACTATTAGGAATAGATATAGGGACAACTTCCTGTAAGGTTGGTGCATACGATTTGAAGGGTAATATGGTTGCCCAATCTTTCAAGAGTTATCCTACCTACCAACCTGCTCCCCGGGAAATAGAGCAGAATCCCCAGGACTGGTGGAAAGCAGTAGAGATGGCAATTGCACAGCTCAAGGGGAGAGCGAAGGTAAAAATGTCTTCGATTGTAGGTATAGGCTTGAGCGGTCAGACTCCAACTCAGGTCTTTGTGGATAGAAAGGGCAAAATTTTGAGACGGGCAATTATCTGGAGAGATACAAGGAGCGTGGAGGAGGCTCGGTGGCTCGGGGAAAAAATAGGAAAGAGGAAAATGGAGAAGTTTCTGGGAATGTACTTACCCATACAGCCCAATTGGCCTCCTGCTAGACTTTTGTGGCTGAAGAGACATGAGCCCCAGATTTTGCAGCGGACATTCAAGATTCTTCAGGCCAAGGATTTTATCGGCTATAAACTTACAGGCTGTTTCTTCTCAGACAGGTGGTGTTCTAAGGGAATGGTTAATTTAAAGACCGGTAAAGTTTCCAGTGAATACTTTAAAGTTCTGGGAATTTCAGAGGAGATAGTTCCTGAAATCTATGAACCGTATGAAATAGTTGGAAGAGTAAAAAAGGAGATAGGAAAT
>WJOT01000072.1 GCA_009619095.1 Clostridia bacterium
ATTATCTCCCTCTCCTTCAATATACTGGCTGCTTCTTTAAATTTCTCATACTCCATAAGTCTGGCTGCCAATTCCGCCCGGGGATCCTCGGGCTCTTCCTCTTCAGCTGTTTCCATGGAGGGAAGTAACGTTCTCGATTTTATGTGAATTAAGGTAGAAGCCATTACCAGAAACTCTCCTGCAAAATTCAGGTTTAGCTTCCTGAAGAATTTTATGTAGTTCAAATAGTCGGCTGTAATCTCTGCTATGGGAATATTGAAGATATCCAGCTCGTTTTTCTTAATCAAATGTAACAATAAATCGAGCGGACCTTCAAATACCTCCAATCTCACCCTGTAATCCATCCCTCCTCCTTTTTATAATCCAATCGCCTTTCTCACTTCCTTAAGGGTCTCCTGAGTAATTTTTTGAGCACTGAGACGCCCCTGTTTGAGGATCCTGGCGACCTCCTTTGGATTCGCTTCCAAATCTTTCCTCTTTGCCTGAATCGGTTTTAATCTTTCTATTAGAGATTCGCTCAAAATTTTCTTACATGCTACACAACCTATTTTCCCGCTTTTACAATCAGCAGTTATTGAATCTACTTTCGGAGAAGTAAAAATCTTATGCAGTCCGTATACTGTGCACACATCGGGATGTCCAGGATCGTTGGCTCTAATCCGGCTGGGGTCAGTAATCATAAAGCTTACTTTTTCTCGAATAACCTGCGGAGGATCCGACAGGAAAACGCAGTTGTTGTAACTCTTACTCATCTTCCGGCCATCGGCTCCTAAAAGTTTTGGTGCTCTGGTCAGAAGAGCTTGTGGCTCGGGAAAAACGCTCTTATATAAGAAATTGAAACGCCGAGCAATCTCCCGGCACAGTTCCAGATGGGGAAGTTGGTCCTCACCCACAGGCACAGCCTCTGCTTTGTAGACCAAAATGTCTGCTGCCTGCAGAACAGGATAACCCAAAAACCCATAAGTAGAAAGGTTCTTGTCTTTCAGTTCCTGTTGTTGCTGCTTGTAAGTGGGACACCTTTCCAACCAACTTAAAGGAATAAACATAGAGAGTAGAAGATGTAGTTCCGCATGTTCCAGAACCTGGGACTGCACAAACATGGTACACTTTTTAGGATCGAGACCCGCGGATATCCAATCAATAACCATTTCTTTAATATTGGTTTTAATCCCTGAAGGGTTTTCGTATTCTGTTGTCAGAGCATGCCAGTCTGCTACCATGTAGAAACATTCGTATTCATCCTGTAAAGCTGCCCAATTGGCAAGTGCTCCCACAAGATGTCCCACGTGCAACTTTCCGCTGGGACGCATTCCACTTAAAATTCTTTTCTTGGCCATTTCTAAAATCCCCTTCCTACCCACAAAAAGAGTATCCTATAAAGAAGCTGAACGACAGGTAGAATTATCGTCCAGAGTAAACCTGTCAACAGGAGGAAGAATAAAATAATAAAACCGTAAGGAGTAATCATCTCATATCTCTTAACTAAATGGTCTGGCAATAATCCTGAAAGAATTTGCGAACCATCCAGTGGGGGAATGGGAATGAGATTGAACACTGCAAGCAAAAGATTAATCAGAACACTGAACAGGAAAACTATTATTAAGGAATTTTTTATCTCTCCTATAGGCAAGTAGGTGAATATCCACACCAGGAAGGAAGAGACAATTGCCAACCCTATATTGGAGAGAGGACCAGAAGCTCCCACTCTCACCAAATCCACTCGCGGATCATTGAAATTGAGAGGATTGATGGGAACAGGTTTAGCCCAACCGATAATGAATGGGGAACGAGAAAGAATTAAAAGGAGAGGAAATATTATCGTTCCTATGGGGTCGATATGTGGTAGAGGATTTAACGTTATTCTTCCCGCATATCTTGCGGTATTGTCTCCACATCGAGAAGCCATCCACGCATGGGCACATTCATGGATAACAAGTGCAAAAAAGAAAATAACCAGAGCTACAGGTAGAGAAATCATTCGGAAAACAAGAAAAGGATTCCTCACTATCTGATAAAGCGTAAGCATGCTCCCATCGGTGAGTTAAACTCCACTCACTCACACCTCCGTTTGATCGGGCACCATTTGGTCGGGCACTCTTTAGAGTACCATTTTTCGTCACCCTGCTCCGTCCCGAGACCGGGACGGAATCGGGAAAGGGCGACCCCGATAAGTATCGGGGCACTCTTTAAAACTTTAATTTTATCAATCTTTTGGGAAATTGTCAAACACAAACTTCGTCTCAGAAGATGGGCTTTTCACAATTCCATCAAGTTTGGCCCAGAGCAATTCCTGCAATATCTTCTTAAACAGGGGACCTTGTTTATACCCCATCTTTTTAAGTTTATCACCTGTAGTACGAATCCTCACCTTGCGCATTTTGGTGAGATACTGATAGACTCTCTTTTCAATTAATCTGTTCCTCACTTTTAAAACAATAAATAGAAGCGCTTCCACGGGTAATCCTTGCAACGTTCGATAGAGGAAGCTCGGCTTTAATTCTGATTCTTTGAGCTTTTTTATTATTTCTCGTAGATTCTCTTTTCCCTTGACTATCTTCCTGCTCTGTTCCCTGGAGAGTCTAAAATTATTACAGAGATTTTTCACTTCTAAGATACTTAATTTTTGCACCAGGATTAGAAAATGGACTATCCAACGTTTTCCGTCCTCTTCCTTAAGAAGAGAGGCGAATCTGGAAAAGATAGTTTTAACTATTTGCAAATCTTTTTTTATCTCTTGACTCAATCTAATTTTGGGATGGATTAACTTAAGAATCCTGAATTTATCCAACCTCAAAATTGCGTTCTTGGGTTGGGGCTCGCTTAGGATGGCGATGATTTCTTCTCTCAGTCTTTGTTTACTTAACCGTCTAAAAATTTTCAGTCTTAGCGCATCCTTCACCAATCGCTCAGTATTTCTATCCATGGAAAAGCCATATCTCCCTTGGAAACGAATTGCTCGAAAGATACGAGTGGGATCTTCGATAAAGCTCTCGTTATGTAAAACCTTAACTATTCTCTCTTTCAAATCTTTCCATCCACCGAAGAAGTCAACCAATTCTCCGTAATGCTTAGGATTTAATCTCACAGCCATAGCATTAATGGTAAAGTCTCGACGATACAAATCTTCTCTCAGTGAACCCTCCTTTACAGTAGGCAAGGCAGCGGGAAATTCGTAAAACTCCTTTCTTGCAGTGACAATATCTACCTTAATTCCGCCGGGCAAAGTAGCCACTGCGGTGCCAAACCTCTTGTGGGCAGTAACCTTGCCTCCTGCCCTCCTGACCAGATATCGAGCAAAGGATATACCGTCTCCCTCAACAACTAAATCTACATCAAAGTTTTCTACACCAAGTAGAAGGTCTCGCACGAAACCACCAACCAGATAGACTCTGAAATTTTTCTCCTCAGCTATTCTACCCGCTTCTGCCAGTAAACTCGTTATTTTGGAAGGAAGATTTCTGTTTAAAAGTGACCCTACATTCTTTTTAAACAGGAGGCTCTCATCAGGTGCGATTTCGGGGGTAACTTTGCTCTTCAGGACTTCTATCAATTTTTTCTCTACCTCTCGAAGTTCCATTCCTCTTATTGTGGCCGAAGCTGCAGTGGCATGGCCACCTCCTCCAAAAGCCTGAGTAATTTTACCTACATTTACAGCCTTAATTCTACTACGGGCAACTATGCGAATTCTCTCTTTCGTCTCCAATAACACGAAAATAGTCTCCAGATTTTCGATATCGCGTAACCTATGAACAGTTGCCACCAGATCAGTGATATAGCCTGAAGACTTCAACTTAATAATGGCGATTTCTATTCCATTAATCTTAATTCTCTTTTCCAATCGAAGAAGTTTATTTAATAATTTAACCTGGTTTTTAGTTAATTCCCTGCGTATAAAGTCAGAAACCATGTTCAAATTTGCTCCTTTAGTTATTAGATAAGAGGCTGCTTTTAAATCTGCCGGGGTAGTGGAAGGAAATGTAAAAGACCCTGTATCCTCGTAAATTCCCAGAGCAAGAAGGGTTGCCTCTTCTGTAGAAATCTTGATTCTTTTCTTCTTTATGAGTTCTACCAGAATAGTGGCAGTAGCTCCATAGCGTCCTCCTATGTCCACTGCTCCAACGAGATCGCCCTTAGTGCGGGGATGGTGGTCGTAGAAGTGAAGGATTAATCCGCGATTATTAAGGGCCTCTTTTGCTTCTCCGATTCTTTTAGCAAGGCGTGTATCTACAACTATTAATCTTTTGACTTTTTTAAAATCGACCTCTTTCTCTTTCTTCAGGTCTATCAAATGTGGTTTCTTATATAAATATTCTCTTACGTCCTTATCAGGTGAGCCGGCTAAGACAGCTAAAGCCTTAGGATATATTTTTTTTGCTGCTACAAGCGAAGCCAAAGCATCAAAATCTGCACCAATATGAGTCACGATCAAATCCATTTAGATACGCTCCATTCCCTGTCAGATTGCTTGTAGGACTTCGTCCTTTGTCCCGATTTTCAATCGGGAACACGAGGACTTTAATTTAACCTATTTTAACCAAAAAGTCAAAACCAATCTTCTTATGCAGTAAATAATTTTACCAACCAGGGTCTTTCTGTTATTATGGCTCCTTGAAAACAAAGTTCTTGACAACAGAAGCATCTAATACAATCTGAATAATGAATTGAAAGTTTACCGTCTTTATTCTTTTCCACACATTTAACCGGGCAGTTTTCCAGGCAATGGAAGCAACGGTTACAAAGCTCATCAATTATTTTGGGCTTTGCTGATAGTAAGCTTTTTAGCCACTTCGAAAGAAATAGGGGAATCTTCCGGGAAACATCCTGGGGAATTCGTTTGAAATCTTTTACTTGTAAATCTTCAATTCTTTCCCCTAAGATTTCCATATTTCCGGGAAGAAAAAATTTTCTTTCCACAGCTATTCTGTTAGTAGGAATATCGAATGGATTTTTATAACCGATGAGTTGGCAGGCAACAAAATCTAAAGCCACAAGATTTCTGCTAGCAAGAATTGCTCCTACCTTGCGAGGGACACCGCCAGCCGGGCCATTTCCCTCCATGGCCACAATTCCATCCAAAATTACCAGATCAATCTTTATAGTATCTAAAAGGTCAACAAGCATCTCCGAAAGCAACTCCCTGTCAGGCAATTTCAAATGGAACTCAGTCTTTCTCAGTCCGGGAATGAAACCGAAGTTATTCTTCACCGCTGCGGTAATGTAAGTTAAAGGGTGAGTCTTCAATTTGGGAAGAGAAATTATTACGTTAAAATCCTTTATCTGTTTAGTAACTGTAAACTTTTTATAGAGATGTCCTTGGCTATTCTCCACTTCCATAACATCATCCTCAAAAGACAAAAGAGGAACACCCGTCTTACGGCTAACTTCCTCGAATCCTGCAGTTCGATATGCTCTGGCTAGTCCTGTAATAGTTGCCATTTCCCCGGGACTGTCTCCAATTGCCGGGATTCCTCCAGCTTCTTTTACTAAATTAACCACGGCCTCGACTAGACTGGGATGAGTGGTTACTGCTTTTTCCGGAGGCCTGCCTGAAAGGAGATTTATCTTGATTAGAACTCTATCTCCATTTTTGACAAACTCGCCAATTCCACCAAGTAAACCTAATAATTTCTTTAAAGAATTCTCCAAAACTGGGAGCTGGTAACTTTCACATCTTGTCAATGCTACCCGCTGAACCATTTTTTATCTCCGTTCTTTTCTCTATTTCAAAGCTTGATTTTGTCCTCAGGTTTATAAGGGCACTTGATGAACATGGCACGAATGGGAGATGGGGAGTCGTTCAAAATATCATGTTTTTCTCCTGGTTCCAGCCGGAAAGCATCGCCTGCTCCCCCCAGATATTCAGTGCCATCGATCATTAATTTGGCTTTTCCCTCCAAGAAATAGAATGTCTCTTCGACTTCTTTATGGTAGTGGGCTCCTAACGACCCTCCGGGTTTCAGGACTAAAATTCCCCACTCTATCCTGGGCCCTCTGAAAAGATACTTGGGACCCGCATCGCCAAAGCGGAACTCTTTCTCACTTTCATTAACTCTTTCCATATTTTCTCCTCTCTACTAAACGCTCCGATGAATCGGAGCTACTCCTCCAAACGCAGACTAAAGTCTGCTACTCCATTATCTTCTTTAAAAATAATAAGAGGTCCTCATAACTCACTTCGCGAGGATTTCCTCTGGTGGAGTTGGAAGTGAGAGATTTTTTAGCAAGCTCGGACAGGTCTTCTGACTTCACACCAAATTCTCCTAAACTTTGAGGAATTCCCAGTTCCTTAACTATCCTCTCCACTGCAGAAAGAGTCTTACATGCAGCCTCTTTTTCTGTTAGACCCTCTATTTTCTCTCCCAGAGCAGAGGCAACAGATTTGAATTTCTGAATGCTTGAGGACAAATTAAATTCTATTGCCCGCGGAAGAAGTATGCCGTTTGCCACACCATGAGGAATTCCGTGTAATGCTCCCAAAAATGGGGACACTCCATGAGCAATACCCAAACCAGAATTTGTGAGCACAACACCGCCCAGAAGACTGGCTAAGCACATTTTCTCCCTTGCTTCCAAGTCAGAACCATTATTGTATGCAGAAATTAGAGATTCTCCCACCAGACTAATACCCTTAATTGCCAGAATATCCGTTAGAAAATTCGCTTTTCGAGAAACATATCCCTCGATGAGATGAGTCAAAGTATCTATTCCGGTTGAGGCAGTTATCTCTTGAGGAAGGTCTACGGTCAAAGTGGGATCGATAATGGCTATCCTGGCAAATAGATAGTTACTGCGAAAACTCCTTTTACTTCTCGTATTCCTATTGATAATCACAGCATTCCTGGCGACCTCTGCTCCGGTTCCAGCCGTGGTGGGAATGGCAATAAAAGGAAGACCGTATGAATTTATCCTTTTAGTCCCTTTCCCTTCCAGATATTCGGCTATGGAAGCGAAACTCTCCTCAAGCCCGAGTCCGGCAATTGCTTTAGCTACGTCAATAGCGCTTCCACCACCAATCCCTACTACAACTTTGCATCTATTCTGACGAGCGAAGGTTACACCCCTATCCACTACTTCAGTATCAGGTTCTGGAGAGACCCGGTCGTAAAGGACAGAGGTGATTTTCTCCTTGTTTAATATTCGACTAACCCTATCCAGGATACCACTCTCCCGAAGAGCCTTCTTTCCAGTGACAAGAAGAATAGGCTCTCCCAGAGACTTAACTTCTATGCCCAGTCTATTCAAACTCCCTCTGCCAAAAATTATTCTTGTGGGCAAGTAGAATTCCCACATCTTTCTTTCCTTTATGGTTAAGGTTTCTTTCTTTCTATCTCTAAGAGCCAGGACTCCACCTCTATATCGCCGGGAAGAAGCCTGCGGGCAATCGTCCATTCTCTCTCCGCCTTTGCTTCCTCTCCGAGTCTGTAGTAGATAAAACCCATATACTTATGAATAAGAGGATTGAAAGGATTAATCTGATTAGATTCCTTATAATTTTTCAGTGCCAGTGTTAACTTCTCCCAAAAAAAGTAGAGAGTAGCTAGGTTGGTATAGGTTGGTCCGTAGTTAGGGTTAACCTCCAAGGATTTTTTAAATGATTCTTCTGCTTCTTTAAATTTTCCCATTGCGCTGCAAGTTTTACCTATCTTATTGAGAATTACATGATTATTGGGTTCTTTTCTCAAACCTTTCTCATATTGAATAAGAGCAACCTTAGACCTTCCTCTCTGACGATACATATCTCCCAGCCGCACATGCCCACGGGCTCCTACTCCTACATACTCTTCCAGTTCATCCACTTCCTCTCCCTCTTCTCTTAACTTAAAGCTATCTAATGCTATTCCTGGAGTCTCTTCCAGTTTCATTTCTTTTAGAAACTCTCTCAAAACGCTCTGAAACTTTTTCTGGTCTATCCCGAAGAATTGGCGGAAAAGTTCGTCCCAATGTTTCTCCACTTTCTCAAACTTTTCTTCTCTTCCTTTCCAGGCAGTTCTGCCAAGTTCCTGGAGAAAATGGATTAACTTCTTCCTTCCATGATGCTGGCGTAGGTAATCTACTGCCAGGGAAACTTCGGCAAAAGCCAGGATTACTTCCTGCCGGCTTTCCAGACTGGGCATGCCTCTCTTCATCTTCCAGAAATCGATCCATTTTCCCTCTTTCGATGCTCCCAAAAGGGCATTTTTGTAAAGGGGAATTAAATAGTTCGGTTGTTTAATTCTCCACTTTGTCTCATGATACTTAGCAAGACCCTCATTTAACCACAAAGGAATATTGAGTCCCGTTATTTTGGCAATAAGATAATGGATAAATTCGTGAGCTAAAGCATCGAGCCAGCGATAACCGTATACCAAGCAGCGAGGAGAAATAATCATAATTCGGTTAAATTTACAGATTCCAATTGCCCCGGAGACTTCAATCTGCTTCGGGGTGAGACTGGAAGCGTAGGTGAATCCCTCAGTTGTAGGATATATTTCCACCAGAACTTTCTCTTCTGGAAAATAATTCAGGTCACCTTGTATTTCTTGATATGCTTTCTCCAGAGCATGGAGGGCATAGTCGACGAGAAGATTATCTCTATCGGCCAGGCGAAGTATAAAATGTTCACTTGAATAATTACTAAATTCTCCTGTAATTTCCTTAGTACCCTCAACAAAGGAGAGGAGTCTCTTTCGCTGTTCATTCCTTGGTTCCATGAGGGATGCAGTTTGCAGATACTCTAATGCTTTATTATAATTTCCCTGATAAAAATAGGATAATCCGAGTAATCTGTAGGAGTCGGCCTTCTCCGGTTGCTCCAATACTGCCTTGTGAGCAAGTTCCACAGCTTTTTCCACATTCCATTGACTTAAGTATTTTTCACCATCAACGATTATATCCCCACCATAAAGTAGAGTAGGAAAGATTAATAAAAAAATAGAAATCATTAATTTCATCATATTAATGTTTATGCCACAGTTATTTTTGAAATTGCCGACGTTTTCACTCCTCAAATATACTCTATTGTACTGGGAGGCTTGGGAGTAATATCGAAGAGGACTTTGGTCACCGAAGGTATCTCTTCAGTAATCCTCTGTTGAATTTTCTCCAGAATTTCCCAGGGGATTCTACTCACAGAAGCAGTCATTGCATTCTTAGACTCAACACTTCTGACCACTATTATGTTACCAAAGACTCTCTTCCCCCCAACCATTCCTGTGGCTTTATCTTTCATGAGAACCGCAAGTGCCTGGAAGGGTTTTAACTCTTTTATTTCTTCTTCTACGATCCTGGTTGCTTTCCTGACCATCTCTACCCTCTGAGGATTAACTTCTCCTATGATTCTCGTAGCTAAACCAGGTCCAGGAAACGGCATTCTCTGGTGAATTTCTTCCGGCAACCCTAATTCTCTGGCCACATCCCTTACCTCGGGTTTATAGATTTCTCTCAGAGGTTCGATAACCTGAAATCCATAATCTGTGGGATCGATTCCTATCTGTTCCAGAACGTTATGCTGAGTCTTAATACCTCTTTTAGTTTCTGAGACGTCCGCAGCTATCGTGCCTTGAATGAGGTAAGAAGCTCCATTCTCCTTTACCGCCTTTCCCAGTGTTCTATAAAAAGTATCTCTGAACTTTTTCCTCTTCTCTTCAGGGTCCTCGATTCCTTTAAGCGCTTTGAAGAATTCATCTCTGGCATCGACTATTTTAACTTCTACACCTAAATTTCCTAACTCCTCAGACACTTTAGTAGGCTCGCCTTCTCTCATCAGCCCGTCGTCAATAAAAACAATAGTTAATTTTTCTCCCAGCGCTTTATGTGCCAGAAATGCACAGGCTACGCTATCCACTCCTCCTGAAGTAGCCACTACGGCATTCTTATCTCTTACAATCTTTTTTATCTCTGAGAGTTTCTCTTCGATAAATTTCTTCACTTCCCATGCCATTTAAACATCCTCCTTTCTTAACGCTCCGATGAATCGGAGCTACTCCTTTTACTCTGTGAGGCGCCGGTAGTACTGTTTAATCAGTTCTTTATAGATTTCTGGATATTTCTCTTTGAGAGCTTCCAGAAGTTCCTGGCGGAATTCCTTGGGTGGTTGGTACTCGTGAGCTTCTGGAATCTTTACATAGCCTTCCCTGAATCCCATCCTCCCTCCAGGAAGCGTCCCTCCTCTTGGCTGAAGGAAGCCCACCAGGGGTTTCCCTCCTTTCTTTGCCAGTTCCATCAATTTTTTAGAAGCAGAAGCAAGGCCTTCCTTCCCCTGAGCCAGATAGTAAAGAGCTTCTCTCTCCTTTTCTAAGGCAGGCTCGGTCTTCTTCTCCTCTAATTCTCCAGATGCTTCATCCATTGCCAAAGAAGCTTTCTCCATATTAGAGATAATTTCTGGGCCAATGGCAGAAGTCTTGCCGGAAAGTTCCTCTAACTTCTGCTTCAGTTTTCCAGTGCGGCTCTCCAGCTCCTTCTGTTTTTTGGTCAGCCTCTCAAGTTCCAGGATATCTTCTTTTTTAAACACTTCGATTTCTTCTTTAAATTCTAATAATTTTGCAATCTCCTCTTCTTTCTCTCGCAGCTCCACAATCTTCTCTCTAGTCTCAGAAATATCTCTCTCCTTCCCTTCCCAATTCTCCCTCAAGGATAGAAGGCTCTTCTCTTGAGGAGTCAACTCTTTCTCTTTCTCTTTTTCTTTTTCCTTAGATAATTTAGACAGCTCATCTGAAATTTTTTCTTTCTCCTTCTCAATCTTAAGGATGAATTTATCTACAAGCCCCAACATACTATTTAGGCGTTTGATAGACTTTTTCAATAACTCTCTTGCCCGGCGAGGAGTCTCTCCAGATAGCTCACTGAGAACTTCCTCCATCCTCTTCAACACTACGGACAGATTCTGGTAGAGAGCAGGATATGCCTTTATATAATTCAATTTCCCTTTTAGGTTTTCCTGTAATTTTTTCGTCTTTTTTATTACCTCCTCTTGTAACTTAGCTAATTTCTTTAACAGGGACTCTTGCTTCTTAAACAAAGCTTCCAGCCGTTTCTTGTCGAGTTGGTTGGTGCGGTCAATCAATTCTTTTTCTTCGGCAATTAATCTTTCCAACTCCCGGGAATACTCATTTGCCTTTTGAGATAGTTGGGATGACGCACCAAAAGATGGGACCTGACTGGCAGCAGCTTGCAGGATGGCCATTGTTGAGGAAAGTGTTCTAAGTAAGTTCTTAGCTATATTCAACGCAGCTTCCAGGTCTCCCTTAAGGATTTTATCAGCCATCTTTTCTATATCACTGGACATTTCTCCTAACTCGAGACTCTTGATTGCATCTTGATTGATGAATTCTTCTGGTAAAGTTTGCGGTAACTGGGAAAGGCTTTTTGCCAGCTTGGCCATAAGTTTTGAGATTTCCGCCAGGCTCTTTTTAAGTTCCTCCAATTTATGTTTATCTATTTCTTTTCCCATCTCTTCCAACTTTTGAGTGAGGTCTGTTTGGCTGTTTAACAACTCCTGGGCTGTCCCCAGTACATCGCGCATTTTCTCATCCTGGAGAAGGTCCTGAGCTAAAAGAGACATCTTTTCCAGTTCGGAAATAATCTCTTCTTGATTATTCTTTACCTTTTCCATATATTCTTTTCTATCGGCGCTCGTTGCTTTCACTGCTTCAGAAATTGTAGATAAAACCTCTGCCATCTTTTCATCTTTCAGGTACTGAAGATTTCCTTTCATGTTTTTATATTCTGAATATACTTGAAAATTACCCAGAGGGTCTGCCTCCATGCGCGGAAGAAGTTCTTTCAAATAATTGAGCAAGTCTTCGGTTAACTTTTCAATTCTTCCCTGGTCGGCGTGGATGCTTTTTAACTCTTCCACGCCTTGTGTTTCGCTCCAATCTTCTACTTTACTTTTTGCTACAATCTGGTCTCCCAGAATACGCAATATCTCTTCTCTGAAATGGTGTTCCATCTGTTCAATATCTTCGTGTTCCTTAAGGTAGCTAAATACCTCCAGATAGTAAGTTTGGGAAAGGCTGCTTTTTGGCCCGGATATAGTATCGTTGTCCCAGGCTTCTAAATAATAACTGATTAGCTCACCAGGATGCAAGTCGAGCTTTTCCATCTCCCACTGGTAATCGAGTAGTTTCTGACCTACCGAGGGTTGGAATCGCTCAATCCTTATTCTCCCGGGCTTCATGGAATCGTAAGTTTCACCTGTTAACTTCTGGTATACAAGGTCTATCTGGCTTAGTCCGAAGTCATCGCTCGCCTCATAAGCAAGCTCAACTTTGCTCTTCTCTGAAACTGTCAAATCGCAACCAGGAGCAATAATCTTTATCTGAGGGGGATTGTCGAGAAGCGTCTTTATGTAGTGCTTGATTGGACTGGGATTCGTATAACCCTGAGTGTCTTCCACTTCCACCCAGTAAACTCTCTCGCCAGTGAGAACTAAACCCCCTTCCAAGTACAAATCTTTCTCAATTTTGAGGGGTAGTCTCTTTCCATCATCGGTTAGAAGGAATCCTTTCCTTATGGGCTTATTAGCCTTCAAAGTCATTTGCACTTGAGTTCCCAGTAGTGCCTCAAGGTTCCCGCTGGTCTTCTCCATCTTCAACTCAGGCAATCCTGTATAGGAAGGATAGATGTATTTGACAGAAACGTCTCCCACTTCCGGAAGGATGACTACACTGATAGAGTAAGCTTGAGTGCGCAAATCTTTCCACTTAATAAAATAATCGATTGGTTGAGTAATCTTCGAGAATTTATAGGAGAACTTAAGAGCTTCTCCTTCTGAGTAGGATTCTCTAAGCATTTTGGCTCTTTGCCAGTTGCCTCCGGAAATCTTATAGATTAAGTAAGGAGTTCTCCCTCTCTGGAAAATCTCCACTCCAATCTTCTGACTTTCGCCGTGTAACACTTCTACGTTCCCTGGAGTAACCTGCAGCAACCGATTCACCTGTTCATAATCTAAGGGCCTCAAAAGCCGGGGAAGTGAAAAGGGAAGAATACGCGGTGGAAAGAAAAGAAGAAAAGAGAAGATGAGAGAAACTGAAAGACTTATAAAGAAAAATTTCTTAAGACGCTTTATATCTTCTACCTCAAAAGTGTTAACGATTTTCGCCTTTTGGGAAGTCCTTCTAATAAGTTCACCAATCAGTGCTTTAGATACATAGACTTCATCTCTCAAGCTTGCTATGGGAAAGAGCTGTATAGAATTTATTAAATCGTCTCTTAAGGCGGGGTACCTTTTCTGAATTTTGAGGGCAATCTTATTCTCGGTTAAAGGGGAAAGTAAAGGAATAACAATAAATTTTATTAAGAGAATAACAATAGAAAGAATAAGACCTATAAGAAAATAGAGGCGCACCGTGGAATTAAACGAAATTGAATAGTCTAAAATGCTAAAAACTATTACCAATCCCAGAAGAATGGAAAAGGACAAAAGAATTCCCTCAATTAAACCTTTGATTCTTATCCATCTTTTGACCTTGCCAATTATTCTAATCAATTGGAAATAGGCATCGATCATTTTTCCCTCTTACAGCATTCCACTTCTCCGGCGAATATACCATTCTACACCTAACAATATACACAGAAGAAGAAAGATAAAAGGATTGTTCCACACAGCTACTACTCTCTTCACTACAGGAGCAACCTTTTTTACTTCAGGTAAAACTATCTTTTCCGATTCAATACCACTAATATGGAAATATTTTCCCTTAGTTAAATCTGAGAGTTCTCTCAAAAGTGGCTCGTTCAGTTGAGCATTTTCCCACTCCACAGAAGGAATGGCCACTTTACAGAAAGCAGTGTCTCTGCCGAGAACTTTCGAGCCTTCCCAGGCTGTAGCAGTAAATGTATATTTTCCTTCTCGCTCGGCTAAATAATTAGTTCCATATTCCCCACGTCTATCTGTTGGTGAGATGCTTCCTAAATCAATCCTCTTTCCTGAGGGGTCTACCAATTCTACATACACCCGGGCATGTTCACTGGGCCTATAGTATTTGTTAAACACCCTGATAGATAAAAGAATCTCTTCCCCTTTTGCATAGGTTTTCTTGTCTGTATTTAGATGGACGAGTTTTAGTTGGGGAGATTTCACCAGCCAGTGAACAGCTTGATGCCAGAACCGTTCATAATAGGCACCTGTGCCGCCTCTTCCCCGAGCCTGAAAGCTCCATCTCCAGGTACTATTGGAAGCCACACTCATTACCCTCCCTTTACCTTTTTCCCAAACAGCAAGTATTACCAGATTTCCGTACTTATTCTTAATTAAAGGATGGACTCCTAAAACAATGGCATCAGGCTTTGCTTTTAACAGACGATTGCAACCATCCAACTCCGGCATCCTTGCCCATATCTGGCTATTCTCTCCCGGGTTATCGGATAATCTCAGAATTGGATGCCTGGTTTCTCTGGTTAACATTTTGAATTTACCCTCTATAATGTTTCCTTTTACCTCCTCCATTTCCACCGGCAATATCTCTTCAACTGGCGTCCCTTTATATCTCCCCCGGGCAAAGGAGTTATCCCCACCTATCATCAGAAAGCTTCCCCCTGTTTCCATAACGAATTTTCGAATGTTCTCCAGGTACTTTTTGGGAATCCCGAAACGGGTATAGGTAAAATTTTCAAATATAAGTAAATCGAAGTTGAATATCTGTTTAGTAAATATTTCTGTCGTAGGAAAGGGAATCAAGGAAAGCTGATTTTCCGGCACTATAGAGATATTTTCAGGATTACGCAGGATTATAAAAGAGACAAGTTCTATGCTGGGGTTGCTCTTCAAAGCAGTCCTTAAAAATTTATATTCCCAGCTTGGCTGTCCACAGATGTAGAGAATTCTAATTTTATCCCGCAGTACCTGGAGAGTGAAATCTTTTCTGTTATTGGCAAAGGAGATCTCACCCCTGTAAGAGGGAACGGAAACTTTATAGTTAAAAGAGCCTGTCGAGCGGGGAGTGAATCGCAAACTCAAAGAGACCTCTTTCCCGTCTTCGGGCATGCGAACTTTCTTTGTCTGGAGTATTTCCGTCTCTTTCTTCAAAATAACCGATATCTCCTTATTTTCAAATCCATAACTTCTTATGTTCACCCCTATATCTGTGGGAGTATTCTTGAAAACGAAATCGCTAACTTGAACTTCAGAAATTTGCAAATCCTTGAATTCTCGGGGATTCCCCACACCGACGGAAAAGATAGAGGCAGGAATCCTTTCAGTTACCAGACGGGGATCTCTTCCTACATTATGAGCTCCGTCTGTAAGGAGGAAAATTCCCGCCAGTCTCTGACCACGAAGTTCTTCTTCTAAGCCATCCAAAGCCTGTCCAATATCTGTCGATTTTCCTTGAGGAATCGACTGCAGGATTTCTTCTACTGTAGCTCGCCTGAAGGTGGAGGCGAAAGTAAAGAAGAGAAGATTATATTTCTCTTTTAACCCTTCGAGTAAAGGACCTTTCAGAAATTCTTTGACCAGAGAGAACCGGGAAATAGGATCCTTCACTCCCATGCTGCTTGAGGTATCTATCAAAAAAGCGACGCTTGCTTCTTCATCCGGTTTCTCTTCTATAGTTCTTACTGGCTCAAAGAGAAGAAATATGAGAAGGAGATAGATTGATAGCCTCAGGATAAAAAATAGACCTTTTCTTTTCCCTATCCATTTGAAATTCCAGTATAAGAGAGCTACTAAGACGAGAATAGTGGATATTACCAACCACAACCTGTTAGGGTCTAAAGAAAAATGGAGAGTACCCACGGTTAACCTTCCTCCTCCTTGGCCGGGCACCATTTATGGTGCCGTCTTGCGAGTTTTGAGTTTCTGTTGAATATAGGGTTGATGAATAGTATCCTTCTTATATGTGCCAGTTAAAGAATAGATAATGACGTTTAAAAAGAGTTTCATTGCTTCCAATCTTTGCAATTCTCCCCCGGGAACACATTCGTAAAGCCAGTTCCCTAATCTATCTCTAACCCAGGCTCCTCCCAGGTCATTCTGGGAGTAGATTACCACTGTTTGACCATCAATATCGATGCCTTCCAGATAAGGATTTCCTACCCTTCGGCCAACAACCCTGGGCGATAGATAGAATGAACGAAAAACAGCATGGTCTGGGGGAATCCTTTTTAGCTTCCCATGGGGAAAAAGTTTTTCCAGTTCCCTATGCACCGCTCTGTCGAAGCCGAGATTTTTCCCTGCGGAAGCATCGTCTATAAACAGTAGGCCTCCACAGGATAAATAACGCTTGAGGTTCTCTATTTCTTGCCGAGTGAAGGGAGGAAATTCCTCGTGGCCGGTCATATACAGAAAAGGAGAAAAGAAAAGTTCTGGAGCATTCAATGATAACTCTCTTCTTGCTCTTTGAGCTTTCACACTGGTAGTTGTCATCAGGTAGTGGAGAATCTCCTTATATGCTGTAGGATAAGGATCCCAGTCTCCTCCTTTATACCGCAATTGGCTGAACACAAACCTATCCCTCTGCTCGGCTGGAAGAGGACTGGCAATCAAATTACAAATAACTATACCTATGACGAGTAGCGAGCCAAACTTCTCATGTCCCATCACAAATTACCTCTTTCCCCGCGGATTTGCCAGAAAAACCTCTAAAAACAGGAATCCCACTAAAAGAAAGATTAAATTTTTGGATATTTCCTTTCCGTAGAGGAGTTGTAAAATCTCCTTCTCTAAATTAGTTAAGTCATCGATTATTTTAATAGGTGTGGTGAGAAAAAGTTTTCTTATTTCCCTGGTTCCCATTTTGGCCAGGTCAGACTCATTGCTTTCTATATTGAGGTTAAGCGGTAGATATTTATTATTCCATTTTCCATCCGCTATGTATGAGAGCTGATAGATACCAGGTATCTCCACAGGGCCAAATTCTATACCGGAGAAATCTCTCTTCTGTACGGGAATCACTGAAAACTTTTTTCCCCGAGGACCGATTATTTCTACAGATGGAGGTAATTCTCCTGGGCCCAGTTCATATCTTATTTCCTCGCCAACAAGAAAAGTTCCCCAAGGTTCTTCCCTTAAAGTAGAGAGAGCTAAGTAGCGAACCATCTGTTGGATTAAAGGTAAAAAGACTGGCTTGCTGGGCAAGTTATTCCAGTCACGGTCTAAAGTAGAGGTGAACAGTAACACCTTCCCTGCCCCGGGATACGGCAGTTCTCCCTCGATAAGTAAAGGTAGTCCATCTGCAAGACCGAGAACCACCTTTGCTGAAGGTTTAACCTGAGTGGCGAAGTATTGGTAGAATCTTGTTCGGGTTAAATCTCCCTCTTTCCCTTGGGCAAAAACCTGTAAGATTGGGTGAGTAAAGTCTTGAAAATCAATCGCTTTGAATTCTCTTTCTCCTTTAGATTTTCCTTTAACTTCCACCAACTCAGCTGGCAGGAGGTTGTCAAAATTAAGATTATATTCTTGGGCATTCACGTTATCACCCAGGGAAAAGACGACTCCCCCTCCTTCCCGGACAAAATTTGTGAGTCTCTCCCTTAAGGAACTGGTAACTTTTCCCACATTAGCCAGGAAGATTACAGAAAAATCATCTAATTTCTCTTGGGGAAATCCATCCGGCGTGACCACCTTCACCACTAACGGTGACTGTATAGTGGAAACTTCGGAGGTGGTCGGTGAAAGGCTGAGTGTTAAATAGAACGTCTCACTGGAAAAAGAGGAAATTCCCGGATGGCCATCAATCAGGAGCACCTTAATTTTCTCTAATGCTTCTGCTTTAAAGTAGAATCTATCGTCAGAAGGGAGACTGTCTTCCTGAATCTCTACTTTCCCCAGATAAGTTCCTTCTCGAGGGAAATTGTAGAAAAAATCTTTACTGGCTTCTCTTCCCCCTTTTAAATCTACAAAGCCCTGGCCTACTTTCTCTCCAGTTTCTCTGTCAATTTGAAACTTGCCTTGCGGTTCCAGGTAAACTGAAACAAATAGACGGGAAATTTTTTCTTTAGAATAATTTCTTATCTTAGCCGATATCTGGGAGGTCTCTCCCATAGTCAGTCGGCGACAATCGACTTTTGCTACAGCGACATTGGAAAGCAATTCCCTATTTAAATCGATAATAATAAACTTCACTTCCGGGTCGAATTCTTTTATACTCTTTCCGTCAATTCCCTGCCATCCATTGATTCCCAAATCTGTAATCAGGATAATCTCTCTATTTGGTGAACCGGACTCCTGGAGAATTTTATATGCCTGAGAGATACCCGGGAAGAGATTCGTAGGACGGAAACTCAAGGAGCCTTTCTCCAACCTCTCCCAGAGAATCTGCTTGTCGTCAGTGAGATAGGAAACTAAAGGCTTTACCTCATCGGAAATTAAAAAGAGCGCTGCCCGGTCACCTCTTTTGGTCATTTTCAGAATACGTCTAGCCACTTTCTTGGCTAGAGCGAACAGGGATTCCCCTTCTTTCATATATCCCATAGAATAAGAGTTGTCGATGAGAATTACACTGGACCGTGAGACCCCTTCTGCCTGGGCAAACAGAGGCATTCTCCTCACCACAGGCCTGGCGAAAAGAAGAGTTAACAGGAGAAGAATAAGAGACCTCAATATAAGTAAGATTAGCTGTTTCAATTTAAACCGTCTGATTACTGTGGTGGAGGCTAATTGAATAAACTTAACAGAAGAAAATTGGGAAGTTATTGGTTTTCTTCTGGAGAGGAGATGGATAAGTACGGGAATGGAAACTACTGGTAATCCCCACAGGAACGATGGATTTAAAAATGTTATGTTCATCTCTCACCTTAACATTTTCCTCCTGGCAAGGTATGTTCCTAACGCAAAATCAAGAGGAGTTTTTGTGTCCATAAGACAATAATCTATATCGCTTCTTAGACAACTTAACTTGTACGTTTCTACAAATTCTTTTACTACACTTTTATACTTCTCCCGGATGATCTGGGGATGGGTTAGAACTCTTTTTCCATTCTCCATATCTTCCAACCAGAGGACATTGGTAAAGGGAAGTTCCATCTCGGCGGGGTCGAGGAGATGAAAGACGATTACTTCATGTTTCTTAAACCGGAAGTACTTCAAAGCATTCAGAACCTTTTCCTGTTCATCCAGGAGGTCGGAAATCAGAATAATCAATCCCCGTCGTTTGGTATATTGCCCTAGTTCCTGAAGAGAGCGGTTTATTCCTGTTTGGGAAGACGGAACCAGTTTCTCCAGCTCCTCTAAGATTAGCGAAAGGTGCCCCTTGCTCTGGCGGGGAGGAATATATTTTTTAATCCTCTCATCGAAAGTAACCAGTCCCACCGAGTCCTGCTGTCTGAGCATCAAGAAGGCTAATGAGGCTGCTAAATAGGAGCCATACTGGAGCTTAGTTATTTCCTTACTCTTATATCCCATAGAGGCACTTCTATCAAGGAGAATATATCCTTTCAGGTTTGTCTCTTCCTGATACTGTTTGACAAAGTATTTGTCTTTTCGCCCATAGACTTTCCAATCTATATGTCTGGTTTCATCCCCTGGTGAGTATTCCCTGTGCTGGGCGAACTCGAGGCTAAAACCCCTGTAGGGGCTCTGGTGTAGTCCGGCAATAAATCCCTCAACCACAAATCTTGCTTTGAGAAGCATGGTGGAAAGTTTAGCCACAATTAAAGGGTCGATGTAACCTTTTTTTGGTTGTTCCACTTTTAACTCCTAGAAAAAAGGGGACAGGTACTTTTTTCTTCTGTGAAACCCTATTGCTCCCAGACTCAAGTTTCCCGAACTGTTTCCAGTAGTCTGTCTATTACTTGATCGGTGCGCACGCCTTCAGCCTCTGCATTAAAGTTGAGTATGATACGGTGACGTAGGACAGGGTGAGCTAATGCCTTGATGTCTTCTGTCGAGACATTAAAGTGACCATTAAGGATTGCCCTTGCCTTTCCCCCTAAGATTAAGTTTTGTGAACCCCTGGGGCTCGCTCCCCACCCAACCCAACTTTTGATGAATTCCGGAGCTTGGGATGAAGATGGTCGGGTAGCTGTCACCAAATTTACTGCATAGTTAACAACATACTCGGAAGCCGGGACTTTTCGCACAATCTCCTGTAGATGGATTATCTCTTTAGCATTAAGAGTTTTTATTAATTTCGCCTGGAAAGTGGAGGTGGTTTTAGTGACAATCTCCTTCTCCTCTTCATACTTAGGGTAGTCGATATTCACCTCAAAGAAGAATCGGTCAAGCTGGGCTTCGGGCAAGGGATATGTCCCTTCCTGCTCAATGGGATTCTGGGTAGCTAAGACGAAGAAGGGAAGTTCTAAAGGGTAAGTATTTCCACTGGCAGTAACCTTATACTCTTGCATAGCCTGCAGGAGAGCAGATTGTGTTTTGGGAGGAGTACGATTAATCTCGTCTGCCAAGACTATGTTAGCAAAGATGGGTCCCTTGATGAAACGGAAACTTCTCTTTCCTGTGGAAATATTCTCTTCAATCACATCTGTTCCCGTGATATCAGAGGGCATAAGATCTGGGGTAAATTGGATTCTCTGGAATTTCAAATCGAGAATCTCGGCAATCGTAGAGATCAACATTGTCTTGGCCAGACCAGGCACGCCTACAATCAGACAGTGACCTCGGGCAAAAAGAGCAATCAGGAGCTGTTCAATCACCTCATCCTGCCCCACAATTATCTTATGGAGTTGTTCCAGAATCGATTTCCGTCCCTGAGCTAACTTCTCCACTAACTTCAAATCTTCTTTTCCCTCTGGTCTAACCATAAAATTCCTCCTTTATAAAGCTTTTAATTATTATACCCCATTTTTACCCTGTTTTCAAGGCGAATTTTGTTCCCGTTAGTGTCAAGAACTTTGGGGGACTTTTTTACTTTGGAGTGTAAAGCTTAACTTAACGCTCCGATGAATCGGAGCTACTCCAGTCCCGACTTGTCGGGACACTCCAAATAATTCCCCTTCTCCCCATTAAATTTTACACTATCTTTGTTCCCTATAGGTAGTGCAGACTTGTTCCTGTAATTTGAAATTTGTAATTTGAGGGATTTGCCCCGGTGAAAATTATGCTCATAAAGGGTTACACTACCTTAACCCCGAGGATGGAATTTTTTGTGGAGGTCTTTTAAACGTTCGCGGGTTAGGTGGGTATATATCTGGGTGGTAGAGATATTTTCATGTCCCAACATCTCCTGAATTGAACGCAGATCAGCACCCCGTTCTAAGAGATGGGTGGCAAAAGAATGCCTCAATGTATGTGGTGTTATCTCTTTAGTTATTCCGGAAAGAATAGCGTATCTCTTAATTATCTTCCAGAATCCCACACGAGAAAATTCTCTGCCTGAGGGATTTAAAAAGAGACTCTTCGGCTGCCGCGTAGACGGTTTGGAGAGTGTTTTATGGATAGACCTTACCTTTTTCAGATAGATATTTACGAACTTAATTGCCTCAGAACCGATGGGAATAATGCGCTCTTTCCTCCGTTTGCCAAGGCAACGTAAATAGCCCAATTTAAGATTAACGTCTTCCAGTTTAAGATTAATAATTTCTGAGACCCTCATTCCCGTGGCATAGAGAAGCTCCATCATTGCCCTGTCTCTGATTCCTGCGGGGATATCAGGAGGAGCGTTAAGCAATACTTCCACTTCGGCAAAAGTCAACACTTTGGGTAGTCTCATGCCGAGGTGCGGGGAATCTAAGTTCTGAGTGGGATCCATTTTACAATAGTTATCTGATATTAAGAAACGATGAAACATCTTAATTGAAGTTATTACCCGAGCTAACGAGGAAGGCGATAGATGTTTCCTTTTAATCAGTAAGAACTCCATAAGGTCGCTATGGGTGATGCGAGTGGCAATTTTGCGATTCTCTTCCAAATATGCGAGATACTGCGAGAGATCTCTGTGGTAAGCCAACTTTGTATTTTTTGACAGACCTTTTTCCGCATCTATGTAATTGATAAATTCGTCAAGAAGCTGGGAATTTTTCATGTTATAAAGGGATTACTGTGGAGTTCCTGACCAACGGTAGTCGATGGACCATGTCCGGGGTATATAATTAAATTTTCATCCAAGGACAAAATCTTCTTTATTGAATTTAAAAGTACCTGTGGAGAACCGCCGGGCAAGTCGCTTCGGCCAATCGAACCTGAAAACAGCGTGTCACCAGTAAAGATGGAATCATCTATCAGAAGTGAGATTCCTCCCGGCGTATGTCCAGGAGTATGGAGAACCTTCAGCTTCATTCCCGCACATTCAATTAAATCTCCGTCTTTTATGAAAGTGTCCGCCGCAGGTGAAGAGGACTCCAAAGGAAAGATGAAAGAAAGAACGCTCCCGCTTTTTGCAAGCATAGGAGCGTCGTATTGATGAATCAAGATTGGAGCATTAGTATGCTCTTTGATCTTTCGGTTGGCACCTATATGGTCTGGATGTCCGTGAGTATTGACGATGTAGTTAATGGAAATTTTTTCTTGTTTAATAAATTTAATTAAATGCGCCCCTTCTGCACCAGGGTCAATAATCAATCCTTCTCTTTTATCAGGATTATAAAGAATATAACAATTGGCCTCCATGGGGCCAACTGTGAATATCTTTAGCATGTTCTATTAAGATTCTTCTTTCGAGCTAAGTAGCTTTTCTCTTAGAATGTTATCGATTTCCTGGGTGATATCTGGGTTTTCTTTCAGGTAAGACTTGGCATTTTCTCTTCCCTGTCCAATTCTGTTTCTTTTGTAAGAAAACCAGGTTCCACTCTTCTCAATCAGGTTATTTTCCAGCGCAACATCCAAAAGGGAACCCTCTCTGGAGATACCCTCATCATACATCATATCGAACTCTGCCTTTCGGAAAGGTGGAGCTACCTTGTTTTTGGCTACCTTAACTCTTATGCGGTTACCTATATGCACCTCTCCCGCCTTAATAGCGCCTATACGACGAATGTCCAGTCTAACAGAAGAATAGAACTTCAATGCTCTTCCTCCTGGAGTCGTCTCTGGATTGCCAAACATTACGCCTATCTTTTCTCTTATTTGATTAATAAAGATTACACTGGTCTTAGATTTAGATATACAAGAGGTAAGTTTCCTGAGAGCCTGGGACATCAACCTGGCCTGTAAGCCCATCTGTGCGTCGCCCATTTGACCCTCGATTTCTGCCCTGGGCACCAGAGCAGCTACACTATCGATTACAATTACATCGACAGCTCCACTACGAACCAGAGTCTCAGTAATCTCCAGAGCCTGCTCGCCGTTATCAGGCTGGGAAATCAGGAGGTTTTCGATGTCCACTCCCAACTTGCCGGCATAGGCTGGGTCCATGGCGTGCTCGGCATCTACGAAAGCAGCTGCTCCTCCCAATCTTTGAGCATTGGCGATTATCTGGAGGGAGAGAGTGGTCTTTCCTCCCCCTTCCGGACCAAAGATTTCTACCACTCTTCCTCTAGGCACTCCTCCCACCCCTAAAGCTACGTCTAATGATAGGGCGCCAGTGGGAATCACTTCCACTTCTCCCTTATAAGCCTCATCACCCAACCTCATTATTGTTCCTTTCCCGAACTGTTTTTCAATCTGGGATACTGCTGCCTCCAAAGCTTTTACTTTTTCTTCTTTTCCCATTTTTTTCCTCCTTTCAGAAAATAGGGTCAGAGTGATTTTCTCGCTCCCATCTGTTTCAAACCGTGACGCTCCCCGACGCAAGCATCGAGACATTCTTTTTCCAGTCGAAAAAATGACTCTGACCCCTTTTTTTCCTCCTTTCTCTCTTATAGTGTGTGAATTATGTGTAAAATAATATTAGTTATTATGCCCGCACAAATATCATCAAGCATTATTCCTAAGCCTCCGGCAAGCATTTCTAACTTCTTCATCGGATATACCTTGATTACATCCAGAAGCCGATAGATAATAAATCCTACAACCATCAAGCCAAGCGTTTTGGGCAAAAAGGCCATAGCGATAAAGTATCCACATATCTCATCAATAACTATTTTAGGAGAATCGACTTCGCCTATGATATTTTCTGCCCGGTGAGAAATCATGGTTCCGCCAATAATTAAGCATAAAATGAGCATCCAGTAGAAGGGAATGGTTGTAGGTAAAATAGCATAAAGCAGAAATGCTACCAGTGTTCCCATTGTCCCTGGAGCAAATGGCGAATAGCCAACAAAAAATCCTGTCGCTAAAAATCTAATAATCCAATTCATCTTTCCTTCTTTAGCTTGTGGTTTTAATGCTTATCTCTTCAAAAAGTAGCTGCTTATTTTTGAAAATGTAATTAAATCCTGAAATCACGGTCAAAATCGTAACCACAAGCATCAACCAATAAGGAGCTCTATCTAAAATATATCCAAGCACTCTTTTCCAACCCAGAAAAGCCTGTAATTCCAAAGGAGTGGTGTGCCAATAATTCTTCAACACAGCATTGACAATCAAGATTAGCAGAATAGTGATAATGACTACCATTTGTGAGGTCGTCTTAAATTTTCCGGAAAGGGAAGCTGAAATTATTGTTCCCCTGGACGCCGCTACACTTCTCAATCCTGTTATTATAAATTCGCGACTGATCACAAGGATAACCATCCAGGCAGGTATTGCCAGCTCCCTTAACTGAACGAAAGAAATGAAAGCAGCAGAAACTATCAATTTATCAGCAAGGGGATCTATGAACTTTCCGAAATTAGTGACTTCCTCTCGATGGCGAGCAATAATCCCATCGTACATATCGGTGAGTGCCGCCAGAATGAAAATTAGAAGAGCTGCTACCCGGGTATAAATATTACCTATAAACATAAACAGTAAAAAAAAGGGAATGGCAATAATTCTTACCATAGTAAGTTTGTTGGCTAAATTCACTTATCTTTCCTCTTTTTGTAATTCGTTTTCCACTGGTCCCATTTTTTCCACTCGCAGAAACCGTTTCTGTTCCATCTTAATCGAATCTTTTCCATTTAACCTGGTGAAAACCAACTCATTAACCCGTCCTAAATTTCCAGAAATAGTATCCACTTCTTCCCCATTTACATATAGTTTGACACCATCTACGTTTCCAATGCGAACATTCATTCCATTTTCTGCCATCCATCTTCTATTTTCACCAGGAAACAGTATTCCTTCAAAAGAGACCACTCCATCCTCAACTACTCGTAACCAGGTCTTATCATTTATTTCCGCTATCACAGAAATATTTTGGGGAATATTAGTGGAGACATTTGTTCCTGCTTTCACCTGTGGAGAGAGTTGCCGTAGAGCCAAACAGAGCCAAAAAATCGCTAAAAGACCCGCCCCCACAATCACTCCTGTAGCCAAGATAAATGGAATGAGACCCTTCTTGGTAAATCGAAATGCAGCAATCCCTCCTTTAAGTTTCGATTTCTCTTCTCCACACTGACTCACCACAATAGGAAATTCAGGATTGAGACCCATTTTGTCTTTTCGTCCGGAATGCTCTCTCTTATAAATATGGACAAGCGCTTCAGCGTCCAGCCCCAGATAGCGAGCATAACTTCTGATAAATGAGACTACATAAACCTTTGCTGGAAAGAGACCGTATTCTTCTTTTTCCAAGGCTTTCAGGTACTCCTTGCTTATTTTCGTCTCTTCTGAAACTTGCTGTAAGCTAATTTCTTTACGCCGACGAGCTTCCTGGAGTCGTTTACCAATATTTTCTGCCATTTCTGTTCCTGTTTATTTTTGTAGCCGCTCCGATTAATCGAAGCTTCCCTGTAGGGGACGGACGCAGTTTATGCCGATTTTTCGGCATGCTGTCCCTTCCTTTGGGCGACCATCCCGATACATCGGGATCGCCCCTACAATATAGAGCTTCGTCCCGATTCATCGGGACGGCTACAATGCCCACTATGGGGATTCGAATACTTGTGCTTCTAAAGGTATTTTAAACTCAAAAATTTCATTATTTACTTCAGGATTCTTTATGATGTTTTCCAGACGAGTGGAAACCACTGTATAACTATCGCTAACTTCTGTTTCCACTGGCAACCAATCTTGTTTAGAAATTGTCAGAATTATCTCCACTCCATTTCCAGTTTCTGGAACCAATTTAATCTTATAGTTTTCACCTTCTTCTACTACCTCTTTTCTATAATTCTCCAACTCTCCAATCTTACTTGCCCAAAAGAAGAGACCTAAATTTAATCCCATTAACTCTTCCAATCTGCCAACAGACTGGATGGAAACTTGATTATAGTCAGGCAAATAGAACCAGACCTTTTTGCCATTGCTTACAATGATTTGTGGATAAGGTCGAATGTACTCAGCATATAGTTTATCGGGAACTTTAAATTTTATTGAACCTGTAATTAGTTTTTCTTCCAGAGTAGCTCTTATCAGTATTTTTTGTCGGAAGTCGAAACTCCCCGTTTCTATCTTTTTCCTTTCCCTCTCCAATTTTTTCAGAATATAGGAAATTGTCTCCTTTTGAGAAAAGCCCTGAGTAGAAATCAGAAAAGTCAAAGAGAAAAAAACCAGACCTATTTTAGTTATCTTCATCCTTCTCTATCTTTTGCCAGAACTGTTCAATTTTATCTAAAAATATCTGGCGAGGTTTAGAACCCTGTTGAGGACCAACGAGCCCTTTGGTCTCCATTAAGCTTATAAGATTTGTTGCTTTTCCGTCGCTAATATGTAATGCTCCCTTGTATAAGGAAGTGGATGCCTGTCTCCTTTCCAGGGTCAATCTCAGAGCCTGCTTGAATAATTTCCTGATTTCCTGGTTCTCTTCTTCTTTCTCTTCTGAGATCTTTGTCAAATGGAATAAGTCTTGAGAATAGGTCACTTCTCCCTGTTGTTTAATAAAGGTTACAACCCTGTTTATCTCCTCTTGACTTATGAATGCTCCTTGCAGGCGTATTGGTTTTGCCTCTCCTGGAGGAAGATAGAGCATATCCCCGCGTCCCAAGAGGTTTTCCGCTCCGTTCATATCCAAAATTGTCCGGGAATCTACTTTAGAAATCACCTCAAAGGCGAGGCGCGCTGGAAGATTTGCCTTAATAATACCCGTGATTACATTTACAGAAGGCCGTTGCGTGGCCAGCACAAGATGGATTCCCACTGCTCTGGACATTTGGGCTAAGCGGATTATCACCTGCTCAACCTGAGTGGGAGCTGTAGCCATCAGGTCAGCAAGTTCATCGATAATAACAACTATAAAATGAATTTTTTTCCCTTCTTCTTCTTTAAACTTTTGGTTGTACTCAAATATATCACGAGTCCCGGTAGCAGCGAACTTTCGATAACGATTTTCCATTTCGCCAACAATCCATTTCAATGCTGCCACAGCGTGCCTTACGTTTGTAACCACAGGACTTTTCAAATAGGGAATGCCATTATAAATCGGCAGTTCTACCATTTTTGGGTCAATTAAGAGAAATTTAACCTCATCAGGCCTGGCTTTGTACAGAATGGACAGGATTATTGTATTGATTGATACCGTCTTACCTGAACCCGTAGCTCCGGCAATCAGGAGATGGGGCATCTGGTTCAAATCAGCAATGTATGTCTTTCCAGCTACCGTTTTACCTAAAGCAAGGGAAAGTAGAGAGGCGTTTTTCTTAAACTGGGGAGATTGGAGAAGTTCTTTTAAATATACCAATGCCATACTCTGATTGGGGATTTCTATGCCAACAGCAGCCTTTCCTGGAATGGGAGCCAATATTCTTATGCTTTGTGTCCGTAATGTCAAAGCGAGATCGTTAGATAAACTCTTCACACTACTCACTTTTATTCCAGGAGCCAGTTCCAGTTCATAACGCGTAATTACAGGTCCTGGATGAATCTGGGATACCTTTGCCGAGATGCCAAAATTCTTGAGGGTCTTTTCCAAGACCTCGGCGTTGTTTTTCAATTCTTCCTCCCTCTGGATGATATCTGTTTGCGGTGGGTCATTAAGGAGCTCTATGGGAGGAAATTCGAAAGTGCGTGCGCCTACTAGAGGGGAAACTGGGGAAACAGACTCGACTTTCACCTGAGGAGAGCCTTTTTTATAGGAATCAGGTTTTACCTCTTGAGTGAGGATCAGGTGCTTTCTTCCCGAAGATCTAGCTCGAACTACCTGAACTTTCTTTCTTAAGGTCTGCAGAAATTGAATAATAGATGTTTCAGTCACTAATTGTATAGAAATGAGGAATACAGTCAATATAATAAGATAAGCACCAGTATCTCCAAAAGCAGGAACCAGAAGGGAGTCAGAAACGAAGTCACCTACTGTTCCACCCAATCTCGTCTGCCTCCCCAGGAGGTTCAAAAAACTGCAAAAAGCCACTAGCGAAAACCCCAGCCCAGAAACTTTAACCCAGACACCTTTTATTTTCTTCCCTTTTTGAAAAGTCTTCCATCCCCAGTAGCCAATAGAGCAGGGAAGGAAATATGCTCCCCCTCCGAAGGCGTTTATCAGTGAATGAGCCAAATATCTTCCCAAAGCGCCCATAACATAACGCCCCAGCTGATAGGAAACCAGACTCAACAATATAAGCAGGGAGAGTGTAAGGAGTGCAATGCCAGCGATTTCGTTCTTTTCCTCTTTTGTCTTGCTCGTTATCTTCACTTTATAACCCCTTGTCCTCGAAGAAAGTTTACTTCTTTTTGTTCACAAAGTCAAGATTTTTCTAACTGGTAGTCGCTCCGATTCATCGGAGCGTTAGGAGTAGTTCCGATTCGTCGGAACGTATAAATCACTCCGACTGGTCAGAGCGACTACCAAATCTGAAATAAAAGAACAATAAGTCCTAACGTTACGCAATAGTAAGCAAAATAGTGAAGTCTGCTTTTTTGTACAAACCTCAACACTACTCTGAGTGACCAATATCCAGAAAAAAGAGCTACAACTGCTCCCGCTATATAAAAAGTCAGTGTGGAGAAGTTAACCATGGATAAGACGCTGGGGAGTTCAATGAGGGTAGCTCCCAAAATTGCCGGCACGGCAAGGAAAAAGGAGTACTTTACTGCCCATTTCCGTTGTAGACCACAAAATAGCGCAAAAATGATAGTGACCCCTGAACGTGAGATACCCGGCAGAATTGCAAAAGCCTGAGCTGTACCAATTATCAATGCATCTACTATTCCTGTCTCCAGGACACCCTTATGAACGTTTCTTATCCGGTTACCAAAGTAGAGAAGTATTCCGGTTAAAATAAGAAACAAGCTCACTAATTCAATATTGGAAAAAATAAGTTCTATTTTATCTTTAAGAAGTATTCCCAAAATAGCTATAGGCAATGAACCGATAACCAGAAGGAAAAGAATTCGTGTGGAAGGATTGGTCTTTGGCTCCTTTATGTTTCGGAAACCTTTCAATATTTCCCATAAATCTTTTCTAAAGAAGAGAAGAATTGCTAACAGCGTGGCGAAGTGTAATAATACAGTAAAGGAAAGTTGCAGTTTATCTATACCTAGATACTTCTGGAAATATGTTAGATGGGCACTACTGGAGATAGGCAAAAATTCTGTTATACCCTGAACTAACCCGAGTATAACAGCCCTCGTCAGACTCATTTTCATCCTTCCAGGCGGGGATAGTTATTTTATTTTCGCCGTAGAAAAAGACGAGGCAATTGAGGAAAAGCGTATAGAGGAGAATAGTGAACATCAGTGCAGCCCTACCCGGTAATCCTTCGTTTCCTTTTTGATGTATATCTTCTCCTCTCGTATTA
>WJOT01000103.1 GCA_009619095.1 Clostridia bacterium
GCAAAATATAAAGAAGCTGAGAGAAAACTGAAACAAAAAATTAAGGAGTTAAAAACAAGGGACCGAGTAAAGGAAGAGTTCCTTACTTTAGCCCTACATAAGCTGCGTTCTCCTCTAACACCCATTAAGGAATATGTCTCTAAAATACTGGGCGGAAAAACAGGAAATATCAACCAACAGCAGAAGAGGTATTTAGAGATTGTCCACAGACAGGTGGAACGACTCATTCGATTAGTGGAAGAACTGTCTGAACTTTCTCCGGTGAAGTCGGGACGCTTAGGGCTCAAGAAAGAACCTATAGCTCTCCTTGATATTATTGATAGGGTTGTTCAATCCTTAAAGAGAGAAGCCGAAGATAAAGGGATTTCTCTATGCGCAGAATTGCCCGCTAGTCAACTAATTATTCGAGGCGACGAGAAAACTCTCAGGGAAGTTTTCACCAGACTCATAAAGAACTCCCTTAGTGAAACTTCCCCAGGCGGGAAAGTTATTTTTTCAGTTAACGGTGAACCGAAAGTTGTTGGTCAGAATAAGTTTGTAGAGATACTTTTTCCCGATACTGTAGGAGGAATAGGTCAGGGAAAGACGAGAAATAAAGAAGGCGCAGGTTTAGGGCTATTTATGGTTAAAAGTATTGTGGAAGCCCAGGGCGGAAAGGTTCGCTTTGAAGATGAGAGCAGGAGACTTGTCATTCTTCTGCCCTTTGTGGGGTAGAAAACAAGATGGGAGACAATTATGCCAGAAAAAGTTCTTATAGTAGAGGATGAACCAGATACATTACAGCTTTTGAAAGAGAGTTTAGAATCTGAAGGATATGAAGTCATAACCGCTATTGACGGTATAGAAGCTGAAGATAAAACGCACAGAGAAAATCCTGATATTATTATATTGGATATTTTCCTTCCCAAAAGAGATGGTTATGAAGTCTGCAGGAGGTTGCGAGAAGACAAGAGTTCTTTCGGGATTCCCATTATTATGTTAACTGCCAAGGACGATTATGGAAGTAGATTAAAAGGATTCCTTCAAGGAGCCTTCGATTACGTTACTAAGCCATTTAGTACAGAAGATTTGATTAACAAGACAAGAAAGTTATTGTCCACCAGAAAAAAATAGAATACCTCCACAAATTTTCTCTCCTAAACCAAAGAATAATTATTTCAAATTTTTCTTGACAGCACTATATGTAGTATGCTACCATAAACGGGCTACTTTATATTGTATGTTGGGGTGGTTATATTGAAGCATCCCGATAACAATCGGGATGCGGATTAGGGGGTTTGGGGGAAACAATCTGGTTTCCCCCAAGGGGTGACAGCGGAAAAATGCGACGAATAGGAGCATTCTGGAACGCCAGAGGGGCGAAGCCCCTATGGAAGTAACCCCGAGGGGGTTATCTTGAAGTGTCCATTTTGTAGCAATTCCGAAGGAAGAGTAATTGATTCCAGACCGGTAGAAGGAAGTTCCGTGGTCAGGAGACGCAGGGAATGTCTTGCCTGTAAGAAGAGGTTTACTACCTTTGAGAGGATTGAAAGTATGCCTCTTATGGTGATTAAGAAGGACAAAAGACTGGAGGTTTTCGACCGCAATAAGTTGCAAGAAGGCATTCTGCGCGCCTGTCAGAAAAGGCCAATTTCACTCGATATTGTGGAGAAAATTGTTAGCGAGATTGAGGAGGAATTGCAAGACTATATAATGGAGGTTCCTTCTAAAGTAATCGGAGAGACAGTGTTGAAGAAGCTACGCAAATTGGATGAGGTAGCTTACGTGAGATTTGCTTCTGTGTACAGGCAGTTTAATGATATAGATACGTTCTTAAAAGAATTAAAAAAATTGAAGCGGAAAAATAAACATAAAGGAGTTACCAGACAAAGCACTGGATAGAAGAGCTAAAGCTCTGTTCTGATTAGGAGGAAGGAAGGGGATGAAGGTCAAAATTTTTGGAAAGAAAGACTGCAATCTTTGCAAAGCTTCGCTCAGGAAATTTCAATTCTTTCTGGACAAATGGGAATTGACCGAAAGGATTGAACTCACCTTTTACGACCTGGATACAGTGGATGGATTGACCGAGGGTTCTCTTTTGGATGCTCTGGAAGTGCCCACAATCATTCTGGAGAAAGAGGGCATGGAAATTGCCCGCTGGGAGAAGAGAATACCGAGGTCTGACGAATTTGGGGAAATTTTTCTTCCCAAATCGTAGTGTGGGTTTTTTAAACTGCTAAAATCCTTTCAAATATTGTAGCTGTCCCGATGAATCGGGACGAAGCTCTGCATTGTAGGGACGGCATGCCGAAAGGTCGGCATAAACTGCGTCCGTCCCCTACAAAGAGGCTGAGGAGTCTCCTCTCCCCTTTAAGGGAGAGGGTTAGGGTGAGGGGAATTGTAACTATATTTTGGAGGCGAGGAATGATTAAGATTCAAAAGAGGTTCTTTACTTCAGTCAGGAAAAAAGATGGCCGAATTGTGCCCTTTAATAAGGGCAAAATCGTTGAGGCTGTATTTAGGGCAGCCAGGCAAGGCGGTGGAGAGACCTGGCGGATGACTCGCAAAATAGCCGATGATGTGGAAGAGTACTTGGAGAAGAACTATCTGCAGGGTGAAACGCTGAGTATGAAGGCAATCGGTGATGCTATTGAGACTGTGCTTATGGAAAGCAAACACTTACTAACTGCAAAGGCTTACAACCTTCATCGAATTGCCAGGCAGAAAATGGCCCAGAAGCTTAAGGTATCAAAAAATAAGAGGAAGAAAACCGATATCACCGACTTCGCTCTCCTGGTAGCTACCGAAACCGAAGCAGAATTGACTCCCTGGAGTAGGGATAAAATAAGTCAAGCTTTGGTCAAAGAAGCAAACATTCCCTTAAAGGTTGCCGATCGGGTTGCCCACAATGTGGAGAAGAAGATAGTTGCTTCTGGTCTGAAGCAGGTGGTTACTGGTTTTATTCGCGAGTTAGTTGATAGCGAGTTACTGGAATTAGGTTATGGAAAAAAGATTAAGGAACAGACAAGTTTAGGAATCCCCACTTATGATCTGCAAGAATTAATCTTTTCCAAAAGTCTGGAGAACAGTAACATAGCTTCCCATAATCCGGAAGCAGTAAATTTGGTTATTGCTGAAACTACATTGAAACAGTATGCCCTCAACAACATTTTTTCCCGGAATTTAGCTACTGCTCATCTGGAAGGTAAAATCCACATTCACGATCTCGGTTATCCTATTAGGGTTTATTCGTTTGCAAAAGATGAGATAGTCTATATAAAGGAAGGAAAGTATGGGAAAGATGAATGCCTGAGTTTAGGAGCCCTATTTAATAGAAGCCCGTTTGGTTATGAAGAGAATGGCTTTGAAATCAAACCCCTTAAGGATTTTTATATCAGGGACTATAATAATCAATGGACAAGATTATTGAGAGTTGTCCGTCATAGAGCGAAGAAGAGAATGTTGTTTATCAAGACGGAAGACGGGAATGGCATTGTGGTGACTGAAGACCATCCTATGATCGATGAGGACTTAAACCAGATAGTGGCAGGAGAAATTGTTCCGGGAAAGACGAAATTGATAACCTGCTATCCCAGTAACATTCTGAGCAATTCAGACCAGATAGATTTAGTGGCTGAGTTTAAGAAAACGGGACAGGCGGATACAATCTTTCTAAGTAGAGCATATCAAGATAAAAACAGCATGGCAAGGGATATAAAAATAAAAGAGGCAAATAATTGTAATTACAGTGAAAGTTATATCTATATCAACGGTAGCAAGAACAGAATTCCTGCAATATTTCCTTTAGACGAGGAGACGGGGTGGTTGATAGGATTATTCATTGCCGAAGGGAATTTTACTACAATTACCAGGTATAAGAACGGTGAATATCTGGGAAAGGATTATTTGGGATGTGAGACTACAATTACTTGTGGGGAAGAAGAAGTTAATAAAGCAAAAGCCATCTTGAATAAATTGAAAATCGAATTTGGAGAAGAGAAAACAGATAATGGTTGTGATGCAATAAGGATTTACAATAAGTTATTTGCTGATTTTCTTAGAGAGATATTTGGCATTCAGCATCTATCTCGACTTAAGTGTTTACCCCAGCATTATCTCCGCTATAGTAAAAGATTTCTCAAAGGAATGCTGGCAGGAATAATCGATGGAGATGGGTCTATTACAGGAAACGGGAAAGAACAGGCGAACACCAGAATTAATATCCGGGTCTCATCCAAGACACTGGTGACACAGATAAAACATCTTGCCAGTGTTTTAGGTTTTGATTCTCTCTTGAGAAATGTTGAAGGAATGGGTTCAGAGCGAGTTTATAGAGGCCGAGTAATAAAACAGAACTACCCTCTATACGGAGTTTCCTTTGGAGTAACCCAGGAAGTATATGACTTACTTAGCCCCTTTTCAATTAAACTGCAAAGCATAGACTTTAAACCGGCCAGAAAATCCCTGAGGTCTTTTCAAGGAGCAAGTAAAGTAACGAATGTGGTGGAGGTGAAAATAAAAGACGAATATGTGTATGATGTAACTACAGAAAGTGGAACATTTTTATGTAGTGGAATTTTAACGCATAATTGCAGTAGCCATTCTCTCGAATATATTAAGAAGTACGGGCTGCACATGGAGAAACTGGATATCATCTCCTCACCAGCAAAACATGCCCGGACTCTCACGGGACATTTAAACACCTTTCTTGCCTCTATGCAGGCTTATTATGCCGGGGCTCTGGGCGTGGGTTACATAAACGTATTCTATGCCCCTTATCTGGTGGGAATGAGCGCGAGAGACATCAAACAGGAAGCCCAATATCTAATCTTCTCCTTATCCCAATCGGCATTCTCCCGCGGCGGCCAGGTTTTATTTCTGGACGCAAATGTGCACACAGGAATTCCCAGTTACTTTAAGAACGTTCCCGCCATTGGACCGGGAGGAGGATATACTGGAAAAACTTACGGAGAGTATGAGGAGGAAGCGCAGATATTTGCAAAGGCATTGATGGATGTCTGGCGAGAAGGGGATAGTTTCGGCCATATCTTTGCCTTCCCCAAGATGGACCTGCACATAAATGTGGATACCTTTTCCGACCCTAAACAATACGCACTATTAGAGTACGCCTGTCTCATTGCCAGCGAGAATGGTGTTCCTTATTTTGTCTTTGACCGGGATGACATCACTCTTTCTGCATGCTGCAGGTTACGCACTACAATCACTGATGATTATGTTATCAAGCATCCCGAGTCGATGAGATTTTGTGGATTTCAGAATGTGACCATTAACCTTCCTCAGGCAGCCTATCGGGCAGGGAGAGGCGGAATAGAAAAGTTGTTCCCGGAAATAGAGAAAGCAATGGATTTAGCAATGGAAGCACATCTTCAGAAGAAGAAATTTATCGGAGAGTTGATGAAAGAGGAAGGGTTGCCTTTGTGGGAATTAGGAAGGATTGCTCGAGATGGCAGACCCTACGTCGACTTAGAAAAAGCTACTTACATCATTGGAATTATTGGACTGAACGAATGCGTACAGTATCTGACCGGAAAAGAGTTGCATGAAGAAGAAGAGATTTACAGGTTAGGATTGAAGATAATGTCCTTTATGTATCTGAAAACAAAGGAGTATGAGAAGAAGTATGGCTTAAGAGTTGCCCTGGAAGAGAGCCCTGCTGAATCTGCTGCCCGCAGGCTGGCTAAAGTGGACCTAAGGGAGTATCCACAGTCAAAAGAAGTGGTTAAAGGAGACATTGAGAAAGAAGAATTCTACTATACTAACAGCATACATTTCTCTGCCAGTGCTCCCATAAACCTGGTGGACAGGATTGTTAAGCAGAGTAAATTTCATACCTTAATTGAGAGTGGGGCAATTCTTCACGCCTTTATTGGTGAGGAGAAGCCATCTCCTGCTTCGATAATGAATCTGGTAAAGAAAACTTGGGAAGCTACCAAGGCGGCACAACTCACAATCTCGCCAGAATTTACAATTTGCAACAAGTGCGATCGGTTGACCAGGGGATTAAAAGAGAAGTGTCCCCATTGTGGCTCCACTGAGGTATACGGAATAACCCGTATTGTGGGATACTTCAGTAGGGTTTCCAACTGGAATAAGTCCAAACTGGGAGAATTGAGCGACCGGCATAAAGGGAACTATTCCTTGGGAGGATTAAGGATTGAAAGTAAAGGTGATGAGATTAAGGAAAGATATTCCTCTGCCCCAGTATCGACACCAAGGTGATGCCGGGGTTGACCTGTTCAATGCCGGGGAGGAGATTTCGTTAAAGCCGCAGGAGAGAACATTAATTCCTACGGGAATAAGAGTAGCTGTTCCTTTAGGATATGAGTTGCAAATCAGACCCCGTAGTGGATTAGCGATAAATAAGGGACTCACTATTTTGAATACTCCCGGAACAGTCGATTCTACCTATCGGGGTGAGGTAAAGGTGATTATCTTTAATACCAGTCCTAAAGAGACTATAGAGATTAAAAAAGGGGAGCGCATTGCCCAGGCTGTGCTCAAAAAAGTAGAGCTTATAGAATGGGAAGAGTGCGAACGACTTGATGATACAACACGTAATGAAGGAGGATTTGGTAGTACAGGATAACCAAACGAACTGGAGTGTCCCGACTTGTCGGGACTTGTAAAGCTCTCGCTTTACACTCCAAAGATATTATATCATAATTCATAATTTATATTGGAGGTGTAATATGCCTTTCTTTATAGGTCGAGATCGGGAAGCTCGCAGGGCCTATGGTTTTGATGAGGTGGCTTTAGTTCCAGGCTTGGTTACCATAAATCCCAATGAAGTAGATATTGCCTGGAAGCTTGCAGATTTAGAGTTGGAGATACCTTTCATTGCTTCAGCAATGGATGGCGTAGTCGGTCCCAAGTTTGCCATTGCTATGGGCAAGCTGGGAGGATTGGCAGTATTGAACTTAGAGGGAATACAGACTCGATATAAAGACCCGGAGAAGATTCTGAAAAAAATTGCCACCGCCAGCGCAGATCAAGCAACAGTCTTAGTTCAGGAAATTTATAAAGAGCCTATAAAAGAAGAACTTATCACCAAAAGGATAAGAGAGATTAAAGACGCCGGGGTGTTAACTGTTGCTTCCTCCATTCCCCAGAATGCTTCCCGGTATGGCAAATTAGCTCAAGATGCAGGATGCGATATCTTTGTGGTTCAGTCAACAGTCACCACGGTTAAGCATATCTCCACAGAATATGAGGTTCTCGATTTCAAGAAGTTCTGTTCCCAGATGAACATTCCCGTGATTGTAGGGAACTGCGTGAGTTACGGTGCTGCTTTAGAACTTATGCAGACAGGATGTGTCGCGCTTCTGGTGGGAATTGGTCCTGGTGCTGCCTGCACGACAAGAGGAGTATTGGGAATAGGCGTTCCCCAGGTGACTGCTACTATAGATTGTGCTTCGGCGCGCGATTACTATTATAAGAAGACCGGAAGATATGTCTCCATTATCACTGATGGTGGTATGACTACAGGCGGCGATATATGTAAAGCCTTTGCCTGTGGGGCAGATGCAGTGATGGTTGGCTCAGCATTTGCCCGGGCAAAAGAGGCCCCTGGAAGGGGATACCACTGGGGAATGGCTACTCCCCACCGAAACCTCCCTCGGGGAACCAGAATTCATGTGGGCACCACCGGAACCTTAGAAGAGATTCTCTATGGACCAGCCAAGCTGGATGACGGGACGCAGAATCTGGTGGGAGCACTCCGAACGGGTATGGGTAACGTGGGAGCAAAAAACATTAAGGAGATGCATCTCACTGAAATAATCATTGCCCCCGAGATAAAGTTAGAAGGCAAGATATTTCAAAAAGCCCAGCGCGTCGGCATGGGAAAGTGAAGGCGTGAACCTTGTTTTCTCGCTGAAATTTCTAATGCTCCTCACGAACTATATTTCTTTTTGGAGTAGTAGTGTAGCCCTTTATGGGCGTAATTCTTACGGGCATAAAGCCCTACACTACTAAAATCATTATCGTAGTGTAGCCCTTTATGGGCGTATTTGAATATTTTGCTTTAATGTCATATTACCACCTCAAATCGTTACAGCTGGGGAGATTTCATGGAAAATTTACAGGCAATTATAGAAACTAACTTGGAAGGAATACCTCTCTTCTTTAGAGGGAAAGTGCGCGATATCTACGATCTTGGCGATAAACTTCTAATTGTAGCTACAGACAGGATTTCTGCCTTCGATGTTGTTCTTCCCACTCCCATACCCGATAAAGGTAGAATTCTCACTCAGATTTCTCTTTTCTGGTTCAATTACTTAAAGGATATTGTTCCCAACCACCTGATTACTGGAGATGTTGAAGACTTCCCTTCCCAGTTCTCTCCTTATAAGGAGATTTTAAGAGATCGTTCTATGCTGGTAAGAAAAGCGAGGCGAGTAAACATAGAGAGTGTGATAAGGGGATATCTTGCAGGTTCCTCCTGGAAAGATTATCAGAGGGAAGGTAAGGTTTGTGGTGTTGACTTGCCCCAAGGTTTAAAGGAATCGGATAGACTTCCCCAGCCTATCTTCACCCCAGCCACCAAAGCCCAGACGGGTAACCACGACATAAACATAACTGAAAAGCAACTTATTGATAACGAGGGAGCGGAGGTCTCCCTATTTCTCAAGGAGAAGAGCCTTACCGCTTATAAAAAGGCAAGCGATTATGCCCTCTCTAAAGGGATTATTATTGCTGATACCAAATTTGAGTTCGGCATTCTCAATGACAAGATTATTCTTATCGATGAAATCTTAACTCCCGATTCTTCCAGGTTCTGGGATAAGGAAAGTTACCAACCAGGAAAACCCCAATTGAGCTTCGACAAACAATTTGTCCGCGACTATCTCGAATCCCTCAACTGGGACAAGAAACCTCCTGCTCCCCAATTACCTGAGGAAATCGTTACAAAGACAAGAGAAAAATACCAACAAGCCTACCAAAAATTAGTCAAAGGTTAGAGAGATAGATAATTATCCGCAGTGCTGCGGATATAAGAAGTTATATGCAATTGGTCGCTTGTGGGAAGGATTTAAAAATACCAATAGCAATAAAGATGAAGGAGTATGACAAAAATGGGAACCAAACAAGATGTGATTACTGATATTTTTAATCTCTGTAAAAAAAGAAGAGACTTTGTCTTTGACAATACGCTGGTAAAAATAGTTTGTAAGAAGCATGGCTTTGGTAACCCCTTTGATGCAACAAAGCTTGATGATACTTCAAAATTTCCACAAATTCTATTGGATGAAGATTATTTTATTTTACATTTAGGTGAGGGACGACATAGATTTGTAAAAGGAATAAGTAATGGCTTCCATAGATTTGAGAAAATTGATAATAAGAGGATTTTTGATTGGAAATATCGTAAAAGTATTCTAAATGAATTTGATACGAGCGAATCAAATATATTATCAGTTGCAAACAATTAAAGGACAATACACGACTTTCTTTACAAAGATATAGTAGCCAGCCCAAAAGTGTACAATGCAAAACGGACAAAGATGGAGATTGAATAACATGACAAATCACTACTCAAATATTTTGAAGGAATTAAAAACAGAATACCGAGCGTTAGAGAGATATTATGGCCAAACAGTTTATAAATTATCAAAGGATGGATTTGTATATTTGCGCTATTCTAAAAGAGAAAAGACAGGAAAGGAGAGATATTTCTTTGGTTTAGAAAAAGACGCGATAGAGAAATTAAAAAAGTTTGACTTTACGGTAATCTTTGTGTGTGGGGAAGAAGATGTAAATTTCATGTTAAACAAAGATTTAATCCTTTCTATTATTGATGGTTTGAAGATTTCCACTGGTAGATGGCTAATAAACATCTATAATATAGAAAATGTATGGTATCTAAAGGTCAGTGGGAAGAAAAAGATAGATATATCAGATTTTAAAAATAGATTTGATTTAATATTCTCAAAAATTGTTTATTTAGAAAAGGAAATCACCAAAGAGGAATTTCGTGAAGAAAAGAGAAAGCCTGAACTCATCGAACTATCTGAAGTCGAAAAAATCAAATCTAACCTTATTTCAAGCTCGATAAAAAGTGATAAGTCATCTTTTTTTGAAGAAGCAATAACATCTTATTTTAAGTTTTTAGGGTTTGAATGCGAGCATATCGGTGGAGCAGGTAATACTGACGTTCTTGTAAGTATTCCTTATCGAGTAATCATTGAAGCCAAAACTACAACAAGAGGTAGTATCGGCAGAATATACTTCACACGGTTAAAGCAACATAAAGAGAAACACAATGCAGATTATATCACCGTAATTTGTAATGATTTTGAACCATCTGTAATAAAAGACGCAGATATAGAGAATTCTGTTTTAATACGAACGAAGATATTATGTAAGATATTAGATTTAAATCAAGAATATCCTCTATCGCCTATTGATTTAGAGTATATTTTTCAAATGAAGGGTTTATTAAAAGAAGAAGATTTGCAGAGATTGGAAAACAGATTTGTGGATGTTAGAGATAAAGTCAGAAATCTACCCATAATTATAAAGAGTGTTGATAGTAAAAAAAGAAATGTCGAGGAAATTTACGGGAGATATCAAATAAAATGCGAAGAGATGGATATTAAGTATTTAAATAGGGATGAGTTCATAGCGTTTATCAACTTTTTGTCAATGTCTTTTATTAATTTGATTACAAAGGAAAATAATTTATATTATAGAAATATTAGCGAAGACATTGCAATAAGAAGGTTTAATAAGACAGGAGGTTGGTATGAGTAATTTTGTATGTCCCAATTGTGGTTCTGATGAGTTTATAACCCAACCTAATCGATACGATTGTTTAAAGTTTACAAATGGGCAATTCCAAGTAAAGAAATCAGAATTTACAAATGAGAAAGAAAGAGTTTTCTGCCGTGAATGTGGCGCTGAGATTGGTGAAAAAGCATCTGCACAAAATAAGAAAGTCGTTTTAAGAGTTACCTGATAAAAGCGTTGACTCGCACCCAAAGCAACCGAGTCTTTTGTGATAAACTTGAAATCCGACAAAGGTAGAGCTAAAACACCAGCATGGATTCTTCTGAAGGTAACAAAGTATTCGAAAAAACAGTCTCCACCGCTCTTGTCCAAGGGTGGGATTGCTTTTCCGTTTGAACTACCTAAAGGATTCACACTAAAGAGAACTTTGCTATTGATGAAAAAAAAGTAGACAGGCGGAGATTAAATTGACGATGCCCTTGGCGCTTCGGTTGAGGGTCAAGGTGAAGAAATAAAATAGGAATTTTTAAAGAAAAGGAAAGTAGGATATGAAGGTTTTGGTTATTGGTTCTGGTGGAAGGGAACATACTCTGACTTGGAAACTGGCACAGAGTAAGAAAGTTTCTAAGATTTATTGCATTCCGGGAAATGGAGGGATTTCACAAA
>WJOT01000100.1 GCA_009619095.1 Clostridia bacterium
TGTGATGAGCATGCCAATAAAATTTACAAGCATAATATGGATGGTACTTTGTCGGTGGCTATCGCTTATGATAGTCCTGATGAACTTCCTTCAGGCTTAGCATGGGGTGGAACTAATCTTTGGTCCTGTGATGAGCATGCCAATAAAATTTACAAGCATAATATGGATGGTACTTTGTCGGTGGCTATCGCTTATGATAGTCCTGATGAACTTCCTTCAGGGTTAGCCTGGGATGGAACTAATCTTTGGTCCTGTGATGGGAGTACCGATAAAATTTATAAGCATTAATATAAAGAGATGTTTGTGGGTCATGCTCTGGCTAATTTCAATCTTTATTCGCGCAAGTTTAGCGAAGAAAAATGATGTTCGGTCACTCAGGCAGTTATCCCAGCTATCTTCATTTCCCCTTTAGAAATTCTTGTAATCCTTTTTGCTTGGAAAGACAAAGCATCCAAGCAATGTTCTAAGTGTGCTGAAAAAATAAAGAAAGCAGCTCTTGTATGTAAACATTGTGCTTATCAGTTTAGAACACAATCTTATAGAGGTTATTGGAGGATGAGAAAAAATTTAATCATTACTTTGATGGAGTTAATTTTCCTTTTACTTTGCATCGACACAAATATTGTACATGCAAAAGCTAAAGAAAATAAGAAACAACTACTGTCTAATTTGAATGTGAATTGTGCAATGTATGTTGACAGCTACTTCCAATATTACCGGTACGCTTTTTCTCCCGACCTGAGAGATCATTATAAAGAAATTATGGATTCGTCTCTTAATGCAGCAACGGATGATGCAGTTGAATTTATAAGGTTGTTTGGTTTAAATGAACTTAAAAGGGAGATAAAAAATATCAAGGCCGTTTATTCCATTTCAGCTACACCGCAAGACATGTACATTGTGGAAAAATTCTTTAATACAGTTTTAACAGAAGCAACAGACCGAATTGAAAAAATTGAAGCATCAAAAAAAGCTGCTAAATTCAGAACTGAATGTTACCGTAAAGGATTACAGTTTCTAAAGGCTAAGAATTACAACTTGGCATTAAGACAATTTGAAGACGCAATTAGTCAAAATTCATATATTATTGGAGAGCCTCGCAATCCTTCAAATGACAAGTTGTACCGAGTAAGAGATGAAACTGAAAAAAAGTTAAGAGAGGAGCGATCAAGACAAGCAACTAAGGATAGAAGAAAACATTACCTTGAAGGCTTACTTTTATTAAAGACCGGGGATTATTTAGAAGCGCTGGAAGAATTTGAGGTAGCAATTAGATTAAATTCAGACATTATAGTTGAGCCAAGCAATCCCACGAATGATGAGTTGTACCAAGCAAAAGAAGAGACTGAACAGAAATTCGAGACACACCAAAGAGCCAAAGGATTGATAAAATTTGAAGGAAAATGGATGAAACCCGAAGAAAAGGCAAGAATTGAAAAGGAAAGAAAAAGAAAGTGGAGGGAAAAGCATCCTGTAGAATTGGCTGAAAGAGGGTCTCTTGGCCTAAACTGGCCGGGAGTTTCCGCAAGATATTGGTTAAAAACAACGGGTGATATTTTCTATTCTTTAGAAGGAAGAGCCCAGTTTGAAAAAGGAGTTAGTGCTTTTGGAGGAAGAGCATGTATATGTCTTTCTCGTACTTATGCTTTTGTGAGTTATGTAGGAGCAGAAATTGATTATATCAAGTTTAAATCAGAAATGACTTCTGGTACCGGTTTTGCATATTATGGTCTTCTGGGAGGGGAAATATTTTTTACTCGAAAAATGGCATTTGGGCTTGATTTTGGCCCGGCTTACATAACTATAGGAGATAAAGATTATTCCGTCGGTAATATTCATTTTGTTGTCAATTTAGGTCTCAACTTTTACCTAAATTAGGAATGAACGGGTATGAATAACTCGATGGTTGAACACATAATGCGGAAATTAGTAAAGGAGTCTACCAACTACGAAAATAGAATTTTTTTACCTGAGGCAGCTAAAGCTTTTCGACGAATATCTTCATTGTCAGATGTTGCTAATATGATTGTTGAGGCTTGTCCTAAAGACTCGTTCGGGTTTATTCTTAGATATGGGTATCCTTTTGCACGGCTTGGGGGAGAAAGAGCAAATTACCGTGAAATTGCTTTTGCATCATTTAAAGAAATAGAAGGAAAATTTAATCAAGAGAATTTCTCAGAACTGCTTTGGAGCAAGTTCAAAGAAAAATGTGAAGTCAGGAATGTAGGGATAAATAAGAAAATAAATGAAAATCTTGTTAAAAGATTATCTAGGTTTGCTCAAGATAAAGGAAATTTATTCCTCTGGGTCAAACGAGAAATTGAAAAATCGGAAAGATTGGAATCGGTTTTCCTATCCTTGGTTAATAACGGAGGAATGGGCAAGAAAACCACATCATTCTTTCTCAGAGATGTTATTTGGTTGTGTAATTTAGAAAACAACATCATAAGAAGTGACAGGCTATATGTTCAGCCTGTAGACAGGTGGATAAGAGAGATTGCTAAAATCCTATGGGATGATTTCAAGAATATGAGGTATAATAATGATTATTTTGACTTAGTAATTTCTAAAAGAATCGCCGAAACTTGTATTCAATCTGACCTTTCAGGTTTAGCTTTCAATCAGGGTGCTTGGTATTATGGAAGCAATGTTGTAAAGCGGAAAGAAGATCTTCATAATAAACTGCAAAGTCTCCTAAGTGCTTAAGTATACTCGACAAATTTAGCTTTTTATGGCATTATTGAAAAAGAATTGAGACTAGAAAGCCTAAGATAGGTCGGAGAGTGTAAATGTTGATTGAAAACTGAATAAAGTTGGTCTTCCCGTAAAGAGGATTTAGTTCTCTAACGTGTACCTACGGCGAAGGCTGTCGCCATGCCCGAAAGGGCAAGGGGTGACAGTCATTCCCAGATTTCGGTACACGTTGCTGGGGTTGATGTTTGCGCCCCTTTTTAATTTTTGGGGGTAGATGCTTCGTAGGTTGTGATAAGAGTTACAATGAGCAGGATAAAAGCAAAAGGGCTAGTAGTATTTGTCGTCTTGTCAATATTCATCGGTTGTGAAAAGAGAGAGGAAAGACTACTTTCCAAAGCAGATGAATATTGGTTTAATAATAATTTTGATGAGTCCATTATATTTTATAAGAAAGTCTTAGATGCAAATCCAGAATCGGTTAAAGCAAATTATGGTTTAATTTTTGCAACTTTCTCAAAGGAAAATAAAGCTGACACAGACAGGTTAATGCGGGAATACGAAGTTAAGACTGAGATGGGCCCAAAAAACGGCTTATGGTTTTATTGTTTAGGGTTATCGATGTCTCTAAAGAAGGAATATGATGAGGCTTTAACGCAATATATGGAGGCTTTAGAACTTGGGTTTGATGGGGCGCGATGTTATAGTGGAATTGGCTGGGTTTTTTATAGGAAAAACATGTTAAATGAAGCTATCGACCGGTTAAGAAAGGCAATTGAATTAAATCCTAAATACGCGAGTCCTTATTATTCGCTTGGGCAGGTTTATGCAAAAAAGAAACTTTACGATAATGCATTACCAATGTTTGAAAAATATGTGGAGTTAGAACCAAAAGACTACGATGGTTACCTACAGGTTGGTTTGACTTACGAAGATAAAAATATGCTTGATAAAGCAATTAAATTTTATAAAAAAGCAGCAAAATTAGGTGCTAAAGATTACCGCTGTTGGTATTTCTTAGGGACAGCTTATAAAAAGAAAGAGCTTTATGATAAAGCAATAGATTGTTTCGAAAAAGGACTAAGAGAGAATCCAAAAGCAGCGAACCTTTATACATCTCTTGGTTTAATTTATGAGAAGAAAAGTATGCTTTTTTATTTTGCAGGACGGCGAGCGTTGATTGATAAAGCTGTGTCTTCTTATAATGAGTCTATTAAGGTGGACCCTAAATATGTTCGGGCTTATGTCTACCTTAGTCAGATATTAATAAAGAAAAATAATTACGAAGATGCTGTTGTTTTGTTAAAAGAGGCGCTTGAATTAGCTCCTGGCGATCATCATCTTTATTTTAGCATTGGCGAAGTCTTTTTTCTAGAGAAATCATATGATCAAGCTATTGAGGCTTTCGAAAAAGCACTAAGCCTTGGAACATCTCTGGAGGCTCAAACTTATAAACTGCTAGGTATAGCTTATTACAATAAAGGTTATTATGACAAAGCTGTCTTTTGTTTTGAAAATACATTGAAAGTTACTCTCGAAGACACCGAGATTCGTCAATGGGCTTACAATGCACGGATATTGCAAAAATATCAAGGCAAGAGCGAAAAAGAATTAGAAAAAATAGCAATAAAGAAAATCCGCAATTATACGGATGAAAAGGGTAAGACAGTTGATGCTAATTATAAGAAATTGCTGGAGGCAGTGAAAAAGATAAGGAATGCATTTGGTCTTGGTGAATTTAGTAAGAACGAATATTATGCATGGAAAGCAAGAAGGAAGTATCCTAATGAACTTGTGTATGTAGTTGAGGCACAACAAATGGTAGGGCCTGGGGATAGTTTTTTAGATAGATACTCCACAGCCCAGGTTTTGAGCGAGGACCGCAGACATCGTGCTAACTTTTATCCAATAAAAGTTGCCCGAAACTTGGGGAATTATAGATCTTTTAGTGTATATGGCTCCTTCGTAGAGCCGATTGTTTTCAATATTGATCTTGGCACTGAAAAAATTGTTTTCGTCTGCGAAGATGAAGAAATTGAGAGAGATGGAGTGATAGTTTTTGGGATACCCTATAAGAAAGGGGGACTGTAGAAAAGTAGAAATTAGAGAAAAGGCTGAATATCCACAATCCCGGAGCACAATTACCCAACAATCTCGAAGTTTGTCCCACGTGCCAATATAAATCTGGTAAACCGTTACCTGAACTTTCTGGGAAAAGTTGGCTTAAAAGGATACCATTAGGATTAAAAATATTCAGCAGACATAGAAATACATAAGAGGGAGGGCGTCATGAAAAAATTATTTATGACAATGTTATTATTTTCTTTCGTAGTTAGTCTAACTTGGGGGGAATCCGGAAAGGTTACTGAAGAGGAAAAAGGGAAACAAGTTATATCTTCAAATAAGAGCGATTTTGAGGTAACTTTCTCCAGCGTAAGCAGTAATGGAACTAAAGCAAAAGTAGCCGAAACAAAGGTTAAAGAATCTCTTGATCAGATAAAGACTATTTCTCCCTCATATAAGGGGGAGAGTTATCACGAGAGAGGGCGGGTATGGACAAAAACCTATAAGATTGCTTTCTTCTGGAATAAGAAATCCTTGGGGGGTGCTGGGTCTCCAAATTTGGCTGAGCTTAAGAAAATTCTTGACTCCGAGGGTATTCCTATAGGTATAGTTACTTATGGAGCAGTAGCTGATTTTGCCGATGATTATTATATAGTTGTAAAACAGAGTGAGGAAATAATCTATCCAATTTTGAAGGGGGGTAAAGGTGGAAATAATTCAGACTTTAAAAAAATAAATGCACCGAACTTATTACTTATATAAAGGAGACATTAAAATAAAAAATGAAGTCAACTTCCAATGGAATATTAAATAATATAATTTTATCCTTGTTGCTTTTTGCGATGCTATTACAAATAGGATGTGCTTATTTTCTCACTGGTAAATATGGTGGAGAGAAAATACAAGGTATTGAAATTAAAGGAAAAATCTCAAGCTTGGAGGGTAAAGGATTATGGGCTGCCAAATATGAGGAGGAGTGTTATAGGTCCAATATCGATAAAATATGCGAAAATTTAGAAATTGCTTTGTTCCAAAAAAACGAAGAAGAAGATATATTTTTAGCGAAAACCGAATTTGATTCTGAAGGTACTTTCTATATGACTATACCTGAACTCCAAATGCAACTTTGGTACGAACAGATGGAGCCTTATTATCATTATAAAGAATATTATGTTGCTCCGGCAGATTTCTACTTAGTCGTAAATGAACTTGAAAAAAATTCATACGTTAATCCAAGAAAAATTAATTTTACAATTAACTGGTATGAACGCAAAGATAGCACTAAAAGTTTACGTATTTCATCTAATGCGCATGCATCATTATATCCCCCTTCTGATTCATTGTATGCATTGGGAATTAAGATTGAACTTTATTTAGAGTTATCTATGGCAGGAAACTCTCTTTTCACAGATACTCGAAATAAGATGATTATTGAAGAAATTAAAAAAATAGAGTATAGTTTAAAATTTTTAGACGCTGATTATACTTGGACATTGCTTGATTCTATATCTAAATATACATACTCAAGCAGTTTCCCTAAAGAATTAAAGGATAAAATCTCTAACATTTGGGTTAAATTAGGTAGTAGTGGACTCAAAATAAATGATGAACTTTGGGCATACAAAACGGCATTAAACATAAATAGTGAAAATAAAATCGCAAGAAATAAATTAGCTAAAGCTAGAAAACTTATCGAAGGCAAAATAGTGGAAGCTGCTTTGAAATATAAAGCAGTAAATTACGAAGCAACAAGAAGAGAATATGATTTAAAATACCGAACATTATCAAAAGATATACAAAGGAAAACAGAAGAATTGCAAAAATATAATGAAAAGGCTTTATTACCTATAGTGAAAGAATTTAGCACACTATTAGAAACTTATAGTGATATTTTTGGAGATGTTGCTTTACGGGATTTGGCTATAAAATATAACTTCTTGGATTTATTGCGTTAAAAATAATAATAAAAAAAGAGGTAAAATTATAAAAAGTGAATGAGAGGTTAAACTAAAACTCCCTTCTGAAAGTGCCGAATAACCCCACTTTCAGAGGCATAAATTTTATGTCCCCAAAACTAGCCTTCTAACTAGTATTTTTGCCAATCCTTAAAAGAATATAAAGTATTAGCAGTTGCGCAAGGAGTATCAGGCTTCTTCAAGAAATAACAATAAAGGTGAAAATAAGTAGGTAGAAAAATTTTTATAAGCAACGAAATTTCTTATTAATTTCGTAGTTAATAGAAATTTATAGGTTGGGGGGTCATATATATTCAATCAGGAAGAACTCAATTTTGCTGAGACAACCGTTAGGTTGGGCTTAAAACAATAGATATTTAAAAATTCCTTTGTGTGGATAAGAATTATAGCTCAAGGAAAATAGCAGAAAAATTAACAAGCCAGGGAATACTCACCAAGACTCAGATTACAAAGAGAAAAAATGTCAAAAGAAATCCGTTAATTAAAGGTTGGTATAGTGCCACAATTTACAGTATTTTGACCAACCCGGTATTTTGTGGGCAATTTGCCTATAATAAAAAGAAAGGTGTTAAAGAAAGAAGACCAAGGGAGGATTGGCTATTCGGCAAGTCGCCAGCCATTATTAGCGAAAAGATGTTCAAAATTGCCCGGGAAAGACTGTCAAGAAGAAGGATAATGTCTCCAAGGAACAAGAAATACAATTATCTTTTAGCCGGACTTTTGCAGTGTAAATTATGTGGGAGGAGATTTGAGGGAAGAACATTCAAGTATAGGCATAGGTGGAAAAGCAAAGACAAATTTATGAATGAGCCACGTTACCCCTACTATGTCTGTTACGGAAGGAGTGTCAAAGAGAGTGGAATAAATTGTCAGATGCCCTCCAGAAAGGTCCCATTGATTGATAATTTTGTATGGGATAAAATCTCCAGCGCCATAAAGAATCCCGAAATTATTGTAGATGCTATTGAAAGGAAAGAGAAGCTCGACAGTTTCTGTCCTGAAAAGGAACTGAATAGAATTGATAGGACACTTAAACAAAAACAAGAGGAAGAGCAAAGAATCCTTGAAGCATACAGGAAAAGAGTGATTTCAATTGACCAGCTTGAACAGGAGCTGAGCAAGATAAATGATGAGAGAGAAAAATTGCACTTGGAAAAGGGCCAAATTGAGGTTAAAATAGGCAAAGTTCAATCCCAAGAGAATAGGCTTGATTTAATCCAAGATTTGTGCTATAAATTAAGGAAAAGATTGGATAAGATTGATTTTGAGACCAAGAGAGAAATAATTACCTTAATCGTTGATAAAATATGGGTTGGTAAAGATGGGGATATAGACATCGAATGTGTTATCCCTATTCTTAATAAAAAGGGGACAGAAGAAAGGCAGGGTTCATTTTATAGGGTGCAATTGTCACGAAGTTTTGCGTCAACCCATTGAGGATGGTGTGGTGACTATTGTCCGCGTAAGCACAGCTTTAACTTATCCTGCCAAGTTTATGCTGGCTGCAGCTATGAATCCCTGTCCTTGCGGGTTTTACGGCGATTCACAGAGAGAATGCACTTGCACTCCTTTTCAAATCCAGAAATATCGAGCTAAAATCTCAGGACCGCTCCTTGACCGAATCGATATGCATATTGAAGTGCCACCAGTTAAATACCAGGAGTTAACAGTAGATACGGATGGGGAATCTTCATTGACAATTCGTACCCGAGTTCAGAGGGCAAGAGATATACAGAAGGAAAGATTTAAAAAATTTAAATCGGTCTATTGTAATGCTCATATGGAGGCTAAATATATAAGGAAGTATTGTATTCTGGAAAAAGAAGCGGAGAAGTTATTGAAAGATGCAATTGAGCGTTTGGGACTTTCAGCCCGGGCATATGACCGCATTCTTAAAGTCTCCCGGACAATTGCAGATTTAGAAGCAAAGGAGGAGATTAGTTCCCACCACATTGCTGAGGCTATCCAGTATAGGAGTCTGGATAGGAATCTATGGATGTAATTTTAGGTGTGTAAATCCATAAAGTTAGGGAAAGGAGTAAAAATGAAAAGGGGAATTTTTATTTTTCTGTTGTGTGGTCTATTAACTTTCAGTATCTTTTTTGCCCAAGCTCAGGAGGAAGATGTGGAAGCTTTGCCTCCTGAACCTTTAGGAGTAGAGATTCCTGCGTTTGAAGCTGAAGTGGAAGAGGAAGAAGAGGAAGCTTTGCCTTCGGAACCTTCTGAAGAAGAGATTATTTTTGAGGCGGAAGAAGAACCCGTCGAGCCGAGCGAAGTTCCCACTGAGGAGGCTGCAGTTGAGGAGCCTCGAGAAAAGGTGGAGGAGGCTGTAACTGAGAGAAGAGTTCTTCCTCAAGAAGATATTCCTGAAGGAATAGAACTTGTGCTTAAAGCTTACGAGGTAGAGAGGGGGGATTGTCTTCACGAAATCGCTAACCGGTATTACGAAGATCCTTCTTTGTGGAGAGAGATATGGGCGTATAATAAATATATAAAGGATCCCCATTGGATTTTTCCTGGTGATGACCTGGTAATTCCCACGTATCAAAAAGCGGAAATATCGGAAGAGATGCCCCAGGGGGAGCTGGTAGTAAAATTAGAAGAGGTTAAGCCAGGATTCGAATATGAAAGAGATATCTTTATTGCTCCCTTAGATTTTGAATTTGATGGATATATTGCCGGAGTAAAAGAGAAGAAATTCATGACAGCATACGGAGATGTAGTATTCATCGATCTGGGGAAAAATCAACAAGTTAAGCCAAAGACAAGGTTTATAATCTATCGAGAAGGGGAAGAGGTTATCCATCCCATAACCGGCGAAGTTCTGGGAATAATCATTGAGAAGATTGGTGTATTGGAAGTTACATCAGACATTCAAGAAGATAGTTCAACCGCAGTTATAAAAGATAGCCGGAAACCGATAGAGATCGGTGACCCTATTAAATTGCAAAAGAAAAGAGAAGAGTAAGAAACTAAAATGATAAAGCAGAATAAAAATAGGCAGGAAAAATTTACTCACACTGCTTCATGTCCACGTCATGGTCTCTTGTTATCGTGAGATTCTATGTTAGTGCCCGCCGAATTCTTTCATTCATTCCATGTTTTCACTTTCTTTTGCATAAACAGACAATTGGTAGTGTAGAGTTTTATGCCCGCAATTTGAAATTTGAAATTGGTGATGTAGGACTTTGTCCCCGCAGAAATTACGTCCATAGGGCTACACTACACTCTTTTGAGGGGATTGCTTGACATATGACTGGGATTTTGTATATAATGTTATGCTTTGTGCCCAAAAACTTTATTTTCATAGAGGAAAGAAATGGCAGATAAAATTGAACATTGGCTGACTCTAAATATGATTCCTGGTATAGGGGCGATGAGATGCCAGAAGCTGTTAGAACACTTCGGGTCTCCTCAAGCTATACTTGAGGCAAATTTGAACGAACTTCAACACGTTGCCGGTATTGGGGAATACACGGCCAGGCAAATTGTCAGCTCCAGAGATAAATTAGATATAGAAAAAGAGATATCCAGAATTAAAAAACAAAAAGTTTCTGTAGTAACATTTTCTGACGATAACTATCCGGCAAACTTAAAATCTATTTTCGATCCACCCATTGTGCTATATGTAAAGGGGAAATTGTTGCCAGAAGATAGAATTGCCATTGCCATGGTAGGAACCAGGCGACCAACTACTTATGGAAAAATGGTGGCAGAAAAACTGAGTAAAGAATTGGCTGAAAGAGAAATAAGTATAGTTAGCGGCTTGGCCCGGGGAATCGATACCTCTGCCCATAAAGGGGCTCTATCTTGTGGGGGAAGAACTATTGCTGTTTTGGGATGTGGCATCGATATCTGTTACCCTCCGGAGAATAGGGCTCTTTTTGATGAGATTGGTAAACGGGGGGTTGTAGTTTCCGAATTTCCTATGGGCACACGGCCGGAAAAGATGAATTTTCCTATGCGAAATAGAATTATAAGCGGACTCAGTTTAGGGGTGGTGATCGTTGAGGCTGGTTTCAGAAGCGGTGCTTTAATCACTGCTGGGTGTGCCCTGGAGCAGGGCAGGGAAGTTTTTGCTGTTCCGGGAAATATCTTCAATTTAGGAACTAAGGGCAGTCATTCATTAATAAAACAGGGTGCGAAACTGGTAGAGGAATGTGAGGATATTATTGAAGAGATACGTTGTTTAAGAGATGTTCTACCTGTATCTCCGGCTATAAAGTCTCTTAGGGAAGTAAAGTTGTCTTCAGAGGAAGAAAGAGTGTATAACCTATTATCATTTGAGCCTATTCATATTGATTTGATAAGTAAACAGAGCGGTCTAGCTATAAACAGGATCTCATCTGTTCTCATGAATTTGGAAATGAAAGGTAGAATTAGACAAATAGTGGGGAAGATGTTTTTGCGCGCTCCAGAAGCACAATAATAAAGAATTACAAATTACAAATTACAGATTACAAATTTCAAATCTGAAATCTGAAATCTATAATATAGGAGGAGAATATGGCAAGGAAATTAAGGGATGAAGATATGTTCCGGGATGGAGAGAATTTTGGAATTAGAGAAATCAAGGAATACTTAGAGAAGTTGAAATTGTCTGCAAGTGAACTGGAAGAGATGTTACTTGACGTTCTGG
>WJOT01000085.1 GCA_009619095.1 Clostridia bacterium
AATATTTTTGAGACGTTTTCCAATTTAATTGCAACCAATTTACACCTCTTCAGGAAATGACTCTTTATATCTATTGAATATCAAATTCCCTAAAAAGAACACTAAAAATCCAAAACATAGTGTAATTCCCAAAGGGAGCCAGTCGGGAAACTGCTTGTAAAATAGAATGCCCCGATAAGCTTTAATCAAAATAGCCATAGGATTTATATAACCTATGAACCTGAACTTCGCTGGCATTAAAGTCGTAGGATATATAATTGGTGTGGTAAAAAACCACATTATAATTAGATTACCCAGTATATGCCGGATATCTCGAAAATGGACATTTAGAACAGAAACTATCAAAACTAACCCCATAGTAAAAACAGCCTGGATTATCATAACTATCGGCAAAGCGATCAAGGTAATACCAATCTTGATCTTAAAAATTAGAAGAAAAATGAATAACAGGGGAAGGCTAAAAACAAAACTTGCTAGGTTGGAAAAGAGAGTTACAGTGGGCAGAACCTGTGGAGGGAATAGAACTCTGGTAATGAGATCACCACCCCTGATTATAGAGTCTGCTCCCTCCAAAATTGAAGTAGAGAACCATCCCCAGGGAAGGAGCCCACAAAATAAGAATACGGGATAGTTCTCAACCTTAATTCTGAAAAAGATGGAGAATACGATTGTATACACACACATTAATAGAAGAGGATTTAGAAATGTCCAGAGAAATCCCAGAACTGAACCCTGATAGCGAAGCTTCACTTCTTTTAAGACGAGACTCACTATTAATGTCCGACAATGATAGAGTTCTATAACGTTGGAAAACATATTCCTACCTCCTAACCGCGGGTTCGATGAATCGAACCCTTACAATGATTGTAGGGGCTCAATTTATTGAGCCCGTTTTTGCTGGCGGAATTAGAGCGAAGTTCTGACCGAGCGACTCCGATAACTATCCCTTCACCCATACATAGTTCTATTTTTACCTCTCTCTTTTTGCCACACTCGCCAAAAGAGCAATAATGGATAGAACAAACGCTGCCTGAATAAAAATAATAATCCCTCCCAAAATATTTACCTGGGTAAGCAGGGTAGCTGTAATTCCCAAACAGAAACTTATTAAATAGATAAAAAGGACTGCCCCTCTTTGACTGAACCCCATGGTGACTAAACGATGGGAAAAGTGGTTTTTGTCTCCACCAAATACCGGTTCTTTTCTCTTAATCCTTATTGAAATAACTGAAAGTGTATCAAAGATGGGAACCGCCAATATTAAGATGGGCATAACTACTGGCAAATGAGTGGGAAAACCTTCCCTATAGTAAGAAGTAGTTATTGTCAAAACAGCCAACATATAACCAATGAACATACTTCCTGCATCACCTAAAAATATCTTCGCCGGATTAAAATTGTAACGAAGAAATCCCAGAAGTGCACCGGCAAAAGCAAGAATGGCAATACTGGTAAAAGTCTGTTGTTGCTGAGAGGTTACTATAAAGAAGATGAAACAAGCAATAAGCCCCACACCCGTGGTTAAGCCATCCATATTGTCCAAAAGATTGAAAGCATTGATGATAGCCAGCATCCACAGGAGAGTTATCAGGCTGCTGATAAAAAAACTTGGTACAAACAGCGTAATCCTGACTCCCAGAGTAATCAAAGGTAAAATTACCAGAACCTGACCCAAAATTTTGGTCTCTGGTCTTAAGCCTTTTATATCATCTATCAATCCTAATAGAAGTATGACAGCCCCTCCCAGTAGGATACCGATTAATTGTGGCAAGAGTTTTAAGAACCTGGGTAGGTTCCTCATAAGAGTCGAACTAAGGGCGTTGGGAAGAAGATTGAGAAATTCCGGGCTCGCCTTTATTATGAGTAGAATAAGAATGTTTACTACCATGGTAATAAGAAAGGCGAGAAAGATTGCCACCCCCCCCCAGCAAGGGAATCGGTTTCTCCTGTAACTTTCTCTCTCCGGGATAGTCCAGAACTTTAAACTTGATGGCTAACCTCTTTGCCCAGGGCGTCAACAATAGGCTTAACAAAAGAGAAAAACAAAATATATACAAATAGATAAAACTCCACATTTTTAACCAAACCTCCTCTCTTTAAAGATAAATTTCGGACTTCTTCTTGTCTCTATGGTATTCAATGGTCTTTTTGAGAGCATCATCCAGTCCTGCCCTCGGTACATACCCAATTAGATTGCGTAACTTAGTAGTATCGGGTATTCGATGTCTCATATCTTCAAAGCCTTCTCCATAGACCTCTTCGTAGGGTAGGTAAATTATCTCCGAATTACTTTTGGTGAATTTCTTTATTTTTCTAGCCAAATCAGAAATGGTAATCTCCTCTTCACCTCCTAAGTTGAAGATTTCCCCCACTGCCCCAGGATGGCTGCCTAAGCTAACCATTCCATTTACCACATCACTTACATAAGCGAAACTTCTGGTCTGATTTCCATCTCCATAGATAGTGATAGGCTTTCCAGAAATTGCCTGTTCAATGAATCTGGGCACAACCATCCCATAGTTCCCACTTTGCCTGGGACCACAGGTGTTGAAAAGTCTTACTATTATCACGGGCAAGCGCTTCTCCCGCCAATAGGCTAAAGCTAAAAATTCACCTAAAGCCTTGCTGCAGGAATAACTCCACCTGTGGGTAAGCGTTGTTCCTAATACCCTACCATCACTTTCTGTAAAAAC
>WJOT01000053.1 GCA_009619095.1 Clostridia bacterium
GAACCTTGGGAAAAGAAAAAGCCAGGAATATATTGATGCATCTTCTGCGCATTCCTCGCCAGGTGGAAGAGGTCTTAGAAAATCAAGAGGAGATTATAGCCTGTGCGAAAAGTCATTTTAAGAGGATAGCTTTTCTCTTTTTAGGCCGCCACATGAACTATCCCATCGCTCTGGAAGGCGCACTGAAATTGAAAGAGACATCGTATATTCCTACAGAGGGCTATCCTGCTGGCGAATTGAAGCACGGCCCGATTGCTCTGGTGGATGAGAATATGCCTGTTGTAGCCATTGCCACCAATAGCAAGGTCTACGAAAAAGTCGTGTCAAATATAGAAGAAGTGAAAGCCCGTGAAGGGATTGTAATTGCCTTAGCTACCAAGGGCAATAAGGAAATTAAGAAGAAGGTCAACCATGTGTTTTATCTGCCGGAAACGATTGAGATACTGTCTCCTATTGTCAATGTGGTCCCGCTCCAGCTGTTAGCTTACCACATTGCTGCCCTCCGAGGTTGCGATGTTGATCAACCGCGCAGCCTTGCCAAGAGCGTTACTGTTGAGTAATCTAAGTTGGTATAAGTCATGGAATCTGCATTTGGTGTAGGGACAGACCGCCGTGTCTGTCCGTTGAATGGGCTGACAGAGCCGTCAGCCCCTACATTCCGAAAATTAATAGGAAAAGGTCTTGATTTTCCTGACACTTTTTTTGTATTATAACAAAAAATGGTAGCCGACGGCTTTAGCTGGCGAATATAAACGCTCCGATACATCGGAGCGGCTACCGTTTAGAAGGAGAAAAGGAATGCCAATTTCTGGCACGGGCATAGATATAGTTGAAGTCAGTAGAATTAAGAAGTTGATGGAAAAAGATGAGCGGTTGAAGAACCGCGTATTTACTGATAACGAGATTAGGTATTGTGAGAGGAAGAGGAAAAAGTATCACCACTATGCAGTTCGCTTTGCTGCCAAGGAGGCTGTTTGGAAGGCGCTGGGAAAAGGAGGTGTGGGTTTAAAAAATATAGAGATTAGAAACAGGTCGAATGGTCAGCCGCAGGTTTATCTGAAAGGTAAGAGGCTGGACCCTTTAAAAATTCTGGTTAGTCTAGCCCACTCTCGTGACTATGCGGTTGCCCAGGCGATAGTGGTTGAATAACCCCCTCACCCTAACCCTCTCCCCCGAGGGGAGAGGGAAAGAGATGAGGAATAGTGGACCGATATGAAGATAGTTTCTTCTGAACAGATGAGAGTGCTGGATAATAAGGCGATTTCCGAAGGTACTGCGGGAATTGAATTGATGGAGCGGGCGGGGACTGGGCTGGTTAGAGTTCTCCAGAAAGAAATTACCGATATAGTTAAGAAAAAGGTTGTTGTTTTTGTGGGAAAGGGGAATAATGGAGGAGATGGGCTGGTAGTGGCGAGGAAATTGAAAGGGTTGGGTGTTCAGGTTAGAGTGATTCTTCTTGCAGAAGAAGAGGAAATGAGAGAGGATACAAAGACTAATCTGACCCGGGCAAGGGGAGCTGATATAGACATCATCCCTCTTAAGGACCTTTCTACTGAAAAGATAAAAGAAGAGATTTTCCGGAGCGATATAATAGTTGATGCTATTTTTGGCACAGGATTTTCAGGCGTTATAGGGGATATGGCAAAAGATACAATTGAAGCCATTAATAATTCAAAGAAGTACGTGGTTGCCTGTGACATTCCCTCGGGAGTAAACGGTAATACAGGAGAAGTTGGGGGTCCCTGTGTAGATTCTGATTTGACTGTGACTTTTGCTTATCCCAAGAAGGGGCTCTTTCTCTATCCAGGTTACAGGTTTGTGGGAAATATCAGGGCTGTGGATATTGGAATAAAGGATGAAGAGTCACCTTCCCGATGGAACATGCTTACCTCTTCTGAAATCAGGGAGATATTACCAAAGAGGAGAAAGGATGCCCATAAGAAAAGCTTTGGGCACGTTCTAATTCTGGCTGGCTCTTTCGGTATGACGGGAGCGGCAACTTTAGCTTGCCAGGGGGCATTGAAGGTGGGAGCTGGGTTGGTAACTTTAGGAATTCCTGAAAGCCTGAATACTATTATGGAAGTTAAAATTACTGAAGCTATGACACTTCCTCTACCAGAAACAGAGGAGAAGAGTTTGAGAGCAAAGGGAGTAGGAGAAATTTTAGATTTTATAGAAAGGAAAAAGGTAGACGTTATTGTTATTGGACCGGGGCTGTCGACTAATAGGAGTACTGGAAAGCTGGTGAAAAAGATTCTTAAGAAAGTAGATTTGCCTTGTATCCTGGATGCTGACGGAATAAATTTGTTAGCTAGCGAAGCAACTCTGGCTAAGGCAAAAGCTAAAATTATTATCACTCCCCACCCCGGGGAACTGGGGAGATTGTTGGGAAAGAAAGCAGAGGAGATACAGAGAGAGAGGATAAGATATGCTTTCCAATTCTCCGAAGAGAATAATTTGGTATGTGTGCTGAAGGGATACCAGACGGTAGTTACAAAAGGAGAAGATGTGTTTATTAATCCCCTGGGCAATCCGGGAATGGCTAGCGGAGGTAGCGGTGATGTTTTATCGGGGATGATTGGTGGGTTGGTAGGTCAACTTCGGTTATTGGAGACGGGA
>WJOT01000032.1 GCA_009619095.1 Clostridia bacterium
GCAGAGTAAGTTATAAAGAGTTAAGAAACGGGGAAATTGAAATAAAAAAGAAGAGAGTTCCCACTGCACCACTCTCCAGTCTTTACAAAGCCAGGGGGATAGCTCAGGTTCTGAAAGAGTGGATTAAAAAAGGGAAGTTCTTCTTACAAGAGCCCATTCAACGGTTACCGGTGGATGAGAAATTTAAGCCTTTAGATATTAGACGTTAATGGAGTAGCGAAACTTGTTTCGCGATAATAACGCAGAGCAAGCTCTGCTACTCCTCTTAATCGTTGTAGGCAATAAGGAGGTTTACATGGCAAAAAAGAGGATAGTGTTAACTTTTCCTCCCGAATTGGTTGACCAACCGATAATTTACCGCCTGGTTAAGGATTACGATTTAGTTCCAAATATCCTACGCGCTCAGGTCACACCTAAAGAGGAAGGAAAAATGGTGCTGGAGTTGGAAGGGGGCAAGGAAGGAATTAACAAGGGTCTGAAATATCTGGAAGACATAAAAGTTGATGTCCAGCCACTGGCTAAGGATATAAAACTGGATGAACAGGAATGTACTTCGTGTGGGGCATGTATAGCTGTGTGCAGTCCTAAGGCGCTGTCCATGAATAAAGAGAGTTGGAAATTGGAATTCGATCGGGACAGATGTCTCCTCTGTGGTCTCTGTGTACCCGCCTGCCCCCTTGGGGTCATTCAGGTAGAGTTCGATTAATAAGAGATTAGGAGCATTATGAAAAGAGTAGTAGTGGCAATGTCTGGCGGAGTCGATTCCTCGACTACAGCAGCAATACTAAAAGACGAAGGATACGATGTAATCGGGATATTTATGTACCTTTATCCTTTTTGTGAGGAGACTCATCATCCATCCTTCCGGCGGAATCGCTGTTGTAGTTTACAGGGGGTCAATGATGCCCGGAGTGTAGCACTCAAGTTGAAAATCCCCTTTTATGTCCTAAATTTCCAGAAGGAGTTTCAGGAGAAGGTTATCGACCATTTCTGCCAGGAATACCGGAGAGGTAGGACTCCCAATCCCTGTATTCTCTGTAATCAGGAGATAAAATTCAGGCTCTTATTGGAAAAAGCAGAAAAGTTAGAAGCTCAATATTTAGCCACAGGCCATTATGCCAGAATAGAAAAGAACTCCCGAGGATATCTTTTGAAAAAAGGAGTAAAAGGAAACGGAGAACAATCCTATTTCTTATATACTTTCACACAAGAGCAGATGGCACGAATTTTAATGGTTTTGGGAGGTTACGGGAAGGAAGAGGTGCGAAAGATTGCCAAAAAATTCGGTTTACCTGTAGCTGAGAAGAAAGCAAGTCAAGAAATCTGTTTTATAGATGGAGATTATCGAAAATTTTTGTCTTCCCACTTCCCTTCTGTTCCCGGAGAGATAGTTGATGTTAAGGGAAATGTTCTGGGTAAGCACGAGGGTGTAGCTTGTTATACTGTTGGTCAAAGGAGAGGAATCGGAGCTTATGGAAGACCTCTTTACGTAATTTCCATCGACCCTGAACATAACAGGATTGTAGTAGGTCCTGAACAGGAACTATTTTCTGAGGAACTTATTGCAAAGGATTTGCACTTTATATCACCAGAAGAAGTAAAAGGTGACTTGGACGTAGTAGCTAAAATAAGATACAACCACGTGGGAGAGGAAGCAGTAATATCTCCTATGGGTGATGGCAAAGCGTTAATCAGATTCAGAAAGTCCGTGCGCTCAGCTACTCCCGGTCAGGCGGTAGTCTTTTATGATGGAGATGTGGTTCTGGGAGGAGGAACAATAGAGAAAATAGTTAAATCCCCCTCACCTCAGTCCTCTCTCCAGAGGAGAGAGGAAATAACTTTAAGGAGATTATAGTGAAAATTTTTGTTACTGTTTCTTTGATATTCTTTTCGGCTATTTTCTGTTTTGCTAAAGAGTCTTCCCCCATTCTGTATAATTCTTTCGACGGTATACCTATAGGAGCCAAGCCGGGAGGAATGGGAGAGGCGTTTGTTGCTTTAGTGGACAACGCCGATGCTCCTTACTGGAATCCTGCGGGACTGATTTTCTTAGAGAGCAATCTATCTACTTTTATGTTTGACCTGGCAAGGAGCGGGCCGAAAGGAGAAGATGTTGTAGGGAAAGAACCCTTGCAGGGTAAGCGGTTCACTTATTTATCTTTTTGTAGTAGTCTGGGAGCGTTAAGCTGGCGACCGTTATCCAATTTTAGAGAAGAAGATAGCGTCTTGTACTCCGAGCGAGAGATTAACATTAACAAATACACGCTTTCCTTTGCTATTCCCTATAGTCCAAAGGTTTCTTTCGGGATGAATATAAGCTATCTGCATGGCTCGCTGGGAATTGCTCAAGAGGTCCCTTCACCTCAGGCAAACATCTCTACAGGAAATGGGTGGGGTTTAGATTGGGGGCTAATTTACACTCATTCACCACTCTTAAAGATGGGAATTTCCTTAGAGAATGGTCCTGCTTACATTTACTGGAGTGATTACCGTTCCGACCGCTTGCCATTAAATCTTAGAGTAGGTATGGGGAT
>WJOT01000098.1 GCA_009619095.1 Clostridia bacterium
CGTCATTTTTAAGGAAAGCATATCTTGATAAAAGGTCCTTTCACAATGGATTCACAGTTGTGTCCCCTGGGACAATATCTCCTCCGAAGTTACCTTCAAGAAGAGGTCGGATTTCTAATATTGCTTTTGGCTACTTTGGAGGTGGGAGTAAACACAAAGGCGCACACGTTTTGCTGGAAGCATTCAGGCAAATAAGAGCCACTAATGTAAATCTGAAATTATATGGGAATTTTCCAGATACAGAATATGTGAAAAAGCTCGATCCAGTGGTTAATAGTGACGAAAGAATTGATTTAATGGAAAACTTTGGGCGTACACAGCTGACAAAGATACTAGCTGGTATTGATATACTGGTTATGCTCTCCATTTGTTACGAAGCCTATGGTTTGTCAATCTTGGAAGCTTTTGCCAATAGTGTTCCCGTTATTGCAACAGATATTGGGGGCATTCCGGAAATAATCCATGATGAACATAATGGGCTACTTTTTAAGAGAGGCGATGTATTAGGTCTAAAACAGAAAATGGAACGCGTTATAAATGAACTGGGGCTGGTGCAAAAATTCAGGGAGAATATTCCACGGGTTAGATCTGTAAACGAAGAATGTGATGAACTATTCAGTATTTATGAAAAATTAGTAAGAGTGTAGGTGCAGAGCGAAGCTCTGCGTTATAACTGTGTCATTGCGGGGAAGCCCCGCACACTAAATGTGCGGGATAAACTCCACGACCGAAGTCCCGATTCATCCAGTCCCTAAGGTTCGATTTTTGCAGGAGATGGATTCATCGGGACAGGAAAAGAGTAGCGAAGGTTCTGGCACCAAAATGAGAAGAATTGTGCAAGTAGTTCATGATTTTCTACCCGGATATCCTCATGGAACGGAGAATTATACCTACCATCTTTCTAAAGAATTACAAAAAATAAGTAAAGTTTACATCTTTTGCCGGGAAAGGAAGGATTCTTTTAGGAAAGACTTTTCTAAAGATGAATTATTTGATGGATTGCTGGTTAGGAGGCTATACTTCAACCTGCCTTTGATTTTTGATGCCAGTTATCGAAATTCTTTTGTGGATGAAGAATTTGAACGTTTTCTTGACGAAATCAAGCCGGATATCGTGCATTTTCAGCATCTCATGGGTTTATCCGCTTCGATGTTACAGATCGTCAAGCAAAGACGCATCCCCGCGATTTTAACATTGCATGATTTCTGGTTTCTTTGCCCACAGGTCCAGCTGTTGACTAATGATAATCAGGTCTGTTCTGGTCCGGATTCAAAGGATAAATGTGCGAACTGCGAGAAGATTTTTTATATTTACGGAAAATTGCAAAGTTTCCATGGTAGAATAGGAAAATTTTTAAAATATCCTCCTGAACCTTTGAAAACAGCAAAGAAATTGCTGCCCTGGAAGATGAAGACGACTCTTAAAGAGAAATTTCTTAAAACCCAACCTCCTATATCTTCTATTTCTCTCAATATGAGAGCAAATATGATAGCAAAAAGGTCGAGTTTTTTAAGGGATATGCTTGACAAAGTAGACGTAATTCTTGCACCTTCGAGATTTCTAAGAGAGAAATTTATTCATTATGGAATAGCGAAAGATAGAATTTTCCATTTAGGCCATGGTATCGACCATAGACCCCTTGCTAATTTCAGTAAAGAACCTTCAAATAAGTTTCGCTTTGGATTTCTTGGTGGTGTTTCAGAGCACAAGGGGATAAGAGTTCTCATAAGGGCATTTAATAAAATCAAAAGGGATAATGCATCTTTATCCATATTCGGACCTTATGATCAATCTTATTTGAGCAAATTGAGAAGAGAGTTAAAAACAGATTCGAGAGTTACTTTTTATGGTCTATTTGATAATAGAGAGATTTCTTCGGTATTCTCTAAGATAGATGTATTGGTTTTTCCCTCAATTTGGTATGAAAATCAGCCAATTGCTATCCTGGAGGCGCTCCTTGCTAAAATACCAATCATCACTTCTAATATGGGAGGCATGGCTGAACTTGTCCAGGACAGAGTTACCGGTCTTCTATTTGAACTAGGAAATCCAGAAGATTTATCTGAGAAGATGGTAAGTCTAATTGATAATCCCCAATTGCTGAGAAAATTGTCAGAGGCTCCGAGGCAAGTTAAAACGATAGAAAAAAATGCCCAAGAGCTGAATGAAATTTACGATTCTCTCCTGGAAAAGTCCGGTGACCCTTTAGGGTGACGAGGAAATCGCAAAAATGACTGGACTGTCAAGTAGGGACAAGGAGTGTCAAGCGAAAGCTTGACCTAAGGTGAAACTTTCGTTTCACACTCCAGTGGTAAGGCAATGAAGATATTAATTGTTAGTCATAATTATTTTCCAGCCATTGGTGGAACGGAGAAAAAAATAAAGGAGATATCAGAAAGACTGGTGAAATCAGGGGAAGAAGTTACTGTCTTTTCTTCTAATGCCCAGACCACCGAGGCATATATCCATCCTGAAATTCCTTTGCTGCCTCCCAATAGTGCATCCATAAATGGTGTGAGAGTAAGAAGGTTTCCCGTTTACCAGGGGATGCGACCATTACTGAATAGTGTGCATAGGCATTTCTGTAAGCACGAGTTGCGATTTAACGATATTGTAAAGGTTATATGGAATGGACCGATCATATTCAATATGGTACCACACATTCTTAAAGAAAAAGCCGATATTATTGTTGCCATACCATTTCCATTTTTAAATATGTATTATGCCTATATAGCAAAAAAAATCAGGGGAATCCCAATGGCAATTATTCCTTGCCTGCACACAGAGGATGTATGGGCTTTCGATAGGAGGATAATGTACAAAGTCTTGTCAGATACCGAGATGATATTAGCGAATACAGATTACGAAAGGAACTACCTAATAACTAATGGAGTCAAAAAAGAACGTATCTCCATATTAGGGGATGGAATTAACCCACAGGATTTCAATAGGTCGAATCCACAAGAGTTTAGGAGAAGATATGATATTGGTAATGCTCCTGTGGTTCTTTTTGTGGGAAGAAAGGAAGAGGGGAAAGGAATTGATACATTGGTTGATTCTATGAGTATGGTTTGGAGAAAAATTCCTCAAGCTAAACTTATCGTAGCAGGGATAAGGACATATTATTCGAAAGTCATAGAAAAGAAGGTCTCCTCGTTAGATGCGAGAGAAAGAAGAAACATTATTCTGATAGATAATTTTGAAGATAGTGAGAAACCAGACCTTTTTGCTAGCGCTGACGTATTTGCCATGCCATCAAAAGTAGAATCTTTTGGGATAACCTATCTGGAAGCGTGGGCATCAGGCAAGCCGGTTATCGGATGCCGAATAGGTGCAGTGGCTTCTCTTATCAATGAGGGGAAGGATGGCTTGCTGGTGGAGTATGGCAACCAGCAGGAATTAGGGAGTGCCATACTGAAACTTCTCACATATGGAGACCTGAAAAGAAAGCTCGGCGAAAATGGCAGGAAGAAAGCTTGTGAGGAATATACCTGGGATATTATTACACAGCGTTTTAGAGAGGGTCTTAATCTGGCCATATGGAGACATAATAGGAAACAAGAACTCCTTAGAAAGAGTTTGGCAATTCCAGAGATATTTAGTACTGCAAAAATAATTATAATGGACATGAAAGATACGATAAAAAAGATTTGGGATATTATTACACAGCGTTTTAGAGAGGGTCTTAATCTGGCCATATGGAGACATAATAGGAGACGAGAAATCCTTAGAAAGAGTTTAGTAATTCCAGAAATATTTAGTACTGCAAAGATAATTATAAAGATAATTATAATGGACCTGAAAGATGCCATAAAAAAGATTTTAAGAAAGGTCCCAGTACTCTTTTACATAGCATATTACATATATCGCAAAGTAAAGAAATTTACGCACCCCATAACCAATAAGTGGATTCTTTATAAAATGCTCATTCTTATAAAGAAGGATCCTGTGAAACTCAAAACCTATAATGAAGCCTTGGCGGAAGAAGAACAAAAGAGACATTCTCCCTTAACCAGGGCAATGCCCACGTTTATGACCATGAACATGGATAATCAGTGTAATTTGCGCTGCATAATGTGCGTCCGTCGAAGATATCCTCAAGAAGCGATAAATGCGCTTCGGTATGATTTTAAAATCTATAAGCGAGTTGCTGATGAGACTTTTCCCTATGCGAAATGGGTACAGTTGACTACAGCTGGTGAACCGCTTATGGCTAATAATCTTAGAGAACAATTGAGAATTATAAAGAAATATTCCGTGAAAGTGGACTTGGTTACCAATGCAACTTTGCTCAACAACGATGACTTAATAAAAGAAATCTTACAAGTTCTTAGCTGTTTGCATGTATCAATTGATGCAGCTACAAGGAGAATCTATGAATCTATTAGAATTGGTGCAAAATTTGAGCAAGTGATAGAGAACATTAGAAGATTCAATCGACTTAGAGAGAAGCTCTATGCTATGGATAAGCCCAGATTGCATTTCCAGGTCGTGTTGATGAAGCGAAATATCAAAGAATTGCCAAAGTTAATAGAGCTCGCTAAAGGGCTTGCAGTGGACTTTGTAGAATGTTCTCATGCAGTTATTTATAATGAAAGAATGAAGAATGAATCTCTAGTTTATCATAAGGAACTTGCTAATTATTATATGAAAGTTGCCACAAAAAAAGCTGATGAGTTAAATGTCGGTTTGAGTATTCCTCCATTATTCAACGCGGTTGATGATGTGCAGGGCAGGAGGTCAAAGAATAACTTCAGAAGTGAATTTAAAATATGTCCATTTTTATGGAAACGAGCATACATCGAGTGGAATGGAGATGTTGTACCGTGTTGCGTCCCTGGCCATCCGGTAATGGGTAATGTTAAAGAAAAACCATTTCGAAAAATTTGGAATAATGAACTTTATCAGGAAATGAGAAGGAGATTGTATACCGATAATCCTTTTGATTGTTGCAAGAATTGCTTCATAGTTGCTCCACACGATGATGCTGCCTACCTCAAAATTTAATCTCTCTATCATATTTTGTTTTGGGGGTACGAGAGTCAAACGTATACCCATATTGGGAAATATATAGAATCATCTGATAAAAAAATCTGGAAAAGATAATGCCTCAACCGTTAGTCAGTATAATTATACTTGCCAGAAATCATCTCGAACATCTTGAAGATTGCTTCAAATCAGTTATGAATTTGGACTACCCTCATGTTGAAGTTATCCTTGCTGATAATGCTTCAACTGATGGCAGTCCGGATTTTGCTTAGCTAAAATGGCAAAAAGAAAGCTTGTGGTAAATATACCTGGAACATTGTTACAGAGCGTTTTAAGGAGACTCTCAATCTGGCCATGTGTAAGGATAGTAGGAGTAGCTCCGATGAATCGGAGCGTTTATTAGGAAGCAGGGAGTCATTAGAAAAAATTTGGTAGTTCCAGAAATATTTAGTACTGCAAAAATAATTATAATGGACCTGAAAGATGCCATAAAAAAGATTTTAAGAGAGGTCCCGATACTCTTTTACATAGCATATTACGTATATCGCAAAATAAAGAAATTTAACCGTTGGATAACCGATAAGGGGATCTTTATAAAATGCACATTCTTATAAAGAACGACCCTATGAAACTCAAAGCCTATAATGAAACCTTGGCGGAGGAAGAACAAAGACGACATTCTCCTATAGATAGGGCAATGCCTACGTCTATGGTTATGAACATGGATAATCAGTGTAATTTGCGATGCATAATGTGCATTCGTCAAAGGGCTCCTGAAGGAACCCTTAATTCACTTAGTTACGATTTTGAAATATTCAGAAGAGTTGCTGAAGAAGTTTTTCCTTATTTGAGAAGGGTACAGTTGACTACGGCAGGGGAACCACTTATGGCTAAAAATTTTAGAAAACAATTAAGGATTATAAAAAAATACTCTATGAAGTTAGACCTGGTTACCAATGCGACTCTCCTCGACAATGATAAGTTAATAGAGGAAATTTTACGTGTACTTGGTTACTTACATGTATCGATTGATGCAGCAACGAAGGAAACATACGAGTCTATCAGAATCGGTGCAAAATTTGAACAGGTGATAAAAAATATCAAGAAATTTAATTCCTTTAGAAGAAAGATACCGCAGGATAAACGACCTCGTTTGGCCCTCTTATATGTGCTAATGAGACGAAACATTGAGGAACTTCCGCAATTTATGAAATTGGCGAAAGAACTGGAAGCGGAGGCGGTAACTATGACTCATGTAATTATCCTTCAGAAGAAAATGAAAAAAGAGTCATTGGTATACCATAAAGAACTTGCCAATTATTATATGATGGTTGCCCAAAAAAAGGCCAATGAGTTAAATCTCCATTTGAATATTCCTCCATTATTTAACACGGTTTATGATGTGCAGGGCAGGAGGTCAAAGAATAATTTAAAAAGCGAATTTAAAATATGTCCATTTTTATGGAAACAAGCAATCATCAATTGGAATGGAGATGTTTCACCGTGTTGTGTTACCGGTTGTCCAGTAATGGGCAATGTTAAGAAGAAACCATTTCGAGAAATTTGGAATAACGAACTTTATCAAGAGATGAGAAAGAAATTGAATACCGATAATCCTTTTGATTGTTGCAAACATTGTTTTATCACTCACCCTCCCGATGAGCAAAGTTTATATCATATCTAATGATATAATGGAGTGTAAAGCGAAAGCTTTACCTAATCAAACTTTCGTTTGACATTCCAATTGGGTTGCGATTGTGGATAGAAATTCGAATGGAAAATAAATCTACCGACTCTTTAGTTAACATAATAATCGTTACCAGAAATCATGTGGAACATTTGAAAGACTGTCTGGAATCAGTTATGAATTTGAAATATCCTCAGGTTGAAATTATCCTCGCTGATAATGCTTCAACTGATGGCAGTGCGGGTTTTGTTCAACAAAAATTCCCTTCGGTGAAGATAATAAGATTAGATAAGAATTACGGTTTTGCGGAGGGGAATAATAGAGCGATTAAGCAGGCAAAAGGAGATTATATATTTTTGCTCAATCCTGATACCAAAGTGGAAAGCGACTGTATAAATAGATTAGTTGACACCATGGAAAAGGATAAAAGTATCGGGATATGTATGCCTAAGATGCCAATGTTTAATGAGCCATCTGTAATCAATACCGCAGGAATTATTGCCAATGAGCTACTGCTGGGAAGAGACAGAGGAGCCTGGGAACTTGATTGCGGACAATACGATAGGGAGAAGCAAATTTTGGGTGCCTGTGGGGCAGGTATGTTCATCCGCAGGAATTTATTTAAGAAAATAGGCTATTTTGACAGACTCTACTTCACTTATTATGAAGACCTCGATTTCAGCATACGCACCTGGTGGATTGGCTACAAGGTCAATTTCGTTCCTCAGGCAATAGTCTATCATAAATATAGGCCATTCCGAAAAGATATATTTAATGAGTATATTGACCATCGAAATCGCTTAAGGATGATGCTGAAGAATATGTCACTGGTAACATTAGGGTGGATGTTACCAAAAAGTCTATATAGCGACATTAAGTCGATATATCGCCATCTCAGGCGAAAGAGACTTAGATTGGCTTACTACAGATTGAAGGCACTAATCTGGAATTTGATTATGCTCCCAGACACCCTGATAAGAAGAGTAAAAATTCAGATGAAAAGAGTTGTTAAAGATAAGCCAATTATTTCTATGCTGGAAAGAGTGGAGAGAATAATAGAGGCGCCACTACCAAACTATGATGTGCAGTATGAGGCGACAGTGGATAGAAATGGTTTACACTCCTGGGTGAAAATGGGTGAAAATGACACCACACATCTTGGATTTGGCTGGTATGATGTAGAAACTTGGTCAGAAAGAAATATTCGCTGGACCACAAACTATGGAATAATTTTCTTGAAAAATTCCCTTCCCGGTGGAGAAGAGGAAACTTTAGAAATAGAGGCTTACTCTCATTTCCAGACAGAAGGAGGGGTATGGATAAATGGGAAAAGAGTTGGGGAATTCTTAATTAGGCCAGGAGAGTGGCAAAGATTATGCTTTAAGTTCTGGAATCATGAACAGGTCCTAAAAGTGACAATTAAGCCTGAGGAGACGTTTATACCGAAATTAGCTTTAAAAGTAAGGGATAATCGAACTTTAGGGATTGCTATCTCAGAGATAGGTATCGTACCTTAGCAACAGTCCCTAAATTTAGCTACAGCGAAGCTCTGCCTTATAATCTTGTCACTGCGAGTGAAATCATTAGCAGAGTTATATCATCTTATATAAGATCCCAAGGCAAGCTGCTTGTGCCTAAATCCTGGTGAGCAACTTCTGGTGCAATAGTCCCATTTACCTGTAATGGGTAGTCTGGACTCGTCGTCCCGATGGCGACGTTACCTTCAATTTCTTAAATTGATCCAAACCGGCACTTTTGGCTTGAAATCCACCTCAGGAAGCCAAAAGTGCGTGGTTGTCCCTTTTTCTCCTTGACTTACTACCCTCCATATGATAAACTTTTGCTTGGAGGTGAAAAAGTAATGAGTGCTGTGACACAAAAGATATTGAAGAAACTAGAACACATCGAATCAATGCAAAAAGAACTCCTCCAAGACTGGGAAGTGTTGGAGGATTTCCTCTTTGAATCAGCTTCGCCCCGCTTAAAGAAAGAGATACGACAAGGTCGTAAAGCCTACCGAGCTGGCAAAGCAATCCCTTATCAACAGCTTCGCAGGAGGCTTGGGCTTGCCTGATACCACTTACCAAAATATGAGTTAAAGAGGCAAGCTGAGACTTTGAGGCCATTCCTTTTCGACGAAAAAGAAGCTGATTTAGTTATAAATGCACAGAAGATAATTCCTATGTTATTAGAAAAATATAAAATATAATCATAAATTTTCTACGGAAGACAAAATTGGGTTAAATAGATTAAGTATTTGGAGCCGGTTCTACGTTAGGTTAGCAAAATTTCTTGGGCTTTAATAGGATTTCCCTTGACTTTGTTCTTTCTACTGTGGTATTTTATTTACTGGAGGTGAAAGATATGCATAAGATTAAAACGAAATTGGGGGTAATATTTTTTAAAGAAGGTAAAAAATTTATAGCTTATTCTCCCGCACTAGATCTTTCTACGTATGGCAATACTTTTGCACAAGCTAAAAAGAGATTCGCTGAAGCGGTTGATGTCTTCTTAGAAGAAACAATTAAGATGGGGACATTGGAAGATGTACTTAAAGACTGTGGTTGGCAAAAAGTCTCCTATCCCCAAAAGCATTGGGTCCCGCCAACTATTGTTGGTCAAACTGAACAAGAAGTAAAAATACCCGCTTAAAAATATACAAAATAATGAGTCGTCTTTCTCCTGTACATTATAAAAAATTTGACCAATTTCTGAAATATATAGGCTGTGAGTTTGTAAGACAAAAGGGTGACCATAGAATATATAGACGCGCTGATTTGAAACGCCCCATTGTTATCCCTGCCGATAAAGACATTCCAATTTTTGTCATTCGCAACAATCTGAGACTCCTTGGCATAAGTCCCGATGAATATTTAAAAATCCTGAACGAATTATAGCTTACCATCTTATACACTATCCATTTTCAAGGTCTTTTTACAGAAAGAAGCTATCAAAAGAGGAAATAAAGAATAAAATTCATACTATTTGGGAAGAAGTTACCCACAATTTCCTACTATTTGGAAATCTTGAAATCGCGATTTTCAATGGGGACTCGCGATGACAGCTGACTGAGAGCAAAGATTGCGTTTTAGATCATATGTAACAAAAGTTAAAGTAGACTGCTTACTTGAGAAAATGCTTGACAAAATCCATTTCTTGTGGTATACTTATGCCTAGAAAAGGTCCTATATAAGTATAGGCCCTTAAGGTAAGCTAATGGCATCCCCAACCTATTCCCTTTGAAAGGAAAGATAGGTATGATTTTGTGGCGGTGTCCATTTGTGCCTTGCACCGGGCATAAGTTTATTGCCATACCGCGCAATGCTTTTTTTGGGGAAATAAGAGCATTTTATAGTTTGGGGCCTCCTAAAGTTCCTATAGGGATTAGGGCTTGTTGGAGGGAGGCCCAGGCTATGAGTGATCCGAGCTGCCGAAGGCTCGCATAGCCAAGGCGATTTGACCTTGGCTTTTTCGGTAGCTCGGATTTTTTTGTCTCAAAGCAAGAAGTAAGCAGTTCACTTTAACTTTAGTAAATTAGTAAAGGAGTAGCAGACTTTAGTCTGCGTGAAGGAGGTGAGAAAAGATGACCAGGACAATGAGATTAGCCAATGGTCTTCTTAAGATTGGAGAGATGGCTAGAGAGGCGGGAGTGTTGGTTTCCACTATCAGGTATTACACCGACGTCGGCCTTTTAAGAGTAGTGGCAAGCACTCAGGGCGGCTATCGGCTCTATGACAGAAGAGACACATTGGAAAGAATCCACACCATCAAGACCATTAATGGTAGAAAATGGACGCTTTCTGAGATTAGAGTAGAGTTAGAAAAGCGCAATCAATAAGGCCATACAGCAAGTTGCGAGCAGGGAAAGGAGTAGCTCCGATTCATCGGAGCGTAAAATAGTAAAGTTACGTGGAAAGGGTCGCCGTCGCGACGAATAAGGAGCGACAAGTCTGGCGACGGGTTCGAGATGGTGAGAACCCCGGTCGGATTGAGCGAAGCGAAAGGAGATGAAGATATGCCTGGTAAGAAAACTGATAAAAACCTGCTTAGAATTGGCGAAATAGCTAAAGTAGCAGAGATTCCATTATCAACCGTAAGGTACTATACAGATATAGGTCTTTTGAAAGTAGCCAACCATACAAAAGGAGGCTACAGGCTTTATGATAGAGAAGAGACTTTAAGTATTATAAGAAAATTAAAACCAGTAGTGAACAGACGAAGAACCTTAATGCAAATCAAAGAAGATTTAGCCAAAAAGATTAAAAGAGAA
>WJOT01000015.1 GCA_009619095.1 Clostridia bacterium
CCAGAGGTAGTTTCCCGTGCCCACATCTGCCTGGGAATATTCGGGAATACGGAGAAAGCATTGAGGGTAGTTCCTAACAAAGTCTTTCAGTGCTTATCTTTTAAAAAACCTGTAATTACCGGAAGAACTCCCGCTATTCTCGAATATTTTGTGGATAGAGAGAACATTTTCCTCTGCGAAAGGGCAGATGCTGACTCTTTGGCTAATGCAATTATGTTATTAAAGGATAATGAAGAATTACGGAGAAGAATATCTGAAAATGGATATAAATTAATTCAGGAAAACTTTACTTCAGAATTGATTGGCAAGCAAGTAAAAGAAATCTTAAGTAAGACTTTAGTGTAAAAAGATTGGATACTATATTACATATCGATTCAGCAAAAACATGGAGGGGTGGTCAGCAGCAAGTTTTCTATCTTGCCCAGAGGCTAACAGATTACGATAACATAATTGCCTGTCCTCCTCAAAGCCCTCTGGCAGAAAGAGCAAAAGCTATAGGGTTAAAAGTTTTCCCGGTCCAGATGCATGGAGAATGGGATCTCCTGGCAGTATGTAAATTAAAAAAGATAATAAGAAAAAACTCTATCGATATAGTTCATCTCCATTCTTCCCACGCGCACGCATTGGGTCTATTGGCAGCAAAAAGTAGTGGAAATTGCAAGGTTGTTCTCTCCCGCAGAGTTAACTTTCCCATTAAGAAGAATATACTCAGTCGAGCGAAGTATGCAAATGTTGACAGGATAATAGCAATTTCTGAGAAAGTTAAACAGGTTCTAGTGGCTGATGGTTTACCAAAAGAGAAGATAGACGTTGTTTACAGCGGAGTAGATATAAAGAGATTGCAGAATGTAGAGGCAGACTATCTTATTTCTGAATTGGCACTGAATAGAGATAAGTTAATCATAGGAAATATTGCCGCGCTTACCTGGGATAAAGACCACAGAACTCTTCTTGAGGCAGCAAGAATTGTGGTAGATGAATTTCCTGAGGTAATCTTTTTAATAGCAGGAGAGGGCCCTCTTCGTAGAGAGATAGAGATTTTAATTAAAAAATTCAATCTAGAAGAAAAGGTAAAATTGTTCGGATTTCGCCAGGATATTCCGGAAATTCTTTCCATTCTCCATCTCTTTGTGCTATCTTCCAAATGGGAAGGATTAGGCACTTCTCTCCTGGATGCCTTTGCTTCTCGAGTTCCCGTAGTGGCTACCAATGTGGGAGGAATCCCGGAAATTGTGAGAGATGGGGTAAATGGAATTTTAGTCCCCCCCGGGAATCCAGACGCTTTAGCCGGAGCCATTATTTCTCTTCTGAAAAATAGAGACCTCGCGGGCCGAATGGCAGAAGAAGGTTTTCGACTGGTAAAAGAGAAGTTCAGTATAGAGAGGATGGTTGAGGAGACAAGAAAGATTTACGACCGTCTAGTCGCGTAGGGGCGACCGCAATTTATCCCGATACATCGGGATGGTCGCCCAGGGTTTTATGCCCGTAATAGTTTTAGGAGAATTCCAATGAACATCTTTCACTACTACCCCAAGGTCTTGCCTGTGAAAAAGTACGGAGGAACACAGAGGATAGCTGTTAATTTAATGAAGGAACAGGTAAACAGAGGACATAAGGTATATCTACTCAGCCTGGCGGGCACGCATTTACCTTCTATAAATGTCACCACAATAAAGAAACCCATACAAAATTTTGAAGATTATATTCCTGACAATATAGACATTGTTCAGCTATATGGCACGCCACAAGAGACTCCTCCGAAACCCTATTTAGTCTTGATTGAGGGAAATGGTAAACCGGGAGAGAAGTTTCTACCCAATACAGTATTTGTAAGCAGGAACCATGCTATTCGTCATAAGAGCACACATTATATTTACAACGGAATCAAACTCGACAGTTTTACCTATAGGGAGAAAAAAGAAAACTATTTTGTCTTCTTATCAAAAGTCTCCTGGAAAGTTAAGAATGTAGATTTAGCCATAAGGTTAGCAAAGGTGATGGGATTCAAACTGATCGTTGCTGGGGGATGGAAGCTCTCCTTTAGAAAGAATATCAAATTTATAGGAGAAGTAGATGATAGAGAAAAAGCAGAGCTTTTGGCAGGAGCAAGAGCCCTCATTTTTCCCACAAACTGGGAGGAACCATTTGGTCTGGTGACCATAGAAGCATTAGCCTCAGGAACACCTGTTATCACTACTAATAAAGGAGCAATGTCTGAGTTAGTTACTCCTGATGTTGGTTTTCGCTGTAACACCTTTGAAGAATTCCAGGAAGCCATAAACAGAATCGATGAAATCAGTCCCAGAAAATGTAGAGAAAGAGTGGAGGAGAATTTTACAGCCGAAATCATGACCGGGAAGTATATAAAGGCATATGAGAAAATAATTCAAACAGGAAATCTGTAATCTCTTAGTAGTGTAGGGCTTTATGCCCGTAATGATTTTAAACATTGGAGAGAGAAGT
>WJOT01000013.1 GCA_009619095.1 Clostridia bacterium
AGGCTTGGTGGTATTCATCTTTGCTAAAAAGTAACTATCTATCAAATTTAGAAAGGGGTGATTTTTAGATGAAAGAATGTACAACGAAGACCTGGATGACTGCTTTGAGCCTTATATTTTGTCCTGTTACTTTTCTCTACCTTATGATTTATCCATTGATTGTTCCAGAGAGTCAAAATGTGGTATGGGCAGCTTTTGTGGCCATGCCCATATATTTCATCGTAGGAGCCAAGAGGGAAGATTTTCCCAGATTTTTCTATAGCATGTTTGCGGGATTCTTCTGGGCATATATGTTTCTTCTTCCTGGAGGCTGGCTGTTAAATCTCTCCGGGTGGAATCTTTCCCCGTCTCTGACGGGTAATTTAGTTGTTTTGGTGGTGTGTGCTCCGTTTCTGCTAATGCATCTGGTTTGGGTGGCGAATTCTACCTGGCTGAACGTTTGCCCGATTATGTTCGGTACGGTTGCCACTAGTTTTGGCACAGGAGGTCAGCGTCCTATCGGCTTAGCTATAGCTCTGACCCTGGGAATGCTTGTAGCTTTAGTCTGTGTAGAACTCACCAATGCAGTAGTAGGTAAACCTACTCTTGGTCAAGCTGCTTAAAAGCAGGAATCAGCTTAAAGATGTAAATTCATCCTGAGTTTTTCAAAAGTTAATCCTCATAAGGGGCTCCGGTGACGTACAATTTCTTTTTCTCCGGAGTCCCTTTTTTATGAAATTATCAATTCCCCCCTCACCTATATCCTCTTCCCCATGGGGAGAGGAGGAAAATCATTAGATTGTGAAGGAAAGAATGGCAACAATCGTTACTTCAAAGGATAGAAAAGTAGAATTCGGTGAAGGTCTTCCCACGGCTGTAATTGGGGAGAGAATAAATCCTGCCGGAAAGAAAAAACTTGCTGAGGACCTTTCCCGGGGCAAACTCGATGTTCTTATCCAGGAAGCGCTTTCTCAAAAGGAGGCAGGAGCGGATATTCTCGATGTCAATGTGGCGGCCTCTGGCGTTGATGAGACTACCATGTTGCCCAAGGCGGTGTTGAAGGTCCTGGAGGTTTCAGGATTGCCTGTCTGTATTGATTCATCTAATCCCGAAGCCCTAAAGAAGGCATTAGAGGTCTATCCCTATAAGGCTCTGGTAAATTCAGTGACAGGTCAGGAAAAATCATTGAAAACTGTTCTGTCCCTGGTGAAAAAGTTCGGTGCTTCTGTAGTGGGACTCACTATGGATGATAGGGGCATTCCCCAAACAGCGGACAAAAGATTCGATGTGGCAAAACACATAGTAGAAGTTGCTGAATCTTATGGAATTCCCAAAGAGGACATTGTAATAGACTGTCTCTGCTTGGCTCAAGCTGCAGAGGGAAATTCGGCAGTTGCAACCCTGGAGGCTTTAGCAAGGGTTTCCAGAGAGCTGGGAGTAGCAACAGTTTTGGGAGTAAGCAACGTAAGTTTTGGCATGCCTGACAGGAAAATTATTAATTTATCTTTTCTAGCACAGGCTATTTCACAAGGACTCAATGCTGCTATTGTCGACCCCACTATTAAGGGAATGGTGGAGACCATTCTTGCTTCCGATTTTCTGGCGGGAAGAGATTCCTATGGTAAGAGATATTTGAAATACTATAGGAAAAAAGAGAAAATTAAAAAAGATTAAACGCTGAAATCCTCCCGATGAGGTTGGAAAAGTCCAAAAAGAGAAAAAGGGAATGGAGTTTACCGTAAAGTTCAGTCCAATTGGTAAAAGAGTAATGGAGAATAGACCCCGGCTCCTTTTGGATATCGCCAGGAAGGCGGGTGTGGGTTTAAAATCTCTTTGCGGAGGTAAAAGTAAGTGCGGAAAGTGTAAAGTGATGGTCAACCCGGCTAATGAGCCTACCGCAGTGGAAAGGAAGCTTTTCACTCAAGATGAGATAGATGAGGGTTACAGACTCGCTTGCCGCACGACCGTAAGAGAAGATACACAGGTATATGTCCCGCCTTCATCCGTAACCGAAGAGCAGAAATTGCAGATTTGGGGAAAGGAGATTAAGGTCAAGCCGTCCCCTCTTGTGAGAAAGTTTTTTCTCCGGCTTCCCCGGGTAACTCTCTCGGATACAAGGTCCTATTTGCAGAGGATTAAAGAAGAACTGAAGAGAAAATATAATGTTAAAGTCGAGAGTGCAGATTCTAAAGTGTTGAACATTATTGGACCTACCTTGAGAGGCTCCGATTGGTCGATTACCGCCATTGTGAGAGGAAGCGAAATAATCGGAGTTGAACATGGAAACAGAACGAAGGAGAGCTTGGGTATGGCGATTGATCTGGGCACGAGCAAGATAGCTTTCTATTTAGTCGATTTGCTAACCGGTGAGT
>WJOT01000054.1 GCA_009619095.1 Clostridia bacterium
GGATACGATTAAGATTAGGGTTGAGACTGACCATGATGAGGTTATTCTTACTATGGATGGGCAGGAAAACATTCCCTTGAAGTTGGGAGATTTTGTTCAAGTAAGAAAAGCAAAAGAAAGATTAAAACTAATCGTCCCTGAAAAGAAAAGTTATTACCAGGTGTTGAGGACGAAGTTAAAGTGGGGAGGGAGGTAGTCGGCCTTGGTTTCTCGCTAAAATTTCCAATGTTTCTCAGAAATCATGCCTTTTCCAGTCGCGTAGAGAAAAATAGAGTTGACCCCATTTTTTCGACCCCATTTTTTGAGGATACGATGTTACGGGAATTATCCATAAAAAATTTTGCTTTGATTGAAGAATTGCATATATCTCTTGATAAGGGTCTGAATATTTTAACCGGCGAGACAGGGGCTGGAAAATCGATAATTATCGGAGCAATCGGGCTAGTTCTAGGAGAGAGAGCCTCTTCTGAAGTTATCAGGAAAGGGAGCGACCTCTGTGAGGTCGGGGGACTGTTTGAGGTTAAGGAGAATATCAGGTTGAAAGAGATGCTCACTGAGAAAGGTCTCTTGAGCGGCGGGGAAGAAGAGTTTATCCTGAAAAGAGAATTGAGTCGACAGGGAAAGGGTCGCTGTTTCCTGAACGGCCAGATTATTACTTTGGGAATGATGGAAGAAATTGGCAACTATTTAGTGGATGTGCACGGACAACATGAACATCAGGCCCTGCTCAAGCCCGGTGTTGCCAGGGACCTCCTGGATGAATTCGGAGTGTTGATGAAGCTCAGGAAGAAAACTGAACAGACCTACCGTAAGTTTAGGGAGAAGTCACGTGAACTGGAAGAATTGCGTGCCTCAGAAAAGGAACGGGAACAGCAAATCGACCTTTATCAATTTCAAATAAAAGAGATTGACCAGGCTAATCTCTCTATTGAGGAAGAAGAAGTTCTGGAAAAAGAATATAAAGTTTTGAGTAATGCAGAAAAGTTGGACCAGTTGAGCCAGGAGCTTTATCACCATCTTTACGAAGGAGCCGGTTCGATTACGGAGAAGATGGCCTTGGTGGAGGGAGGTCTGGAAAAGATTGTTGCTATCGACCAGACGCTAAAGGATGAGTTAAAGGAATTGGGTGAGGTAAAGTATCGAATAGATGAGATGGCTATAGCGATAAGAGATTATAGGAGAAAAATAGAATTTAATCCCCAAAGGCTGGAGGAGATACTGGAAAGGAAAGAGCTAATTAGTAAACTTAAGCGAAAATATGAAAATACAATAAAGGACATTCTGAATTATAGAAAAGAAACACAGGTTAAATTAGACAAACTGCTTAATAGTGCCAGGAGTATGGAAGAGACTACAGGTGAGGTAGGGAGACTCCAGGAAGAACTTGCGCGGCAGGCAGGCAAGCTTTCTGGTGAGAGAAAGATAGCAGGAGCTAAGTTAAAAAAGAAGATGGAACAGGAACTGAAGGAATTGGGGATGGGAAAAGCGAGATTCGATGTGGCGATTAACCAAGGCGAAATAAAGTCTAGCGGAATGGATGAAATCAGGTTTCTGGTTGCTCCCAATGTGGGAGAGGATTTAAAGCCTATAAATCAGATTGCTTCTGGCGGCGAGATATCGCGTATAATGTTAGCGCTGAAGACTATTCTGGCGCGGGCAGACCGGATACCGACTTTGATATTTGATGAGATCGACGTAGCCATTGGTGGAAGAATTGCCCAGGTTGTGGGTAGAAAAATGAGAGCCCTCTTTTCCAATCATCAGGTTATCTGCATTACTCACCTTCCACAAATTGCTGTTTTCGCATCAAACCACTATCATGTGGGTAAAAAGATTAGTGGGGGACGCACAAGAACAATGGCAGCTCTTTTGGATAAGAAAGGAAAGGAAAGCGAGATTGCGCGCATGTTGGCTGGGGAACGACTGACAGAGATAACTTTAAAACACGCCAGAGAAATGATAAGAGAAGGCCAGTCTTAAAATTTTGGTAAACAGATGGGAAAAATTATAATAAACATTGAGCAATGTAAAGGTTGTAAGTTATGTGTGATATTCTGCCCAAAGCAGCTTATAAAGTTATCAGAAAAATTAAACCCGGCTGGTTACCATCCAGCCGAGTTTATTGATAATGGGCAGTGTAACAGTTGTGGTTTGTGCTACCAGATGTGTCCGGATGTGGCAATTGAGGTGTGGAGGGATTAAAAAAGTTAATTTATTCGTCGCTGAGAAATTTTCTTAACGCTCGAAATTCAAGCCTTTGCAGGGCGCAAATCACAACTCCTCCGATAAATCGGAGTCAGACAGTGATTTGCTTGGAAG
>WJOT01000011.1 GCA_009619095.1 Clostridia bacterium
TTTTTGGAGTCCTCCCGAAAGGGAGGAAAATATTCGACCCCCGATTTCATCGGAGGACTCCACAATTTTTCGAGAAAAACCGCGGAAGCGATTAAGAGTGCCCCTTTGAAGTATTCCATTCTTTAGCCCTTTTTCTTAACAAAAAGTAAGGGAAAAATGATGTCACTGGTACAACAGGGAATCATAACTGCCAAAACCATGTAAATGAACACCATTCCACCAACTGGAATCCACTCCGTTAACCCAAATGAGACCAGATAAAAAATAGAGGCCATACTGCTTATTAGAACATGGGCTGCATGAGAAAATATTGTGCTCTCTGCCACCGCGGGTAGGACAAAACCCATAAATATACCAAAGAATAGAAAGGGTAAAACTAGCATCGGATCAGCAAGAATACAGATATGTAAGTGCATTTTGACACCTAAGAAATAGCCAGCAACAAATGGAATGAAAATATCACTGATACCACAAAGGCCTACCGCGCCAACAAAACCGATGGAGACTGCTTTAAGTATTTTCTTATCGTGTCTCCAGAACATTGCCGTAGTTGCCGTGGCACTGAAAAGTATATGAAGAGGATGAAAAATATGGAATAGATCTTGAGAGGCTTGTGAAAATTTTTTCGCTTCAATCAGCACTGTGAGTACTCCCAGTGCCATCATTCCCACAGCTACACTGAAAATTGTATACGGCAGGTGCTTTTGGAGCTCTTCCAAAATATGTCGAGACTGTGTCTTCATTCTATTTCTGTGCCGTCGCTTTTATTTTATCCAATTCCTTCTTAATTGGCTTTATTATTTTCTTAGGAACACGGTCAACTATTAACATCCCATCCAGATGGTCAATTTCGTGCTGTAATACACGAGCGAGAAGTCCCACTGCTCCTAACTGGACTTTCTCGCCTTCCTTAGTTAGACCTTCTATTATCACTTCCTTTGAACGCTTTATTTCCAGATTAATTCCCGGGATACTCAAGCATCCTTCTGACATAACATCTTTCCCTTGACGCCAGAGAATCTTGGGATTAACCAGGCTAACCAATCCATCTCCTACATCGGCAACTATCACTCTTTTCAATATTCCTACTTGTGGTGCAGCCAGTCCTAAACCCTTATTCTGATACATCAACTTTGCCATATTGTTTATAAGTTTCTGGATATCTCTATTCATCTCTTTAACTTCTCGAGATTTTCTTCTTAAGACAGAATCGCCATATAACCTAATTGTTACTGGAGTCATTTCCTTCATCTCCTATTTTACAAACTAAACCTATTATACAAATTATTTAAGAACTTTTACAGGGAAACTCATATTTTAAGTTAAGTTACCTTTTTCTCTTAGCACTACTTTTCAGAATTACATCACCCGTTCTGCAGCCAATATCCTTAGCAATCACAGAACATTTCGCTTTCAATAGAAAAAATATCGGCTTATCCTCATCTGATAGCGCCTCAAAGTTACCCTGTCCTTTGCTAATAATCATCCTCGCCTGTTCATAAAGTTTAAGGAACTCCTGCGAACAGAGTTCTAAAATTGTCCCCGGCGCATCCGAACCACTGCATCTAAAAATCACCCCTTTCTAAATTTGATGGATAGTTACTTCTTAGCAAAGATGAATACTACCAAACCTAAAGCTGCTACAAAAATCCCAAAGTAGAGGTTGATAAGGAACATCTCAGCCACACCGAATGGGATTAACCAGAGACCAGTCTTTTTGCCCACAGACATCTACCTCACCTCCTTTACTTCGCTTCAGTCGGTGACCTGTTCCGATTCATTCATCGGAACGTCGCTAGACCGTTCCTCCTTATTCGTCGGAACAGCGACCCTCCTTTACTTCGCTTCAGTCGGTGACCTGTTCCGATTCATTCATCGGAACGTCGCTCACCCGTTTCTCCTTCGGTTTTTAAGCCAGTTCCATTTTTTCGAGCCAATCTAACCCTAACTAATTTAATCTTGATTCTAACATACTACTTCTATTTCTGTCAAGTCAAAACTCTACAAGCCTTATTGGTCACGTAGGGGCGACTGGAATTTATCCCGATCTATCGGGATGGTCGCCCAAAGGCTCGTCCCCGCCCCGATAAATCGGGGCGCCCATAAAGGGCTACACTACAATTACATTACGATTACGCCCATAAAGGGTTACACTACTCCCCATTTTTGGAGTCCTCCCGAAAGGGAGGAAAATATTCGACCCCCGATTTCATCGGAGGACTCCACAATTTTTCGAGAAAAACCGCGGAAGCGATTAATAGTGCCCCTTTGAAGTATTCTATTCTTTAACCCTTTTTCTTAACA
>WJOT01000083.1 GCA_009619095.1 Clostridia bacterium
GCAGGGATCCCTGTTAAAGTAAGAGTTAGAGATTTACCCGGTAATATTCCCGCGAGTTTCTCTGCAGAGACAGCCGATTTAAGTTCCCGGGGGGCTTCTCTTCTTTTAAAGAATTCTCTACCAGTTTCTTCAAGGATTTCATTAATTCTTGATTTAGCCTTTCCTTTTCCCCGATTAGAGACAGATGCAAAAGTCCTCTGGAACTATTTCCTACCGAGAGATAAAAAATTTAATTGTGGAGTGCAATTTTTAGGTTTAAGGAAAGAGCATAAGAAAATATTAAAAGAATTTACAAAGACGAAAAGCAGTCTTGGTGAAGCAGTGCCTGAACGGAGAGGAACAGAAAGAAGAACAAAGGCTGAACGAAGGACCACGGTGATACCTGACTATGATTCCAATTGCCGGCGAGTAAGGGACCGGAGGTCTTTTGAGCGCAGACAGACTCTGGGGAGGCGCTTTTTTCGAAAATTAACAAAATCAGTTCTACAGTTAATTCTTCTATTTAAAAAGAAAGATATCGAATCTTAATGCTTATAAATAAAATATGTCAATAAGAGAAAATTTAGAAAGAATTAAAGAGAAAATCCGAGTGAAGTCAGAATTGGTTGGTCGAGATCCTCAGGAGATAACTCTGGTGGCAGTGACTAAAACAGTAGAGGCGGATAGGATTGAAGAGGCAATAGCTGCGGGAGTAAATATTATTGGCGAGAGCCGAATCCAGGAAGCGAAAGAAAAATATAGAAAAGTAGAAAGTAGAATTATCTGGCACTTGGTGGGACACTTGCAGAGGAATAAGGCAAAGGATGCTGTTAAAATCTTTGATTTAATCCATTCGGTGGATAGCGCTGAATTGGCGAAAGAGATTGACAAGCAGGCCAAAAAAATTGGGAAGATACAGAAAATATTAGTGGAAGCAAATGTATCGGGTGAAGAATCGAAATATGGATTAAATCCTGAAGGAGTAATTACTTTTCTCCAAGAGGTTAGTGGACTTCCCAACATAAAGGTTGAAGGACTGATGACCATGGCGCCCCTTTATGAAAATCCAGAAGATTGTAGACCCTGCTTTAGAAAATTGAGAGAGCTGATAGAAGAAGTAAAAGCTAAGAATATAAAAAATGTGGAAATGACATACCTCTCCATGGGTATGAGTAATGATTTTGAAGTGGCTATTGAAGAAGGCTCAAATATGGTGCGTATAGGAAGGGCAATCTTTGGGCTATAAAAATAATATAAGAGGAAAAATTATGGAACAAAATGACGAAAAATGGATGAAAGAAAAGAGAAGAAAAGGAGGAGAAAGGCGCCGTCCTGGTGGAGGAAGACCCCCTTTTGTTGAACGTCGTAAAGGAGAAAGAAGGAAAAATTCATCTGCTATGGTCCCTAAAGAGAAAAAGAACCTATGGAAAGAGAAAAGGGTGGTTTTCATTGGCTGTGGAAATATGGGTAGTGCATTGATCTCGGGAATTCTGGAGAGCGGACTGATTAGTAAGGATAAGGTTTTGGTTACTGATATTAGACCTAAGCGGCTTGAGTATATCAGGGAAAAAGAAGGAGTCTCTACTACCGAGGACAACAGAGAAGCAGTGGAGAAGAGCAATGTTATTGTTTTGGCTGTAAAGCCCCAGGTAATTGGGAGGGTTCTTTCTGAAATTAAAGATGTTGTGACAGGAGATAAAGTGATTATCTCCATCGCTGCTGGAATTACTACAGGCTTTATAGAGAAAGCTCTTGGCAAAGAAGTTTCGGTGGTTAGAGTAATGCCCAATACTCCTGCTCTGGTCAAAACAGGCGCCTCAGGTCTCTCCCCAGGTAAGTATGCAGGCGAACAGGAAGAGGCTATTGCAGAACAGATGATGCGTAGAGTGGGAATTGTAGTTAAAGTTCCTGAAGAGATGCTCGATGCAGTAACTGCCCTTTCAGGTAGCGGTCCAGCATATATATTCTATATCATTGAGTCGCTAATTGAGGCAGGGATGGAAATGAGGTTATCAGAGGATGATGTGAGAAAACTGGTTGGTCAGACGGTCCTCGGTGCAGTGAGGATGGTTATGGACACAGGGGAAAGTCCTCAAGTTTTAAGAGCGAGAGTGACATCGCCTGGGGGAACAACTGAAGCTGCATTGAAATATCTTGAGAAAAAAGGATTTCAGAAAATTTTGATTACCGCCGTGAAGGAAGCTGCTATAAGATCAAAAGAGCTAAGCACAGGTTAAGGATGTAATAGCTCCGCGTTATAATCGCGAAGCTTTGCTTCGCTACTGCCAAGGACTTGTTCCCATAATTTGAAAGCTGCAATTTTAAATTTGTTATTTGAAACTTGAAAGAGGAAGTGGTATGCAATTTCTACTAAATATTCTTGGTTATCTGATTAATAGTTTCTTAGTTGTCCTGTTTGTTGTAGTTTTAGCCAAGTTCATTCTGACCAGGCCAGGCAAAGATTTAAACACCATTTTTTTGGGGCCAATCATTAAAGACTTTTCAGAAATTATTTTCAAGCAGGCGCGCAAGTTTATACCGATTGAAGAGGAATCCAATCTTTCTATTACTCTTTTAGTGGTATTTGTTGTACTTTTTTGGGTAGTGAGTTATTTCATAATAAAATAAAAAATGATTAATACAATCTGCTGGAAAAAAGGCAAAGTCTATATCTTAGACCAGAGGAAACTCCCTCATAAAGAAGAAGTAATTGAGTGTAAGAACTACCAGAAAGTTGTCCTTTGTATTGAAAAGATGTCCATCCGCGGCGCTCCTGCGATTGGCATTGCTTCTGCGATGGGACTGGCTCTGGGGGCAAGAAGCATCAAGAACAAAACGAAAAATGGGTTCTTCAAAAAATTAGAAGCAATAGCAAATCGTTTCCTACATACCCGACCAACAGGAGCAAATCTTTTCTGGGCAATTGACAGACTGCTTGGCTTAGCCAGAAAGAATCGTAAGAAATCTTTAGAAGAAATCAAATACATCCTTGAAAAGGAAGCCATTAACATACTAAAAGAGGACATTAAATTAAACAAACGCATTGGCAAAAATGGAATGAAGTTAATTGATAAGCCGGCCAATATTCTTACCCATTGCAATGCAGGTTCACTGGCTACAGGAGGTTATGGAACAGCCCTGGGAGTGATTAGAGCAGCTTATAGCAAGGGGAAGATAAAGAAAGTTTTTGTGGATGAGACACGTCCGGCACTGCAGGGAGCTCGTCTTACTGCGTGGGAGCTTGTTCATGATAAGATTCCATCTGTTTTGGTGACCGATAATATGGCCGGGCATCTTATGCAGAAGGGCGTTGTCGATTGCGTAATTGTGGGCGCCGACCGCATTGCTGCAAATGGCGATGTGGTTAACAAGATCGGGACCTATACTTTGGCTGTTTTAGCAAACCATCACCGTATTCCTTTCTATGTTGCCGCTCCCTCAGCCACTGTTGATATGAAGACTCATAAGGGTGAAGATATTGTGATTGAACAGAGGAATTCCAAAGAAGTTCTGGAATTACAAGGAAAGAGAATTGCTCCCAAGAATATAGCTGTGGTCAACCCTGCTTTCGACCTTACGCCACATAAGTTAGTGAGTGCTATCATAACTGAGAGAGGCGTTGTCAGGCATCCCAATAGAAGAAAAATGACAAGGTTTTTTGGGTAGGGTTACCTCGAGGTTGGAGACGACCCCGAGTACCGGATGTGTAATGTGGAGACTTGACCCCAATGGAATACAATAAAACAATAAACCTTCCCACTACCCAGTTTCAGATGAAAGCCGATTTGCCAAATCGGGAACCCCGGATACAGAAAAGATGGGAAGAAATGAAATTATACGAAGCTATCCAGGAGAAGAATAAGAATGAACCCAGGTATATTCTCCACGACGGTCCACCTTATGCTAATGGAAACATCCATATGGGACATGCCTTAAATAAAATTCTTAAGGATATAATCGTTAAGTTTAAACTGATGGAAGGATTCAATGTTCCCTTTGTTCCTGGATGGGATTGCCATGGACTGCCTATTGAGTACCAGTTGTTAAAGAGTTTGGGGCTTAGGAAAGAAGAGATAGACAGGGTTGGATTCCGTAAGAAAGCGCGGGCTTATGCGCAAGAGTTTGCTTCCATTCAGAAAGAAGAGTTCAAGCGATTGGGAATTTTTGGCGACTGGGAAAATCCCTACTTCACAATGTCTTACGATTACGAGGCTAAAATCATCGAGATATTCAAGCGTCTTGTGGGGCAAGGTTATATTTACAGAGGAAAGAAACCAGTCTATTGGTGTGCAAATTGCGAGACAGCTCTGGCCGAAGCCGAAGTAGAATATTCCAATCACACTTCCCATTCTGTTTATGTGAAATTCCCCCTCAAAAAATTGGGAAAAGATAAGGAGACTAAATTACAACTACCTACTTCCGTTCTCATCTGGACAACAACTCCCTGGACTTTGCCCGCTAATGTAGCTCTTGCTTTCCACCCACAATACGAATATGCATGGGTAAAGTTATCTCCTTCGGATTCTTTTTTAAAAAAAGAGATAATAATTGTGGCTAAAGAGTTAATGTCGAATATAATGGAAAAATTAGGGATTAAAAATTATGATATTCTGAAAGTTTGGCAGGGTAAAGATTTCGAAGGAATTGTTTGCTCTCATCCTTTTATGGGAAGGGATTCTCTGGGCATCTTAGCCGATTTCGTGACTCTGGAAGAAGGAACGGGGATAGTGCACATTGCTCCCGGACACGGACAGGAAGATTACCAAATTGGGTTGAAATACGAGCTTCCTGTTTTAGCTCTTGTAGATGTTAAGGGAAAATTTACTAAAGAAGTTCCACAATTTTCCGGGATGGATGTTTTTTCTTCTAATAAGCTAATTATAGAAAAAATGCAGAATTCCTCTCACCTTCTCTTTTCTGAAGAGATTGTCCATACTTATCCTCATTGTTGGCGCTGCAAGAAACCGATTATTTTCCGGGCTACAGCACAGTGGTTCCTGGATGTAGATAAAAATAAGCTCAGAGAAAGGATGCTAAAAGCAATAAGAAAGGTGGAATGGATTCCCAAAATTGGAGAAAATAGAATCTCTAGTATGGTGGAAACAAGACCAGATTGGTGTCTTTCCCGTCAAAGGTATTGGGGAGTTCCCCTTCCTATCTTCTATTGTAAAAATTGTGGGGAACCACTAATGTCTGAAGAGAGCATAGGTGCTGTTCAAGATTTGTTTCTCAGGGAGGGAAGCGATGCCTGGTATATAAAAAGAGAAGAAGAGATTCTGCCAAAAAATATAAAGTGCCCCAAATGCAAAAAAAGAGAATTTGTTAAAGAGAAGGATATTATGGATGTCTGGTTCGATTCCGGGGTCAGTCATGAAGCTGTTCTGAGAGAGCGAGAAAATCTGTCCTGGCCTGCAGACTTATACCTGGAGGGCTCAGACCAGCACAGGGGTTGGTTCCAGACCTCGTTAATTTCTGCAGTTGCCTTGGAAAAGAAGCCTCCCTTTAAGAGTGTTTTAACTCACGGGTTTGTTGTTGATGGTGAAGGCAGAAAAATGTCCAAATCGATAGGTAACGTAATTGCCCCCCAGGAAATTATCGAGAAGTATGGCGCTGAGATTTTAAGGCTATGGGTTGCTTCGGAAGACTACCGTGAAGACATACGCATTTCTTCAGAAATTCTCGGCCACCTTGTCGATGGTTATCGACGGATCAGAAACACTTTCCGTTTCCTTTTAGGAAACTTGAATGATTTCAATATTTCAAAAAAGGTAAAATACAAAGAGATGTCGGAAATCGATCAATGGGTGCTGCATAGATTGCAGGAATTGATTTCCCAGGTGGTAGACGATTATGAATCCTTCGAATTACATCGAGTTTATAGAGCTATCTACAATTTCTGCACTACAGAGCTCTCCTCGTTCTATTTAGATGTGCTTAAGGATAGGCTATATACTTTTGACAGAAATTCTCTTCCCCGAAGGTCGGCTCAGACAGTTCTTTATGAATTAGTAGTGAGTTTAATCAAACTCACTGCACCAATTCTGCCACATACTGCCGAAGAGGCCTGGCAGATGATACCAGAGGTTAAGGAGGCGAGTGTCTTTTTGACTAATCTTCCTGGGGTGGAGAAAAAGTATTGGAACGAGCGACTGGCGAAAAAGTGGGAGAAGATTTTGCTCCTCAGGAAAAGCGTGGTGAAGGTACTGGAGATTGCCCGAAAAGAGAAGATTATCGGGAGTTCTCTGGAAGCAGAGGTAGACCTTTATACTCAGGAAAAGAAGTTAGCTACTCTTCTCCATAATTACCAGCGAGATTGGAATGAGATTCTCATTGTTTCTGAAGTGAAGATTCTCCAAGAAATGCCTTCAGTCTCTTCCGGGATAGGGAAGGACAAATCGGAAGTTATGATGAGAAGCGAGGAGATGTCTGAACTATATATTAGAGTGAGAAGGGCGCTGGGAAAGAAGTGTGTGCGCTGCTGGAACTGGAATCCCACTGTGGGAGAGAACAGAGAACATACCCAGCTTTGCGCAAGGTGTGTACAAGTAGTTAAGAATCTGTAAGAGTAATTTTTTCCCACTGGAGGATAAAATTATAGTGTACTTAATTACTCTAATTCTACTATCTGTTGACCAGTTCTCTAAGTATATAATCAGACAAAAGATGTCTCTCGCAGAGTCAATTCCGATTATAAAGAGTGTATTCCACATCACTTATGTTGAGAATAGGGGCATTGCTTTCGGGCTTTTTCCTCAAGGGAGCTCTCTTTTTATCGTTATTTCCCTAATTATTATTTTAGGTATTATCTTTTTTGAAAGAAAAAAGGTTATTAAATCATTAAAGGAAAGGTTCTGTTTAGGGTTAATTTTGGGTGGTGCTTTAGGTAATCTTATTGACCGATTGAGGTTCGGGTTTGTAATCGATTTTTTAGATTTCCGCATCTGGCCTGTGTTTAACCTTGCCGATTCGGGTGTCTGTATTGGTGGCATTCTTATGGTATTTTTTCTGTTAAGGAAGCGTCCCCGTAAGGAAAGAACCGTTGCTTAGCGAGACGAAAGAATTTGTTGTGCATAAGGGAGAAAAAGGAAAGAGACTCGATTTATATTTGTCTTCTTCTTTTCCTGGCCATTCCAGAAATTCCCTGCAAAAGATGATTGTCCAGGGAGATATACTGGTTAATGGCAAGACTGTTTCCAGACATTATAAAATTAAGGAAAAAGATGTAGTAACCATAAATCTACCTGCAGTTAAGCCTCACAAGGCATTTCCTGAGAAGATTCCTCTGAATATCATCTATGAAGATAAAGCTGTAATTGTACTCAATAAACCAGCGGGCATAGTAGTCCATCCCGCATGTGGAAACTATTCGGGCACATTGGTGAATGCTCTTCTATACCATTTTCCTAGTTTAGATAAGGGAAAATTTCCCGATATTAATCGAGTGGGGATTGTTCACCGCCTGGATAAGGACACTTCTGGAGTTATGGTTGTTGCCAAAAATAACACCTCCTTGTCCCGTTTAGCCAAACAGTTTGAGAATAGAAAAGTGGAAAAGGTATACCTGGCCTTAGTTTTTGGGAAAATTATAAATCCTGAAGGAAGTATTGAGGCGCCAGTGGGGAGAAAGATTACAGACCGGAGAAAGATGGCTGTAACCTCGATAAGTAGCCGCCAGGCAATTACTGATTTTAAAGTACATGAAATTTTAGGAGATTTTACACTTTTGGAGGTAAGACCAAAGACAGGGAGGACGCATCAGATAAGGGTCCATCTGGCACACATCGGACATCCTGTTGTAGGAGATAGTGAGTATGGACGGCCTGCTCCAAAGAATTGGGGAGTGAGCCGACAGCTTCTACACGCATATAAATTGGGATTCATTCATCCTGTTAAAAAGGATTGGGTAAAATTTACTGCTCCCCTCCCCAGGGAATTCAAAAAAGTAATTGCTCAGTTAAGAAAGGATATGAAAATAGAAGGGAATGGTTGAGAAAAGAAAATATCGCGAATTGTTCAAAAGCAAAGACCTGGTGAGCTTCCGAGTTAACCAGAAAGAAACAGACATATACGTAGCTGTAAATGGTAGAGAAAAGAGGAAGCTAAAGAGTATTATCGCCAAAACAGAGAAGTTGGTAGGAGATTACCGTCGGGATATTGAAAATTATATAAAGAATTATCCGATTTTTGAAGTAAGTTTTAGACCCGTGGCTGTAGATTCTAATGCTCCAGAAATTATTAAACAGATGGCCCAAGCAGCGCTACTTGCCAATGTAGGTCCCTTTGCCTCAGTAGCCGGAGCAATCGCTGGTGCAGTGGGAAGGAAATTGTCGGAAGAGATTTCCGATGTAATAATTGAAAATGGTGGCGATGTGTTTATAAAAACTAGCAAAACACGCAAAGTGGGAATATATTATGGTTCGAAAGAGATTTCTAACGGATTTGGTCTGGAAGTCCATTCTCCAGATACTCCCCTGGGAATCTGTGCTTCCAGTGGAACTCGTGGCCATTCTTTCAGTTTTGGTCGAGCCGATGTGGCCGTGGCTGTTTCTAATTCCACTGCTTTAGCTGATGCCTGTGCTACAGCTATGGGAAATTTAGTAAAGGAAAATAGAGATATCGCCAAAGGAATCAATTTTGCCAAGAGTATCGAAGGGATTAAGGGAGTAGTTATAATTAAAGGTGGTCAATTTGGGTTCTGGGGTGACATAAGAATAATTAGTATTTGACATATTTTCTATTTTTAGATATAATAAAAGTTTGATTTTAATATAACTCTTCCCTCAGGAAAAAGAATGGTAGTAAGATTGATTAATATAGGTTTTAATAACATAGTTGTTAATCAGAGAATTGTCACGGTAGTTAATCCTACTTCTTCGCCTGTGAAAAGATTGATAGAAGTAGCCAAAAAGAGAGGTAGTTTGATTGACGCTACCTGTGGCCGGCGTACTCGCTCAGTAATCATTACCGATAGTAACCACGTTATCTTATCCGCATTGCAACCAGAAACGATTGGTGAGAGATTTCAACAGAAGACAGAAAAGGCCAACAAGAAGATACTGCCGACTTCTACTATAACAAAGCAGTATAAATTAAGAAAACGGAAATAAAAGTAATGACTGAATCTGGACTACTCATAATTATCTCTGCTCCTTCAGGCACAGGTAAATCGACTCTGTGCAGAAAGTTAATTAGTGATTTCCCCAACGTCTGCTATTCAGTCTCACTCACTACCAGGGTTCCCCGTCGTGGAGAAGTTCAGGGAAAGGATTACTTCTTTGTCTCCAAGAATGAGTTTAAACAGAAGATCAAAAGGGGTGAGCTTGCAGAGTGGGCATTGGTTCATGGTCATTACTATGGCACACCCAAGAATTTCCTGAAAAAGAATCTGGTTAAAGGAAAAGATGTCATATTAGACATAGATGTGCGGGGTGCGATGAAATTGAAGAAGAGGTATCCCCAGGGGGTGTTTATCTTCCTTGCACCTCCGTCATTTTCTGAATTGGAAAGAAGGATTCAGGGGCGAAGGAGTAATAGCGAAGCAACTATTAAAAAAAGGCTCACTAATGCCCGCTGGGAAATGGGACGAATAGGAAGTTATGACTATTTAGTGATTAATGACCGGTTAGTAGATGCTTTTACACAGGTTAAATCCATTATACTGGCTGAAAAGAGTAAAGTAAAAAGGTCGAAAAAAAAGATACAAAAATTGAACCTTCTGTAAGAAAATATGTAAATCTGGCTAATTCTGGATTTAGTAGGAGTAAAAAGAATGGAAAAAGACAAAGCTAAACCTTCGCTGGATGAATTGTTGCTCGACAATGTATCTAATAAATACAAGTTGATTCTTTTAGCCTCGAAGTTATTAAAAGAGAAGACGAAGAAAGACGGAAAGATTAAGATGGTACCGGAGACAATTATAGAAGTGCTATATGAGACGGCCAGTAAAGATACCAATCAGAAGAAAATCTCAAAGGGAAAGGCGTCAAAAGAGGAAAGTGTCGAAAAAAAGAAACCTAAAGAAAAATAGACCTTTTTTGGGTAGAAAGCTCGTTTTAGGCATAACCGGTAGTATTGCTGCTTACAAAACTTGTGAGATAGTCTCTCGCTTAAAAGAGTTGGGTGCTGAAGTTTTTGTAATAATGACCAAGGCGGCTACTAATTTCGTCACTCCTTTGACTTTTCAGACTCTCTCTGGGAATAGGGTCTATTTAAATCTTTTCGATTTGCCGGAAGAGTGGGAACTCGAGCATATTTCCTTGGCCGAAAGAGCGGACTTAATTTTGATTGCCCCGGCTACAGCCAACGCCATTGCAAAATTAGCTACGGGCATTGCTGATGATCTCCTGACAACCACTGTTTTAGCCAGTGAGTCGCCTATTTTAATAGCACCAGCAATGCATGAAACTATGTATAAGAATAGCTTTACACAAGCAAATATTGAGAAGCTGAAAGAGAAGGGATTCAAATTTATTGGACCCGAATATGGAAAGCTCGCCTCGGGAAAGAGTGGCTTAGGCAGGTTAGCCAGTAATGATAAGATTATAGATGGCGTTAAGGATATTTTGAATAGAGAAAAAGATATGGCAGGGAAGACTTTTCTCATCACTGCTGGTCCCACTCATGAATACCTCGACCCGGTGAGGTATATAGCGAATGCTTCTTCCGGCAAAATGGGCTATGTTTTGGCTGAAGTAGCACAAAGAAGAGGGGCAAAGGTAACATTAATTAGTGGTCCTACAAATATTACACCACCACAAGGAGTGAATACCATATTTGTAGAGTCAGCCCTGGATATGGAAAAGGAAGTGGTAAAATACGCTCCTCGCTCCGATGTGGTTATCGCTTCTGCTGCTGTGGGTGATTACCGTCCAGAGAAGAGGGAGAAAGAGAAAATTAAAACTAACCTCCAGAGGAAAAGTATAAATTTGACAAGGAACCCTGATATCATTGGTCAATTGGGTAAACAGAAAGATGCGAAATGCTTGATCGGGTTCGCTTTAGAGACAAGAGATTTGGAAAAGAACGCCCGGGAGAAACTGAAAAAGAAGAATTTAGATATGATTATAGCTAATACTCCTCGAGCGATGAGCCAGAATAAAGCCACGGTTAAAATTTTCACAAAATCGGGGAAGAAAATTTTCTTACGAGAAATGCAAAAGGAAAAGATAGCTGAAAAGATACTATCCGAATTAAAAGAATTTATCACGAAATGAGCTAAGGATTTAGAATTGAATAAAGGCGAAGAATTTGCTGAGTTAATTTCAATAACCAGGAAGTTTCTGGAACAAGAAAGAAATAGGGGAATAAAAGAGTTTATGCAACATTGGGAAGAAAAGAAAGCTGAATCAGGGACCTTGGATGATATGGCAAGGCGCATAAAGGATTGTCAGAAGTGTAAGTTGGGGAGAACGAGGACAAATTTGGTGTTTGGAGTGGGGAACCCCAAGGCTGAACTAATGTTTGTTGGTGAGGGGCCAGGTTTCGATGAGGATCGATTGGGAATTCCCTTTATAGGGAGAGCAGGACAGCTTTTAACTAAAATAATTGAATCGATTAAACTGACAAGAGAAGAAGTATACATTTCCAATATTGTGAAATGTCATCCCATGAAAGATCCCACCCACCCAGAAATGAGAGGTAACGACCGACCGCCAACTCAAGATGAGGTAGCTCAGTGCCTTCCAATTTTGTTTAAGCAGATTGGAATTATCGAGCCTAAAATCATCTGTACTTTGGGTTCACCGGCTACCAAGGCGCTGTTGAACTTAACTGAAGGCATCGGAAAACTTCGTGGTAAGTTCTACGATTTTTATCCGCCTTATGGAAAGTTTGGAGAGCCTATAAAAGTTATTCCCACTTACCATCCAGCATATCTTTTGAGAGACCCGACGAGAAAACGGGAAGTGTGGAAAGACATGAAAGAGATAAAGAAGGCGATGACCTCTATTTCTCCACATTGAGGATGATTCCGCTATTTTCAAAGAAGGTTAAAAAGTAGAAAAAAATAAAATAGAGTGGACCCCATTTTATGCAAGTATGTGTGTCAGTTGTTTTTCCTATTCCCTTTAATAGAATTTTCCACTATTCGCTTCCCCTGGAACTGGAGTCAGAAAGACTGGCAGGAAGAAGAATAGTGGCACCTTTTGGACCCAAAGGAAGGATAGGATATATTGTAGATGGTTTAACGAGGCCAAGAGTAAAAGGCATAAAAATGATTAAAGAAATCATCGATAAAGAACCCTTAATTTCTACAAATCTATTAGAGCTGGCTAAGTGGATATCTAAATATTATGTCTGTTCTCTGGGGCAGGCTCTGGATATAATACTCCCCCACAATTTTCGGCCTGTAAAACTAAGGGAAAAAATTAAAAAGACAGAAATAAAGGTTTTCTCCGCCTTTATACCATCTCCCCAGCAGAGAAGAATACTAAAGCCCATTCAAAATAACATAAAAGAAAAAAGTTTTACTGTCTTCCTTGTCCACGGCGTAACTGACAGTGGCAAGACAGAGGTCTATCTGCAGGCTATAGCTCAAGCTCAGGAGGTGGGAAGGCAGTCCATATTTTTGGTTCCGGAAATATCATTGACTCCACAATTCTTGAGTGTTTTTAAACAGAGATTCGGCTCCAGTCGAATCGGCCTGTGGCACAGTCGCCTTTCCCAGGGAGAGAGGTATAGAACTTGGCAATCCGCCTACCAGGGAAAGATAGATATAATGATTGGAGCAAGGTCAACGATTTTTGCGCCTTTCCCCAATTTGGGTTTAATAATAATTGATGAAGAACATGATACTTCTTACAAGCAGGAAAAGAGACCTTTGTATCATACTAGAGAATTAGCCCAGAAGAGGGCTGAACTCGAGGGGGCGACTCTTGTCCTGGGTTCAGCAACTCCCTCTCTAGAGGCTTTCTATCGGGCGTTAACAGGAATAAAACCATATAGACTTTTAACTCTTCCGGAAAGGATATATGAAAGGTCTCTTCCTTCAGTAGATATAGTCGATATGCGTGAAGAACTAAAGAAAAGAAACACTCAAGGCGTCCTCTCTCAAAAACTTTCTGAAGCCATTGCTGAGAGATTGGAAAGAGGTGAACAAATTATCCTCTTCTTAAATCGGCGAGGGTATTCTACTTTTATCTTATGTCGAGAATGTGGCTTCGTGTTAAAATGTCCAAATTGTAACATTTCCATGGTCTACCATTTTAATGAGAAAAGGGTTAAGTGTCACTATTGTAACCATCATGCTGAAGCGCCAAGATTCTGCTCTAGGTGTGGCAGTAAAAAAATTCGCTATTTTGGAACGGGGACGGAAAAAGTAGAACAAGTAGTAAAAAAGATGTTCCCCGGGGCAAAAGTTATGAGAATGGATAGGGATACGATGCGTTATAGACATGCTGCTGAGAAAATATTTAATGCCTTTCGCCAGCGAAAAGTCGATATCTTGGTGGGTACTCAGCTGGTGGCCAAGGGGTGGGATTTTCCCGATGTTACCCTGGTGGGAATAATCTCAGCGGATACAGCTTTAAATTTGCCAGATTTCCGTTCTGCAGAGAGAACTTTCTCCCTAATTACGCAGGTTGCCGGACGGAGCGGACGAGGACCCAAAGGTGGTGAGGTTATCGTGCAGACCTACAATCCTGACCATTATAGCATAAAAATGGCGTTGGAACATAATTACCACTCATTTTACGAGAGAGAGATGGAATTCCGTAAAGAATTAAACTATCCTCCTATTACTAACATAGTAATTATTCTGGTAAGAGGGAAAGATGAAGAAAAAGTTATAACCACATCTGAAAAAATTGGTTCTCTATTAAAAAGAGAGCTTAATCAAATCACAATACTAGGACCCACCCCAGCCGTACTGGATAAGATTGCCGGAAAATATCGCTGGCAGATTATCATCAAAACTACTGATATGAAGGGTATTGGTGAATTTTTTCAGAGACACTACCTGGGATTTGAGCAGAAGGGGATGGAGATTAGTGTTGACGTTGACCCTCTCAATATGCTCTGAGAGAAAAAAAATTTGTATAAACACAAAGAATTTGTTATTATTAAAAGCCACTTCATGCTATTTTAAACTTGGAAGTACTTGACTGGACCAGGAGGAAAAGTTGCGTATCTTGTTTATGGGAACCCCTGACTTTTCCCTCCAGTTCTTGAGAAAAATAATGGAGAGTGACGAAATTGTAGCTATTATCACTCAGGGGGATCGCCCTTCTAGACGGGGACATCGTTTGGAATACTCAGGGGTAAAGAAGTTTGCTTTACAGAAAAACCTTACTCTCTTTCAACCCGAAAAGATTGCCGACAGCAATTTTGTTAGAAACATTAAAGAGTTAGCCCCGGATTTAATTGTGGTTGTTGCTTTTGGAAAAGTCTTGTCATCTGAAGTTTTAAATATTCCCCAGAAGGGTTGTGTAAATATTCATTTCTCTCTGCTTCCTAAGTACCGTGGCCCGGCTCCTGTGCAGTGGGCGCTTCTTGAAGGCAATTCTTATACAGGAGTATCGTCGATCTTTATGAAAGAAGAAGTAGACACGGGAGACATTATTTTACAGAAAAAGATTTCCATAGACCCTGAAGATAATTATTTAACATTACAGAACAGATTATGTGAAGCAGGGGTAGTTTTACTGGGAGAGACGCTCAATTTGATAAGGGAGGAGAGAGTTTCTGGTCACCCTCAGGATAGCTCTGGCATCAGTTATGCGTCATTGTTGAAGAAGAGTGATGGTCAGATTAATTGGAATGACTCATCTCGTAGGATACTCAATCGTATTCGGGCACTTAATCCCTGGCCAGGAACTTACATTAAAATAAAAAGTGGAAAGAAAGTGAAAATATTAAGGGCTAAAATTATACCAGTATCTGTTGAGGCTGACAAGGGAGGCTTTCCTAAACCGGGAAAGATTGTGGAAATTAGAAAGGGGGAAGGATTTGTAGTAGCTTGTGGGGAAGGAAGTCTTCTGGTCACTGGGGTTCAGCCAGAAAATAAATCTGTTCAGAGGGCTTATGATTATCTTCAGGGTGCCCGATTAACAGTTGGTGATATGTGGGGGAAAGAGTGAAATCTGCCAGGAGAATTGCTTTAGAAGTCCTATATAAAATTGAGGTAAAGGGTGCCTATAGCAGAATTGCTTTAGATAGTGCGCTCTCATCTTACGAATTATCAAAAGAGGATAGGGCACTGGTTACCGAATTGGTTTATGGGGTGATTCGCCATCTCAATACTTTAGATTGGGTATTGAATACCTATCGTTTCAAGCAAAATACAGAAGAGTTATCCCCCTATGTGAGAAATATTTTGAGGTTGGGAGCTTACCAGTTAATGTATCTTGATAAGATTCCTGCTTACGCAGCAATTAACGAGTCAGTAGAGATGAGTAAGGAATTTGGACATACTGGTATTGTTTCACTGGTCAATGCACTACTACGTGCAGTTAGTGATAATGTAAAAGATATTGTCTATCCTGACCAACAAAAAAACCTCTCCCAATATCTTTCCATAACCTATTCTCATCCACAATGGTTAATTACGCGTTGGCTGTCGCGATTCGGAGAGAAGGAAACAATAGAGTTATGCGAAATCAATAATCAAGCACCTCTCCTTTCTATTCGCACCAACACACTGAAGACTACCCGGGAAGAGATTATCCCTACCCTGGAGAAAGAAGATTTAAAAGTAGAGGTAAGTTCAGTTGCTCCTGGGGGACTAAAGATAAAAGATTTTGTCTCTCTGACTCAATTGGAATCCTTCAGGAAGGGTTTATTTACTGTCCAGGGAGAGAGTTCTCAGCTCATCAGTTATATTCTTGCACCTAAGCCTGGAGAGACTGTGTTGGACGCCTGTGCCGCCCCAGGCGGAAAAACTACACATATGGCAGAACTTATGAAAAATGAAGGTTCAATCATTGCTCTAGATATTCGTAAACCCCGATTGGAAATGATTAAAGAAAACTGTATGCGCTTGGGAGTAACCAATGTGAAAGCAGCACTTTTGGATGCCACTAAAGTAAGTTCCCTTTACTCAAAAAGAGTTGACCGATGCCTTGTGGATGCGCCTTGCTCTAGTTTGGGAATTATCCAGAGTCAGCCGGAGGTTCGTTGGAATAGAGATTATCGGGGGACTCTGGTTAAAATGCCCCAGGTGCAATATGCAATTTTAGACGAGGTCTCTTTATGTGTTAAATCCAAAGGTGTTTTAGTTTATGCGGTCTGCAGTTTGGAACCGGAAGAGGGCGAGAGAATTATTGAGAAGTTCTTAAAGGAGAGACCGTTATTCCATCTGGAATCAGTTAAGCCCTATCTTCCTGTTTCTAAAGAAGAACTGGTTGATGAAAATGGTTTCTTGAAAATTTATCCTCATCGTCACCACATGGATGGCATGTTTGCTTGTCGGATGGTGAAGATGTAAGAAGAGATATAAAAGATGTCATTGCGAGGAAGCGAAGCGACCGAAGCAATCTCGAGATTGCTTCGCTCCTTTCAGTCGCTCGCAATGACAATTTTTCTTCGATTTTTGGCTAAAATTCCAAGAGTTCTTTACAAACTATCTTTTAAGGGAAGGATAAGAAGTTAAGTTATGAAAGCAATACTAGGAATTTTAATTCTAATTTCTGTTATGTTACTTGGGTTTTTTTCTCTCCAACAGGGGATAAAAAAATTTATTAAACTCATTCTGGCTACTTTTGCCTCTATAGTATTTGGAGTTCTCATCTTCAACCAATTGATGGGGATAGTTGTTCATCAGAAGAAAGAGATTATGATTCCCGATCTAACAGGAAGGACTGTGGGGCAGGCTTTCCATATTTTAAGTGACCAGGACTTATATATTAAGAAAGTTGGCGAACAATATAATGAGAATATACCCGATGGCAGTATTATTTTTCAGGAACCGCTGCCAGGGTCAGTAGTGAAGGAAGGAAAAGTTATTAAAGTTATCATTAGTTCTGGTGGTCAGGTTATTTTCGTTTCTCAGCTTGTAGGAAGGTCTTTACGCGAGGCAAAGATTCTCCTTCGTCAGACAGGCTTGGTTCTGGGCGAGGAAACAGGAATTTACTCAGAGGAAATAAAAAAGGACTTTGTAATAGCGCAAGACCCTTCACCCGAAGAAATCGTTGCCCGGGGAAGCATGATTAATCTGGTGATAAGCCTTGGTCCAGCCAGAGAAGCAGAAGTGCCTTTAATGGTTAATCTGCTTGGCCAAAATATTAAGAGCGCCCGGAAGATATTGCGGGATATGAATTTATCCTTAGGTGAAATTAAAGAAACTGTTAATGATAGTGTTCCTCAAGGCACTATTTTAAAACAAGAACCTCATACGGGTGAAATCGTCGATGAAAATACTATAGTCAAAGTAACTGTAGCAAAGAAAAGCGAAGAGCACAAAATAATCCGCGAAGCAACAGTATATTATGAAGTTTCCCAGGGAGTTTTAGATAGAGATGTTCTCATTGTGGTAGTGGATGGTCAAGGTGAAAGGGAAGTTTACCATAAAATACATTCTCCAGGAACGAAGATTTCATTGCCCATACAAGTTTTGGGAAAAGCAAAGGCAAAAATATTTGTTAACAGTATTCTGGTTAGGGAGATAGAATTGTGATTAAGATTGCTCCGTCTATTCTAAATTGCGATTTTACTAACTTAAAGGAATCGATATGGCTGGTTGAAAAAGCGGGAGTTGATATGTTGCATCTCGATATTATGGATGGTCACTTTGTTCCTAATATTTCTTTTGGACCTCAAATCGTCAAATCCATAAAGAAGATAACCAAACTTCCGCTTGACGTTCATCTAATGATAGAGAATGCTGAGAAATTTATATCTATTTTTGCTCGTGCTGGAGCAAGAATTATTACAGTTTCCGCAGAAGCTTGTATTAATCTTAGAGAGGGAATTGAAGCAATTAAAAAGGAAGGGTTGGAAGTAGGAGTGGCTCTCAAGCCCCAGACGCCTGTTGAGTCTTTGTTGAACTACTTAAATCAAATTGACATGGCCCTGTTGATGACAGTAGAGCCAGGTTTTGGGGGACAGAAGTTCGTTAGTTCTGTCTTACCCAAGATTGCTCATCTTCGAGACTACATTTCAAAAAATCGGTTGGATGTAGATATTCAGGTTGATGGCGGAATTGACCTTAACACGGCGCGGTCGACAGTAGACAATGGCGCAAATATTCTGGTTAGCGGTGAGTATATTTTCGGCTCACCCGATCCCAGGAAAGCAATTGCCGATCTCCGTCGAGTGTGTAACCTCTCTCAGAAGAAATCCGCCAGTAAATAAACGAGAGGTACCAAGCTGCAATTTTATTATTTCCTATTTAAAAGGAGGAAACATGTCCATAATAATTAGATTGAAGAGAATTGGCACACATAAGCGGCCTTTCTACACTATTGTGGCAGTTGATTCGAGAAAGAAAAGAGATGGACGAGTATTAGAAATTCTTGGTCATTATAATCCCCGCGAGGCCAGAGAAAGAGTTACTTTCTTTCAAGAAAAGATTAAAGCCTGGACGAAGAAAGGTGCGTTAGTTTCACCTACGGTAAAAAGTTTATTGAAAATTCACAAGGAAAAAGAATAATTATCAGGCATCAAAACTCATTATTATGTAATTTTGGAGGAATAGTTGAAAGAATTAGTTATTCATGTAGTTAAACAGTTAGTAGATAATCCCGAAAAGGTTAAAGTCAAAGAAGTAAAAGGAGAACAGAATATAATTTTGGAACTGTCTACAGCGAAAGAAGACATAGGCAGAGTAATTGGCAAGCAAGGAAGGATTATTAAAGCACTTCGCACATTGCTTAATGCTGCTTCTGTGAAGACAGGACATCGAGTCACGATTGAGGTCATTAAATAAATGGTGGTTCGGGATTTAGTTTTACTCACTGACAATTTTTTGTAAGCATCCCGATAATAATCGGGATGCGGATTAGGGGGTTTGTCTTTGCCCATAATCTGATGGGCAAAGACAAGGGGTCGCTGTCCCGATGAATAAATCGGGACGTGTTAGCGACGGGCGCGAGATGGTGAGCGCCCCGGAGGACAGAGAAGCAAATGTCTGGTGGACATTTGGTGAACGCCAGAGGGGTGAAACCCCTATGGAAGTATTCCCGAAGGGAATATCTTCTTTGAGCACCACCTGTCATTGCGAGCGACTGAAAGGAGCGCGGCAATCTCGAGATTGCTTCGGTCGCTTCGCTTCCTCGCAATGACAATTTTTCTTCGATTTTTGGCTAAAAATTCTAATGCTCGCTTGACTAAATTCCCTCGCTTGGAGGAGGAGTAAAGAAGCAAAGCTCGGTGTCAGAAAAGTCTGTGTGCAGGCCTGGACCAGACGAGTGTGATCAGAAAATGGGAAAAAATGATAAAAGTTTAATCTTTTTGGGAGAGATTGTTAATACACAGGGACGTAAAGGTGAAGTAAGACTCATTTCTTACCTGTCTTTATCAAGCTTCGTCACCAGAGACGGAAGGAGTCTTTTAGAAAATATGAAGAATGTCTATTTAGTGAATCCAGATGGGGAGAGAAAGGAAACCCGGATACTTGGTATGAGGGAACATAAAGGATTCATTATCCTGAAATTTGCTGGTTATGATACTATTAGCCAGGCAGAGCAGTTGAAGAAATATAAGGTCGCTTGCAAGAGACTTCCCTTGGTGAGGGGAGCTTACTATGTTCGAGATTTGATGGGAATGGACGTTTTTGCGAAAGACAAAACGGGTCTGCGCAGGCTTGGAAAAATTGTGGATATTTTTGGAACAGGGACAAATGATATCTATGTAATCAAAGAAGAGACTAAAGAAATTTTATTTCCCGCACTAAAAAAATTTGTAAAGGAAATTAATATTAATAAGAAAAGAATGATAATTGATCTTCCTGAGGAGCTATAATTGAAGACGAAAATGCAGATCGATGTAATAACTATATTTCCACAAATGTTAGAAAGAATAATTAAAGAAAGTATCTTAAAGCGGGCACAACAGAAAAACATTGTTAAAATTAACATCCATAATTTGCGTGATTTTGCTTTAGATAAACATTCTATTGTGGACGATTATTCTTATGGTGGTGGGGCGGGGATGGTTTTGAAACCCGAGCCTATATTTTGCGCTGTAGAAAAAATCGTAAGTAATAGAAAAGGAAAACGTAAAGTGCGCATTATTCTTTTGACTCCCCAAGGACAAACCTTCAACCAGGCTAAAGCCAAGGAACTTTCACAGGAGGAACACTTGCTGTTTATTTGTGGGCATTATGAGGGGGTGGACGAGCGGGTCAAGGAGAACTTAATTACTGATGAGATTTCCATTGGCGATTATGTTTTGACAGGGGGAGAATTGCCGGCAATGGTAATTATCGATTCTCTGGTAAGGATATTGCCAGGAGTTTTAAATAAAAGAGAGTCTTTTGAGAATGATTCCTTCTACCAGGGATTATTAGATTATCCACATTATACCCGGCCGCGAAGGTTTAGGGAGAAGTCTGTTCCCGCCCTTCTTTTATCGGGGAACCATAGCCAAATTAAAAAGTGGCGAAGACAAAAAGCGCTAAAAAACACTTTAAACAAAAGGTCGGATCTTTTAGAAAAGATAACACTTTCTGCAGAAGACCAAAAAATCTTAAAAGAACTTAAGAGAAAACGAGACAGTGGTAACGCGATTACTTTCTGAGGGTGCAAATAGATAAACTTGCGATTATAGAAAGGTGGAGTTTATGGACAGTTTGCTAAACAGAGCGACTACGGAAATGTTAAAAAAAGAGCTACCACACTTCTTCGTTGGCGATACAGTGCGTGTCATTTCAAAAGTTTTCGAAGGCGGGAGTGAAAGGGTTCACGCCTTTGAAGGAGTGGTCATTAGCCGTTCAGGGAGGGGCGTAAGTGAAACTTTCACTGTGCGAAAGCTTTCTTATGGTATAGGAGTGGAGAGGGTTTTTCCTCTCCATTCTCCTCAGATTAAAAAGGTAAGTGTTATTAAAAGCGGAAGGGTTCGCCGGGCAAAGTTGTATTATTTGCGTAAAAAGACAGGTAAAGCTGCGCGAGTTAAAGATAAAAGACTAAATGAGTAATAAAAGAATAAATTTAGGTAGGAAAGGGGAAGACATATCCGTAAAGTTCTTAAAAAAGCAGGGATATAAGATTATGGAGAGGAATTACCGTTGTTCTTTAGGTGAAATCGATATCGTTGCTAAAGACAAAAACATTCTTTGTTTTGTGGAAGTCAAGACGCGAAAGACAAAAGAATACGGTTTACCTGAAGAAGCAATAGATGGGCATAAACAAAAGAAGCTTGCTAAAGTAGCTTTAGTATATCTTAAAGAAAAGAAAATTTATAAGCAAGATCTTAGATTCGATGTTGTTTCTGTTTATTCCAATCATATAGAACTTATTAAAGATGCTTTTATTGTAAATACGGATTATGCCTACTAAATGCGAGATGTAGCCATGCGTCTTTTTGGAAAAATTAAAGAAATCAAAAAAGGGCAAAAACTATTTGAATTAGGAATTTTTGATGAAGCCATTAAGCAGTTTTCTATGGCAATTTCCAAAAGAAAAGATATTAACACCTACTATCTTTTAGCAGAGGCCTATTTTAATAATAAAGATTTTACAAGTACAAAAAAAGTCCTTGGGGAAGTAATCGCCTTAGGTCCTTCAGAGGAGATGATTAGAAAAATCTGTGAATTGACTGGTATGAAAAAAAATGTAAGCGATGAATATCGCAATGCCTTTCCAGCATTTTCTCAGGATGGCAACAAGATAGTCTTTTGTAGCATTCGGCGTGATACTAACGGCGATGGCGTGATTGACCAGAGAGATAATTTTGGAATTTACATTATAGATGTGGACGGAAAAAGTGAGAGGCAAATTGTGAATGATGACTGTCAGAATACCTATCCTTCTTTCTCGCCCGACGGGAGCAAGATAGTATATTTGAGCAGGCGAAGGGATACTAATGGAGATGGTAAGGTTGATTTACTGGATAATCCCGGAATATATATAAAAAACCTAAACGGAAGAGGTGAAAAATGTATAGTTTCTGATGAGTACCATAACAAGTTCCCTTCCTTTTCCCCGGATGGTGGCAAGATTTTATTTGCCAGCTGGCGAGAGTACAATAGTGGAATCTATACGATAGATATCGATGGTAAGAATGAAAAACAAATAGTCAGTGATGAATACGATAACACTTTTCCTTCTTTTTCACCCAATGGTCAAAAGATAATTTATGCCAGCTGGAGAAGGGATACTAACAAGGATGGCCGGATTGATTTGCGTGATAATAGTAATATATATATTATAGATAGTGACGGCAGAAATGAACAGGAACTTGTAAGTGATAGATACAGTAACTCTTTTCCCGTTTTTTCCCCGGACGGCACTAAAATAGCCTATTTAAGTAGACGCAGAGATACTAATAAAGATGGGAAGATTGACTCACTGGATAATAGCGGAATCTATATATGTGACACTAAAGGAAGAAATAAAAAGTGTATTGTGAGTGATAAATCCTACAATAAATTCCCATCTTTTTCTCCCGATGGAAAGAAGATACTATTCTTAAGTAGCGGCGAATCTCATCGCAGAACGTCTGGTGAAGGATTCTTCGGCTGGAAAGGAATCTATACAGTTGATATTAATGGTCGAAACAAATGCCAGGTTGTAAGTGGAAAATATTATGGAAATACAAATCCTCTATTCTCGCCCACTCAGGAGAAGATATTATATTTAGCCTGGAGAGAGGGAACCCAGCGTGGAATTTACCTCGCCGATGCTAATACCCCACCCAATCTGCAAGAGTTAAAAAGCTTAGTAGAAGATAATCTTAAATAGAATGTTCTTATCTACGCGTAAGGAGGGTCAAATGAAGCCACAACTTATGGAGCGAAGCGAACATAGGTTGTTATGTTTACTCGCTCCGCTCGTTCCATAAGTCGCGTGCTCATTGAAGGAGGGTCGCTGTTCCGACGAATAAGGAGGAACGTGTTAGCGACGTTCCGATGAATAAATCGGAACAGGTCACCGACTGAAACGAAGCGTAAGGGGCTCCGGTTGCGACGAATAAGGAGCAACGACCGAGCGAAGCGAGGGAAAGGAGCGGGCGCGAGACGGTGAGCGCCCCGGAACGCCGTCCCGATGAAATCGGGACAAGACTGGCGACGGGTTCGAGATGGTGAGAATCCCGGCCGACTGAAGCGAAGCGTAAGGAGGGTCGCTGTTCCGACGAATAAGGAGGAACGTGTTAGCGACGTTCCGATGAATAAATCGGAACAGGTCACCGACTGAAGCGAAGCGTAAGGAGGGGAAGATGAAGAAATTGTTGACTGGGATAATTTTGCTTCTGGGAATTTTTCTATTCACCGGCTTTGTGTTGGTAGGGAAAACTAAATGGGAATACAAAGTAGCATTCCTTATGCCCGAGGGAAAGGCGATATTCTATACTACCGCTCTTCAGGAGTGGAAAGAACTGGGAACAGAAAGTGAAGAATTTAAAGACTTCTGTGAAAGATTCTATCCCCAGGGACTGAGTCCGGAAAGCGAATTAGAGGCTTTTAAATCATTTAAAGAATTTGAGCTGGAGAGAATAAAGAAGAAAGGAATGCCCAGTTTTGCTGAGCAGGAAGAATTTCTTAATAACCTTAGAGAGGACGGCTGGGAACTTATCGCTGTAGACACTCATAGAGAAAGTGGTCTACCTATAGGGTATTTTAGAAGGAAAAGTAAAAAGGAGAAAAAAGAGGAGCCTACTACCCCCTTCGACTATTATGAACGAGGGTATTAAATTATGGCCCATTTTACCTTTGTGGTGGCCACTAAAAAATAATTATTGACAAAATTTGCAAAATGTTGTAGTATAATACTATCAAGTCGATGTAAACTTTCCTTAGCACAATCCTGCTTTATCAAATCTTAGACATTTTCCCTTTAGTTAATACTTTCCGGAAAGTTTTATCCTATAAAATAAGGAGGAATGGATAGTGGAAAAAACTCCATTAGATATAAGTGCCCTGTCCAAGATGACCATAGCAGATTTAACAAAGAAAGCAAAAGAGTTGAAAGTAGAAGGAATATCTAGCCTCAGAAAACAGGATTTAATTTTCAAAATTTTGCATGCCCAAGCTGAATCTAATGGACTTCTGTTCGATGAAGGGGTACTGGAAATTTTACCTGATGGTTTCGGTTTCTTGAGGTCTCCTAACAACAATTACTTGCCCGGCCCGGATGACATCTATATTTCTCCTTCACAAATTAAGCGTTTCAGTTTGAGTAAGGGGGATACTGTTTCTGGGCAGGTACGTCCACCAAAAGAAGGTGAGCGTTTTTTTGCTCTTTTACGGGTAGAAGCGGTCAATAGCGAAAATCCAGAGAATGTTCGTGACCGCGTACTATTTGATAATCTAACTCCTCTTTATCCCGATGAACGAATTAAATTAGAAACTAAACCTACGGAGGTATCCATGCGGGTAATGGACCTTTTGACTCCCATTGGAAAGGGACAGAGAGGGCTGATTGTTGCTGCACCGCGAACAGGGAAAACTATTTTATTGCAACAAATTGCAAATGGTATTACAACTAACCATCCAGAGATTATTCTGATAGTGTTGCTCATAGATGAAAGACCTGAGGAAGTTACCGATATGCAAAGGTCAGTAAGAGGAGAGGTGATCTCTTCAACCTTTGATGAGCCGGCGGATCGCCACATCCAAGTAGCAGAAATGGTTATGGAAAAGGCAAAGAGACTGGTTGAACATAAAAGAGATGTGGTCATCTTGCTGGATAGCATAACTCGTTTAGCCAGGGCTTATAATACCGCAACTCCCTCCTCTGGTAAGGTGTTATCTGGCGGTTTAGATTCTAACGCTCTACAGAAGCCCAAGCGTTTTTTTGGTGCTGCCCGCAATATTGAAGAAGGCGGCAGCCTGACAATCATTGCTACAGCACTGGTTGATACAGGAAGCCGGATGGACGATGTCATCTTTGAAGAATTTAAAGGGACGGGTAACATGGAAGCTAATCTCGATCGTAGATTAGTTGACAAAAGAATATTTCCCACAGTTGATATTCACCGCTCTGGGACGAGAAAAGAGGAGCTCCTTCTTTCTGAAGATGAACTGAACAAAGTGTGGCTTCTGCGAAAGGCATTGAGCTCCTTGAACGTCGTGGAAGCGATGGAGTTTTTACTAGGGAAATTGCAGACTACCAAGTCGAATAAAGATTTTTTTAAATTACTGGAACTGAATAACATCCAGTAAGGCTTTGTGAAATATTTTTAAAAGAGGTCTCTGAAAAAGCTTCGTTTTTCGTCTGTTCCCGATTGAAAATCGGGACGAGCCCAAAGGCCGTGGTCCCGATAAATCGGGACTTCGTCGTCCCGCACATTTATTGTGCGGGGCTCCTCGCAAAGACACTTAGGGGACTTTTTCAGAGACCTCTAAAAAATTACTTGACAATTAAGAAAAACTTTGTTAGTATTATAGCTGAAAGAAGAAGGGAGGGATGCCTCGGAGAAATAAACTATTTTTCTCTCCGAAAGAAAGTCCCGCCAAAATTACCTTCAGGTTCTTTTCTTTAAAAAGCAACATTTATTCCCCGGTTATAAATTTTAGGCATAACAAACAATATAATACAAAGGTATGTTTTTTTCTATCTTTGGGTGGGTTTTTAAATATATAAAGGGAGTATTGACAAAGTAATAGTTATATGGTATAATTAAGATGGGAGTTTAGGTCTTTGATAATTAAATAGGAGTGTTGAAGCCAGCTAACCTTGGTTAATTCAAGATGTTAAGTAAGTAAATTTGGAGAGTTTGATCCTGGCTCAGAACGAACGCTGGCGGCGCGCTTAACACATGCAAGTCGAACGGTCCCGATAAAGCCGTAAGGTGATATCGGGGTAGTGGCAAACGGGTGAGTAATACGTGGATAATCTACCTTTGAGTGGGGGATAACTCTACGAAAGTGGAGCTAATACCGCGTAAGACTACAGAATCGCATGATTCAGTAGTAAAAGGCTTCGGTTTACCGGAGTCGCTTAAGGATGAGTCCGCGCCTGATTAGCTAGTTGGTAAGGTAATAGCTTACCAAGGCAACGATCAGTAGCCGGCCTGAAAGGGTGTTCGGCCACATTGGAATTGAGATACGGTCCAGACTCCTACGGGAGGCAGCAGTGGGGAATATTGCGCAATGGGGGAAACCCTGACGCAGTGACGCCGCGTGAACGATGAAGTCCTT
>WJOT01000113.1 GCA_009619095.1 Clostridia bacterium
GGAACATTCAGATTTCGTCCATCTACATCTGCACACTGAATACAGCCTTCTTGATGGCGCCTGTCGTATTCTGGATAGCCGGGGGGCTCCGGGGAACCTTATTCAGCGAGCAGCCGAGTACAAGATGCCCGCTCTGGGGATTACTGACCATGGGAATATGTTTGGCGCAATTGGCTTTTACCAGGCATGCGTGAATAGTGGGATAAAGCCGATTATAGGTTGCGAAATCTATGTTGCTCCCCAAAGCCGGTATGTTAAGGAGGGAAGCGGTATATCGGAGGCAGCAAATCATCTAATCCTTTTAGCAAAGGACAAAACTGGGTATGAGAATTTAATGAAACTGGTAAGTATTGGCTATCTTGAAGGTTTCTACTATAGACCGCGGATAGATAAGGAAGTACTTAAAGAATACTCAAAAGGACTGGTATGTTTGACTGGTTGCCTTAAGAGCGAGGTTTCCCAAGCTATATTAAATGACGACCATGATAAGGCTAAAAAGGATATCTCTTTCTATGGCGAGATTTTCGGTAAGGAGAACCTCTATCTTGAACTGATAGATAACGGAATCAGTGAACAAAAGAAAGTCTGCCAGGAACTAATTAAATTAGGGAAAGAGATGGGAATTCCATTGGTAGCTACCAACGATTGCCATTACGTGGATAAAGCTGATGCATATGCGCAGGAGATACTTCTCTGTATTGGTACTGGCAAAACACTCGATGATCCCTCACATCTGAAGTTTTCCACAGAAGAATTCTACTTTAAATCCCCTCAGGAGATAAAACAAATTTTTGCTGAAATTCCACAGGCAATAAAGAGTACAACAGAGATTACTGAAAAATGTAACCTTCAGCTCGATTTTGAAACAATGCATTTGCCTGACTACAAAGTTCCGGAGAATTATAACTTCGATGAGTATTTAAGAAACCTCTGTGAAGGAGGGTTGAAGAAGAGATATACGAAAGCTACGCCCGATATACGTAGACGATTGGACTATGAACTCTCGGTCATAAGCCAGATGGGGTTTGCCAGTTATTTCCTGATTGTGTGGGATTTCATAGAGTATGCGAAACGTCAAAAGATAATGGTAGGTCCGGGTAGGGGGTCTGGCGCTGGCAGTCTCGTTGCCTATCTTCTGGGAATTACTGAACTTGACCCGTTGAAGTATGGTCTTCTATTTGAAAGATTCTTGAATCCTGGAAGAAAGAGTATGCCCGATCTCGATATCGATTTTGCCGATAATGGACGAGATAGAGTTATTGATTATGTGAAGGAGAAATACGGACAAAAAAATGTAGCTCAGATTATAACTTTTGGAACTATGTTAGCCAGGGCTGTGGTCAGAGATACTGGCAGGGTATTGAATGTCCCTCTGCTTGAGGTAGATGGAATTGCTAAATTAATCCCTTTTGGTGAGACAATACAAGGTGCTTTACAGCTGGTGCCGGAATTGAACAGGCGATATGAGACTGAGGGCGTGGTCAGGAACCTATTAGACACGGCTCAGAGAATTGAAGGAATCAAACGGCATACGGGTGTTCACGCTGCAGGAATTGTAATTACCCCTGGGGAAATGGTTAATTATGTACCTTTAGCAAAGAGTAGCAAGAATGTGGTAACTACTCAGTACGAAGATTCTGCCTTAATTAGATTGGGTCTTTTGAAAATAGATTTTTTGGGATTGAGAACACTGACGGTAATTGATGAGGCCTTGAAGCTTATAAGTAAGAGAGCGAAAGAGGCTCCCAGAGAACCCTCTGATATTCCACTTGATGATAGGAAAACATACAAACTTTTAGCACAAGCAAAGTCTGCCGGAGTGTTTCAACTGGAGAGTGCAGGCATGAGGGACCTTTTGAGAAAGTTAAAGCCAACAGAATTTTCCGACTTGATTGCGCTTGTGGCACTCTATCGTCCCGGTCCTATTGGGAGCGGAATGGTGGATGAGTTTGTGGTCAGAAAACATAAGCGTGCGAAAATAAACTATGAACATCCCTTGCTTGAACCAATTCTAAAGGATACATATGGTGTGATTCTTTATCAGGAAGATGTTATGCGCATTGCTACGGAATTAGCAGGTTTTGCTCCGGAACAGGCTGATGTTTTGCGCCAGGCGATGGGGAAGAAAATACCTACAGAAATTGAAAGACAGCGAGAGAATTTTGTAAAGGGGGCAGGAAAGAAAGAAATTTCCCCAGGAAAAGCAAATAGAATATTCGATGCTATGGTGAAATTTGGTGGATACGGTTTCAATAAGTCCCACGCAAGTGCCTATGCTCTTCTCGCTTACCAGACCGCCTGGCTCAAAGCAAACTATCCCCTGGAGTATATGACGGTGCTTTTAAGTAGCGAAGTGGAGAATATCGATAAAATCGTAGAATATATATCCGAGTGTCGTCAGATGGGCATCACTGTGCTGTCACCGGGTGTAGAGAAGAGTTTTTCAGAATTCAGAATAGAAAACGGGAGTATTCGCTTTGGTCTTTTAGCTATTAAGAATGTAGGGCAGGGGGCTATAGACTTTATTGTAGGTGCCCGGGAAAGTGGAGAAGCGTTTACATCACTATACGATTTTTGTGTTCGGGTTGACTCGAGACTGGTCAATAGAAGAGCAATTGAGAGCTTAATTAAGGCGGGGTGTTTCGATTCGCTTGGTCAGCCAAGAGCTCAGTTATTTAAAGGATTGGACCTCGTTTTAGAGAAAGCATCACGGGCCCAGAAGGAGCGACTGAGCGGTCAGACTTCTTTTATGGATATCGTCGATTCTACTTTTGGAGAAGCTGAGGAATTGCCTTCTTCAAAGGAATGGCAAGAGAATAAATTACTGGCATACGAGAAGGAAGTATTGGGTTTTTATATTACAGGTCATCCCCTGGCCAGGTTTGCTGAAGAGATGAAGAATTATGTCAGCCATTCAATAGATAAACTGCACGAGTCAGGGGTTGAAAGTCAAGTGAGCATAGGGGGAATAATAGGTTCTCTCAACAAAAAGAAAACAAAGAAGGGTCAATTGATGGCTATCTTTAAATTAGAAGACTTGACGGGAATGGTAGAGGTCATTGTTTTCCCTGGGGCTTATGAAAATGGCATAGGAAAATACTTGCTTAGGGATGAGATGGTTATAGTCAAAGGAAGGATTAATTGGCGGGAAGAGAAACCGAGGATTGTGGCTTCAGAAGTAATTCCCTTTAATTGTGCCAGGGAGCTTCTCATCCGCCAGATGACTTTGAATCTATCCACAGCCGGGTTGGAAGAGGATACTTTAAAGAAATTGAAGGAACTATTTATAAAAAACCAGGGTAATTGCCGGGTGAGTTTTAACCTGTCTGCCCCACGTAATAGAATTGTGAACATAAGATCAAAAACACAGGTCAAACTTAGTGAGGAGTTGCTGGAAGAAGTGAAAAGGCTTCTGGGGAAAGACTCCATCCAGCTATTGCGCTAAACATAGTTGTCATTGCGAACGAAGTGAAGTCCCGATTTTCAATCGGGAAATTTGTGCCTATCCCGATCCATCGGGAGGATTTGTAGGTCCCGATTCATCGGGACAGACTCTGTAGGTCCCGATTCATCGGGACAATGTTGACAAGAGGAGGTTTATATGCCTGATTTGAGAAAAGACCCCATACTTGGTCGCTGGATTATCATTGCCACTGAACGAGCAAAGAGACCTTCCGATTTTGGAACGGAGCCCCAGGAGAAGTCGGACGAGAAGCTCTGTCCGTTCTGTGTGGGAAATGAAAAAAAGACTCCCCCCGAGGTCATGGCTTATCGTGAGCCAGGAACAAAACCTGATACCAAAGGCTGGTGGTTAAGAGTAGTTCCCAACAAATTTCCGGCATTAGAAGTGGAAGGAGATTTAAGTCGCACAGGTGAAGGAATGTACGACAAAATGAACGGGATCGGCGCCCATGAAGTAATTATTGAAAATACCGACCATAATAAGACTCTTCCCGAACTGGAAAGAAAAAATGTAGAGGATGTAATCTGGGCTTATAGAGATAGAACCGTAGATCTGAAGAGAGATGCCAGGTTCGAATATATTCTAATCTTTAAAAACCAGGGAAAGGCTGCTGGAGCTTCCCTGACCCATTCCCACTCCCAGCTAATCGCCCTGCCAATAGTCCCTAAAAGGGTGAAAGAGGAGATGGTAGGGGCGCAAAATTATTACGAGAATAAAGAAAGGTGTGTCTTTTGCGATATTATCAGACAGGAGACAAAGTCAGTGACGAGAATAATTACTGAGAATGAAGACTTCGTAGTTTTTGCTCCTTATGCTTCCCGGTTTCCCTTTGAGACCTGGATTATTCCCAAGAAACACGACTCGGCTTTTGAAGATATCCAGAAACACGAAGTAATCCATCTGGCATGCTGTCTTAAAGGGATTCTAACTCGGATGAACAAAGTGCTCAATTATGCTCCATATAATTATATTCTCCATAACTCTCCACTTACAACGTCCCACCTTCCCTACTACCACTGGCACATTGAGGTTATGCCCGTATTGACCAGAGTTGCCGGATTTGAATGGGGCACGGGTTTTTACATTAATCCCACTCCGCCAGAAGAAGCAGCTAAATTTTTAAGGGAAGCCGGAGCTTAAGGAAATGACATCTCTGAGAAACTATCCGGGGTGCTCCGATGAATCGGTAGTCGCAACCTTCAGGTTGCGAATTCCTACGCAGACTAAAGTCTGCTACTCCTATTTACCGACAACACTATATGAATATTGGTGGTACCTGGAGGTGTTGAACTGAAAATTCTATTTACTTCTTCAGAAGTGGTTCCCTTCGCCAAGACAGGAGGACTTGCTGATGTAAGCGGGGTCTTACCCAGAGCCATAAAGGCTCAGGGTCATGATGTGCGAGTGGTGATGCCAAAATATAAAGTTGTCGACAATCAAAAGTTTGGATTAAGGACACTTACTAAAAGCCTGTCTATTCCTGTAGGAGAGGAAATTGCCATAGTTTCAATTTTAGAAGGCGAACTGGAAAGAGAAATACCCGTATATTTTATAGATTATAAACCTTACTTTGAGCGGAAAGAACTCTATGGCACTCCAGAAGGCGCCTATGAGGATAACGCAGAAAGGTTCATTCTTTTTTCCAGAGCGCTATTGGAAGCGGTTAAGGCAATAGGGTTTCAACCCGATGTGATTCACTGTAACGATTGGCAGACAGGTTTAATTCCTGTCTACTTGAAGACATTATATAAGAATGACCCTTTCTTTCAGAGAATGGCAACAGTTTTGACTATTCATAACATTGCCTATCAAGGGACATTTCCCAAAAAGACTCTAAATTTGGCTGGCTTGGGCGAGGAAGAATTTACTCCTGAAAAGTTGGAATTCCATGGGCAGGTTAGCTTTCTCAAGGGAGGACTGGTTTACGCAGATGTATTGAATACCGTAAGCGTAGCCTATAGCAAGGAGATTCAGTGTTCACCCGAATTTGGATACGGTTTGGAAGGAGTCCTTGCCCATCGCGGACAGGACCTCTACGGGATACTTAATGGGGTTGACTATGATGAATGGAATCCAGCGAAGGACCAATTCATTGCTGTCAACTATACCATAGGAGAGATAGATAAAAAAATGGAATGTAAGAGGGCTCTCTTAGAGGAGAATAACCTGCCAGTTGACTTAGAGTGGCCTTTAGTGGGAATTGTCTCCCGGCTTGCCCAGCAGAAGGGACTCGATATTATTGGAGAAGCAATTGATGAAATAATGGATTTAGATTTGTACTTTATTCTTTTAGGAACGGGTGAGGAAGAATATCATAAGCTTTTTTCCCGGATTGGCAAGAAGTATTCCAGAAAAGCAGCAATTCATATTACCTTTGATAATCGACTTGCTCATAGAATCTATGCCGGTTGTGACTTGTTCTTGATGCCTTCCCGCTATGAGCCCTGCGGGTTGGGACAGTTAATTAGTTTAGCGTATGGCACTGCTTCTATTGTTAATCCCACAGGTGGTTTGGCGGACACAATTGAAGAATTTGAGTCAGAGACAGGCAAAGGAAATGGCTTTCTACTAAGCGAATATTCGGCTACTGCCCTGGTGAATGCGCTCAAAAGAGCGATAACTGTTTATAGACAGAAGGAAGCCTGGCAAAGGTTGGTTAACAATATGATGGAGGCCAATTTCTCCTGGGCTACCTCTACGAAAGAATATTTGAAATTATATCAAAAAGCGATAGATAAGAGAGGAGAAAATTAGCAAAACCCCAAAGTTATCGACATTAATGGTTAAAAAAACAGGTTGACAAATTAGAGAAGTTGTGGTAAAATTTTAGTGACGATAATTGTTATCGTTCGATAAGGGCAACTCCCTAGGATATAGGGGGACGCAAAACCTTAGAGTCCCGAACCATCGGGATAGTCAGGTTGCCGAAGACGATAGATGCTTTTAGACGCTTTTTTGAAAGCCGAGTTGCTGAAGAAAAAACAAATTTAGAGTGTTTGAAGCTTCTGGCAACTCGGCTTTTTTTATAGTCTTTAAGGAAAAGGAGGTGTAATATGGGAGATAGAAAGAGATTGCTTCTGATTGCTGTCCTTGGGTTGGTTGTGATTATAGGTAGTTCTCTATTGGCAGCCAATGTTTACTTCGGCAAGCATGCAGGTGAGCTTAAGAATCTTAGCATAAAGGTAGTCTATACCGATCCCTATTTTTATACGCCAGAAGGTTTGGCCGGCTATTATATTGGACTGCCGATGACTTATGAAGTGCATATTACAAATAACAGCCGTCGCACTTACAAGCGTCTGGATGTAATAGCAATTCAGGAGTATTATGAGTCGGGTACGTGTGACCGGTTCTGGTATCAATATCCCCGGTATGTTACTTATAGAAAAGGTGAACCGTTACCTGACGATAGCAAGCAAGTCTGGCAGAACATCTCACTGGGACCAAATAAGAAAATCGTCCTATCTGGCGGATACACTCCCCCACTGGCTACCTGTGATGGACTCGACCAGACACACGTGATTATTCAGCATACTAACAGAGGGAAAGTGGAAGCGGCGATAATGTATTATGAGCCAGAGTGTGGTGTATTCTGTCCACCACCTCCGAAATAAGGCTCAATCCCGGAATTTGACTTTGCAGGCTTAACTTAAAAATACTGTATATTTACATAAAATAGACCTTTGCATGAAAAGCTCAGGTCTATTTTTTTATTGTAATTTGGAATGAAATGGTGTAAAATTTAAAAGCTACAAAATCCTCCTCACCTTAATCCTTTCCCTACAAGGAAAAGGAAGTTCTCTCTGGACATAGAAAAAAGGAAAAGAGAATTTAAAATTTTCCGACGAGAAAAAAATTGTGAACGCTACTCATTTAAAATGATGAAAAAGAAAATTCTAATTGTTGTTCTATGTCTATCTATAGTTTCATCTATTTTGGTATCCATAATTCGCTGGCGGGTGGAAGTTGATAACCGTCGGGTGGAGATGGCTTGCGATTACAGTGAACTTTCCGAGCTCTGCCTCCAATGGGGGTATGATATTGACGCTTTTTTGTGGGAGTTGAAAGAAGCTGGCATTAATTCAATAGTTATCGAAGAGGAGACTCTGGAGACGCTATCTTCCGAGGGCAGGCTAACTTTTATAACCGGAGAAGAGGTGAAGAAGTCCCAGTATTTGGCCCCAGTTCAATCTCTTTTCCTTAAAGATTTAATCAAACAGGATATTGAGAAATATACTTTTATTGTAACCAGTGATTTTGCTCTGGGAGAAAAGATAGAGAGAATACTGGTCGAAAAACTGGGCAAGAAAAAAGTTAACAGAATCGAAGGGGATTCATATGAGAGACCTCTAATGGTCCTGAGTGTTTACGGAATGGAGGAAGGAGAGATTTCCCGGATAGGGATAGGTTTTTTAACAGAAAAAATAGAAAGGATAACCAGTTATGGGTTAAAAAGCATTTTACTTCTCACGAATGGACCCTTTATTAGTGAAGCTTCCATACAGACTCTCTTTTCCACTGTAAACGATTGGAGAAATATATCGGCAGTTATCTTTTCCGGAGATAGTATCTTAGGCTATCCAGGCTTTTTAGATTCAGTGAGGAGACAATTGGATATAGCAGGGGTTAAGTTGGGTATTGTCGAGTTCTTGAATCAGGATGGCTTGGGCGAAGTAACCAAAAACCTATATCAGAAAATAGTTAGAGTACACTCTATTTCACCGGAAGAGGTTGTTGCTATTAAACAGAGTGGTGGGCTGGACGTCTCCAGATTGATTACCCGCTTCCAGAGAGCTGTCAAAGAAAGGAATGTTAGACTACTCTATATTCATTTGCCTTTTATCTCAGGAAGTAGTGAGAATTTACAAATTCAATCCCATCTCGATTACATTAGAGGAATTAAGGCGGCTATTTTAGGAAGTAACTTTAAGATTGGTTTTTCTCAACCATTTAAGCCTCTCCCGGCTTCACTCAACTTGATTCGCCTGCCAATTTTTTTAGTTATCTTAATACTTCCCCTCTGGTTAATTTCTCTCTATAGGTCTGTTTCTTTAAGTTTTTACTATTTCTATCTATTTGCTTCTCTGGCACTAATACTTTTTTTCTGGCAAGAGAGACTATTCATTCAGATTGTAGCTCTAATTGCTGCCCTCTCTTTCCCTCTTTTAGCGCTAACTTTTGGATTACTTCTTCCTGAGTCATTAATACTGAGGACTCGTAGAGAGGGGAATATCTCACGAGCCGTTTGGCTTTTCCTTAAAGTAACCATTACTACTATCTTTGGTGGACTTCTAATTGCTTGTCTACTCAGTCGTTTAGACTTTATGTTGAAAGTTCACCAGTTTCGAGGCGTGAAGGCTTCTTTTATCCTCCCATTGATAATGGGGTTGTTCCTTTTGTCTGGATGGAGGGAGCAATCTCTCAAAGAAAAAGGGTTAATCCGTTTTTATGTAGGTAAAGTATCGGAATTTCTATCCAGAAAAGTCGAATTTAGACACTTGTTGATACTTTCCATTTTAGCTTTGGGGGGAATTGTGCTTCTCCTGAGGAGCGGAAATTATCCCGGACCGTTTCTCTGGGAAATAGAAAGCAGGGCAAGGGAGATTCTTGAAAAATTACTTATTGTTCGACCGAGAATAAAAGAGTTCTTTATCGGACATCCTCTAATGATTCTGGGAATATACCTATATTTGAAAGGTGGTAGCCGCACCCTTTCCCGATCCCGTCCCGGTATCGGGACGGGGCAGGTTGCGCAACTTGGGAAAAAAGAAAATTTAGGACTAAAAACAAAGAGCTGGCAATTATTCGTTATTCTCGGTTTGATCGGACAGGTCTCTATAATAAATAGTTTTTGCCATGCCCATACGCCATTGGTTATCTCTTTAACCAGGACAATAAATGGCGTTTGGTTAGGGATAATAATAGGAATCTTATTGGTCAGCATTGTGCGAAGGAGCACAAGGGAAAGGCTCAGGAATTAAAAGATAGTTTATTCACCCAGCCCCTACACAGGGGCTGGGTTCATCGTTGAGGAATTTCTTAACGTAAAAAGGTCTGGAGTCCTCCCGAAAGAGGCTGTGTCATAATTAGATTTTTTGTTTGGTAGCCGCAACCTTTCCCGTAAGGGATCCCGCCACAGGCGGAGTCCCAACGGGACGTGGCAGGTTGCGTTCTCGACGGGGAAATTGCGCAGGCAGCTACTCCTTAACGCAGACTAAAGTCTGCTACTCCTTAACTATCTTTTTCCCGGTTGAAGCAGGCGTGGGTGGAGAAATTGTTAGAAATGGTACATAGAATTCTGGTGGCTGGCTATTATGGTTTCGATAATGGTGGCGATGAGTTGATTCTCTTCTCTTTGCTGAACGAATTTAAAAGGTTCAATAACAAAGTAGAGATTACTATCCTCTCCAGAAATCCATCCAAAACTGGCAGAAACTACAAAGTAAAAGCAATAAATCGCTGGAACTCTCTAAGGGTAACCCTTGCAATTTTTCGCACAGACCTATTTGTTTTTGGTGGAGGAGGGCTTTTGCAAGACCTTACCAGTAGCTGGAGTATCTATTATTATCTGGGATTGATTCTATTGGCTAAGCTATTTTTCAAGAAGGTTTTTCTTATCTCTCAGGGTGTGGGACCGATCAGAAGGAGAATTAGTAGAAAGGTTACGGGAATAATTCTTGGGTTTGTGGATTTAATTACTGTTCGGGACGAATTGTCGAAATTTGAACTGGGAAAACTGAATGAGAACCTTTCAGTTTCTATTGTTCCTGACCCGCTGTTCAATTTGGACAGATTCGCGTTCACAAAAGAGGTAGCTATTAATGAGCAACCCACTATTGGAGTCTGTCTCCAGGGATGGGGAAAGGATGAGAGATTTAAACAGAGGGTTAGAG
>WJOT01000010.1 GCA_009619095.1 Clostridia bacterium
TGTGGGAGGTGGAGTTATTGGAGTGGAATTTGCTTCCATATTTAACAGTTTAGGAAGTAGAGTGACAATTGTTGAACTCCTGCCACGGATTATTCCCACTGAGGACGGAGAGATATCTGAACAACTGAAGAAATTCCTGGTCAAATCTGGAATAGAAGTAAATACAGGAGTAAAAGTTAAAGAGATAATATCCCACAATGGCAAAAAGAAAGTCATAATAGAGACTCCCCGAGGAAAAGAAGAGAAAGTTGCCCAGAAGGTGCTGATTGCTACAGGTAGGAAGCCATATACAAAGGGTCTGGATCTGGAGAAGACAGGGATTGGGATGGAGAAGGGAAGAATATTGGTAAATGAGAGGATGGAAACGAATCTTCCAGGAATATTTGCCATTGGAGATGTAGTGGGAGGGGTTCTTCTTGCCCATGTCGCTTCAGGGGAGGGTATTGTAGCTAGTGAAAATGCGATGGGTAATCAATCGAAAATCGACTACAAGGTTATTCCCAATTGTATCTATTCTTTCCCTGAAGTTGCCAGCGTTGGTCTCAGTGAGGAGAAAGCAAAAGAGATGGGTTACGAAGTGGCTGTGGGAAGATTTCCTTTCCTGGCCAATGCCCGGGCAACTATTATGGGAGAAAGAGTTGGCTTGGTGAAAATATTGGCGGATAGAAAGACTGATGAGATATTAGGGGTACATATAGTTGGTGCGCATGCTACGGAATTGATAGGCGAGGCCAGCGTGGCTATTAAAGCGAAAGTTATCACTAAGGATTTGGAAAGAATGATTCACGGCCATCCCACTTTGAGTGAAGCAATATTTGAAGCAGCTCATGATGTGCATGGAGAGGCTATAGATTTAAAGAAGAAATAGTGGAAATAATAATCATGGTTAAATGTAGAGTATTAGACCTGGGATTGGTTAGTTATGAGAAGGCTTACGATTTACAGAGGAAACTCCATAAATTCAGGAGAGAAGGAAGAATCGATGATGTTTTGATTCTACTGGAGCATGAGCCAGTGGTGACTATGGGAAGGGGAGGTAAAAGGGATAACATTTTAGTTTCCGATGAGTTATTGCAAAGTAAAGGAATTAGAGTTTTTGAAATCGACAGAGGAGGCGATGTTACTCTCCATTGTCCTGGACAGCTCGTAGGATATCCCATTCTCGACCTAAAAATTTATGGGAAAAATATACATAGGTATCTAAGAAATCTCGAAGAAGTAATAATCCGTTCATTAAAAGTTTACGGAATAAATGGGCAAAGGATTGAGAACCATACCGGAGTTTGGGTAGGGGGCAGGAAGGTCGCCTCTATAGGAATTGGTATAAAGGGCTGGGTCACTTTCCATGGGTTTGCCCTCAATATAAATTCTGACCTCTCTTATTTTTCATTAATTAGGCCCTGTGGATTTGAAAGTAGAATGGTGACTTCTATGAGCGAGATATTGGGCAGGTCAGTTGAGCCAAAAGATTTCCGCCGCCAGTTGATAGAACAGTTCAGAGAAGTATTCAATCTGCAGATGGAGGAACATGGTAAGCAGGTTTCCACCCTGGATAGTAAAGAGATTGTCTCTTGCTCCCTCTGACAAAAAAGGAGGAGGAGGAGAAGAGGTTAATAAGACGAGAAATCTCCTCAGCAGATTAGATTTGCCCGTTGTCCTAACCTCTGGGAATGTTTCGCTGAATCTACAGCCACTTTCATGATTTTAGGTAAAATCTGTACAAGGAACTGTAAATTCTGTAGTGTGGCTAAAGGGAGCCCTTTACCAGTTGACCGGAAGGAACCCAAAAGAATAGCCCAGGCAGTGAAGAAATTGGACTTGAAGCATGTAGTAATTACTTCAGTTACCCGTGATGATTTGCCAGACGGGGGAGCTTCTCAATTTTTCTCTACAATTACGGAGGTTCGCTCGATAAATCCCGATGTAATTATTGAAGTGCTTATTCCCGATTTCGCAGGAAATAGAGAAGCGATTAACCAGGTATTGGAGGCAAGGCCTGAGATTGTCGGACATAACTTAGAGACAGTGCCATCTCTATATCGAAAAGTGAGACCCGGGGCCTCTTATGAGAGGTCTCTGAGGGTGCTTGAGTTGGTGAAGATTTTGCAGCCTGATATTTACACTAAGTCGAGCCTGATGCTCGGCTTAGGAGAGGAGGAACAGGAGATTTCGCGGGTAATGGAAGATTTGAGAAGAACAGATTGCGACATTCTCACTATGGGACAATATCTACAACCAAGTAGTTCG
>WJOT01000091.1 GCA_009619095.1 Clostridia bacterium
CCCGATTACTTCTCTGATTTTGTCAGGCTTGATTTCTACTATCAAAATCTTAGGTGCTAATGGTGAGATTTCTTTACGAGGAGCTTCTATTTTTTCCTGCATCTTCTCCAGAATAAACAGCCGAGCTTTCCTCGATTGTTCCAAAGCTTTAGCCATAATTTCTGGTGTAATCTCGTCAGTCTTAATATCTAACTGCACTGCGGTGACCCCTTTTTTGGAACCGGCAACTTTAAAATCCATATCGCCAAGAAAATCTTCCATACCAATTATATCAGTTAACAGAACGGCTCGCTCCCCTTCTTTAACCAGACCCATTGCTATTCCAGCTACAGGCGTAGTAATGGGCACTCCCGCATCCATTAGAGAGAGTGTTCCACCACAAACAGAAGCCATAGAAGAAGAACCATTGGATTCTAAAATATCAGCGACGATTCTTATAGTGTAAGGGAACTCTTCCTCAGAAGGTAACACCGGAGATAATGCCATCTCAGCCAGCACCCCATGTCCAATTTCCCGTCGTCCGGGACCCCGGGGGGGCTTTACCTCTCCGGTGCTGAAAGGTGGAAAATTGTAGTGGAGCATAAATCTCTTCTTATATTCTCTTTCTAATTCGTCCATAATTTGCATATCCCGGGATGTGCCCAGTGTAGTGGTTACCAAAGCTTGCGTTTGTCCACGAGTGAATAAGCCAGAGCCATGGGTTCGTGGCAAGACGCCTACGGTACAGGTAATTGGACGAACTTCGTCTATTTTCCGTCCATCTATTCGTTTATTCTCTTCCAGGACTAATCGCCTTAAATAATTACGCTGAACCTGGTCAATGGTATCTCCGATGGTTTTCTCTTGTTCAGGATAATCTTTGGAAAAATTATCAATAGTCTCAGAGATAATTTCACTGATTCTCTTCTCTCTTTCAAGTTTGTCGCTAATTCTCAGTGCTTCTTCTACCTTTCCCTGGCAGAACTCAATAATCCGAATTGTCAGTTCTAAATTTGCAGGAATTGCCTTCTTCTGGGCATATGGGAGAAGGCGATAGAACTCCTTCTTCAGTTCCTCATTTATGGGATGCTCCTCTTTTCCAGGAAATTCAATTTTGGGCTTTCCAAATTGCTTTATTAACTTTTCCTGTAAGTCTATTGTTTCTATTATAACTTTATGAGCCAGTTTGACCGCTTCCTGCAAAACTTCTTCTGGTACTTCCTTTCCCCATCCTTCCATCATGGTTACTGTGTTTCTGGTGCCGGCAACAACCAAATTGAGACTACTCTCCTCCAGTTGAGTAAAGGTGGGATTAATAATGAACTTTTCCTCAACCCTTCCCACCTTTACTGCACCAATAGGTCCAGCAAAAGGTATACCCGAAAGACTTACTGCACAACTAGCACCAATAATTGAAGGAACATCGGCATCGTTTTCCTGGTCGGAAGATAAGACGGTAATCATTACTTGAATTTCGTTCAGAAAGTTTTGGTCAAAAAGAGGCCTTAAAGGTCTATCCACTAATCGGGAAGTTACCACCTCGTTCTCGCGCGGCCTTCCTTCTCTCTTGAAGAATCCTCCAGGAATTTTACCAGCAGCATAAGTTCTTTCTCTGTAATCTACCATGAACGGAAAGAAGCTCTGTCCTTCTTTTGGCTCAGGCGCTACTGTGGCAGTGGCTAAAATAACAGTTTCTCCATATCTAACCAGTGCCGAACCAGCAGCCTGCTTTGCCAGGTCTCCTGTCTCAATAGTTAATAATCGTTCTGCAATTTCTGCTTCTACTTTTCCAGCCATAGTTAATCCTCTCTTGAGAAAACTTATTTTCTCAATTTCAATTTACTGATAACCTCTCGATATTTCTTCAAATCATGAACCTTCACGTAGTTTAATAGTTTCCTTCTCTGCCCCACGAGTTTTAAAAGACCCTGCCGAGAATGGTGGTCTTTACTGTGAGCTTTGAAGTGGTCTGTCAGATCATTAATTCTCTCGGTCATTAAAGCAATTTGAACTACTGCAGAGCCAGTGTCTTTTTCGTGGATGCGAAATTTCTTTACGATATCTTTCTTTTTATCATCTGTTAACGTCACTTTCCCCTCCTTATTCGTCCCGATTTCATCGGGACCATCCTGACCATTATCTATTTTATAGAATCAGGCCGAACAGGTGCGGTTGCGACCCTCCCTTTTAGCTCGATAAAGAGCCTCATCTGCCTTCTTGATTAAATCAGTCCTCAGACAGGCATCGTCAGGATAAGATGCCACTCCCAGACTTACAGTCATTTTTGCCCCAACTTCTCCAAAAGTCTGCTCGTTTATTGTTTTTCTTACCCTTTCTGCTGCAACAGAGGCTCCTTCCTTGTTAGTTTCCGGAAGAATCACTACAAATTCTTCGCCACCATATCTGGCTACGAAGTCTGTTTCTCTTAGAGAATTCTTTAGAATTTGCGCTATTTTTCTCAGTAAGGTATCTCCCTGTAAATGTCCATAACTATCGTTAAATTTCTTAAAACGGTCGAGATCAATCATAATTAATGAGAGATTCAGGTCGTATCTCTGGGCGCGTTTTACCTCCACTTCCAATTGCTCATGGAAGTGTCTATGGTTATATAAGCTTGTTAAACCATCGGTTATGGAGAGATGTTCTGTAGACTTATACAGCATAGTATTTTCAATAGCTTGCGCTGAATAGTTGGCAAAAGTAGAAAACAACCTTTTCTCCTCATCTAAGAAATGGTGGTTCTTTTTCTTACTATGTAAGGTTATAAGCCCAATCAACTTCTCTTCTCTTCCAATCAATGGAATACACATTCCTGTTTCTATCTCCGGAACCCCCTTAAAATTTTCCGAGAGGGACTCATCTTCTTCCCTGTTGATTATGGGCTGAGGCAATTTTTGCTCTTTCCATAACTGGAGTTTCTCTTTTTCCTTTTTCTTAATTAGTTCAATTATCTTTTCATCCAAACCCCAGGCTGTCTTTAACGACAATTCTTTGCGTTTCTCATCAAAAATGAAAAGGGAGCCTGCATCCGCCTTGGTCCCTTTAATACAGGAATTCATAATTAAAATGTATAACTCTTCCAATCCTATAGAAGGGTCTGTCATTTGACTGAGCCGTTCAAATTCAGTTAAGGCCTTCTTTTCTCTAAGGCGGTTCCAGAGAAGGCTTGTTACAGGACCCTTCATAACTTCGATATTTGAAGATTGGCCTATCCTCTGGAGTTGTTTATCTACTTCCAGGTCATCACTCAGGTTTAGGATAGCATCTACTTTCTTCTCTTTAAGCAAATCGCGAAAATCTCCCGCCGTAGGAATCCCTAGCTTCTTGGCCAATTCCATTCCACTAGAATTTTGATTCCGATCAGCAATACCCGCAATTCGTAATTCCTCATCTTCATGTAACGTTTCGATAATTGCTATCCCTCTTCTTCCTCCTCCAATAATTATGATATTTTTTTTCTTCTGTTTACCCATAGCTTTAAATTATACCATTCTAATCCGCCTTTGTCAAACACCCAGAAAGCCTTCCGCTAGCTTTTAAACAGAGAGAGTCCTGGCCGTAGCTTTTTTGCAAATTGGATATCTTTCTTTATTCGGTTCATCAACTTCTCAGGAGTGGGGAATTTCATTTCTTTCCTTATTCTTTTTATGAGAAAGATTTCCAGCTTTTGCCGGTAGAGGTTTCCTTTAAAATTGAAAATATATACTTCCACTATCGGGCGAATATATTTTCTGGTTACTTTCCGAGGGAAAAATTGAAGGCCAGGAGAGAATGTAGGGCGGGTGCCAATATTGGCAACTCCCATGTGCTTTTTTCCTTTAAGACTAACCAGAACAGCATAGACTCCCTGAGGTAAAATGACATCTCCAAAAATATCTAAATTTGCCGTGGGAAAAGATAGCTCCTTTCCTCTGCCGCTTCCTTTCTTCACTCTCCCGCTAATGCTATAATATTTTCCCAACAGGCGGCCGGCTATCTCTATTTTACCCTGCCAGAGCAATTGACGAATCTTACTGGAACTTACTTTGATATTACCTATTTTGACTTTACCAACAGTAGTCACTTCAAAACCATACTTCCTTCCCAGTCGTTTGAGTAACGCCACATTTCCCAGGCGGTTCTTTCCAAAACGGAAACCAGGACCTACAACCACTCTTCCTGCACCTATTCTTTGATAAATGACTTTTTTAACGAATTCTTCTGGTTTTACCTGGGCAAGTTTGCGATTAAAGTGTATAACCAGCATCGCGTCAATGCCCAGATTTCTGATTATCTCTTCCTTTTGTTCCAGTGTTGTAATTAATCCGACCTTCTCTCTTTCTTTTCCTATTATCACCCGCGGAAGTGGTTGAAAAGTCACCACCACTGAGGTCCTACCTTGCCTCCGGGCTACATCCTGCGTAGTCTTAATAACCTGTTGATGGCCGCAATGGACTCCGTCAAATGTTCCCAGGGCGACCACACTACTTTTAAACTTTCTCCTTAATTTGTATAGTCTTTCTATGACTTCCATTTTCTTATATAAGCCTTCTTTCCCTATATCTCTGGATTAAACACTCTCAATAACTTAAACTCTCTCTCTCCAGATGCAGGCTCTCCTTTAGCCAGGGCTATCAAATTTCCGTCTTCATCGGATACTTTGAATGTCCCATGGGTATTAGCAATTTCTGAAGGAGACAGAGAAACATTTATAATTTCTGAGTTTTTTATCTGTCTACCCATTCCAATTCCGCGAGCCATCCTGCGGGTAACTACAATACTGGGAAAGTCGGATAATGCTTCTGAAATAGATTGAATTTTCTGGTGAAATAACTCCTTCCTTTCCCAGGAAGGAGCATCGCTCAATTTGAAGTTACCTACCCGCATCCGCACCAGATGCGACATATAGGCTCCGCAACCTAAAGCCTCTCCTATGTCATGGCATAAAGTGCGCACATAGGTACCAGAAGAGCAAATGGTGCGAAACTTAACTTTAGGCATATCGTAAGATAAAAGTTCCAATTTTTTAATCTCCACTTTCTGAGGAGTTCGTTCAATTACATTTCCCTGGCGAAAGAGCTGGTATAACCTTTTCCCATGGTATCTTTTGGCTGAAACCATAGGAGGAATCTGTTCTTGTATTCCCAAGAATTTATCAAAAACCTCATTTAACTCTCTTAACTCTACTTTTGGCTCAATCCTTCTCAAAACTTCGCCTTGTTCATCCTGAGTGGAGGTACTGACTCCTAAAACCATCGTCGCTTCGTATTCTTTCTCCAGCCTCATCAAGTATGCGGAAATTTTAGTTGCTTCACCCAAAAGAATAAGAAGAACCCCTTCTGCCTGGGGATCGAGTGTTCCAGCATGGCCTGCTTTTCTCACTGAAAGGAACGTTTTCACTTCCTGAACTACAGCAAAAGAAGTCAAGCCCTTTGGCTTATCAATATTAAGAATGCCGTCCTTTAGCTCATCCAGTATTATCTGCCTCCTGGGAGATAGCTTTTAAGACTTTCTGTTTAACTTCTTCCACAGCCCCCTGAATTGCACACCCAGCAGCATTCCTATGACCGCCCCCACCAAATAACCTGGCAATCTTACTCACGTCTATCTTGCCCTTCGAACGGAAACTAACTCTAAGCTGGTTACTAACATTAGTTTCTTTGAAAAGAACTCCCACTTCCACCCCTTCCATCTCTCTGGCGAAGTTAACAAATCCCTCAACCTCATCGTCCCTGGCGCCGGTTTTTTTATACATATCTTGCGTAATCAAAAGAAGAGCAATTTTTCCATCAGCGGTTACTTCTAATGTACTTAAAGTTAACGATAGTAATTTCAATCCGGGTTCAGTCCTCGCCTCATAAACCTTCTGACTAACGACTTGTGGGGAGATTCCCTTGCTTATGAGCTCAGCGACAATTTCATGGCAACGGGGAGTAGTGTTAGCTTCCTGAAATCTACCTGTATCGGTGAGAATGCCCACATAGAGAGCAAGTGCCTCCTCCTCAATTATTTCCAAATGAGCCTGTTTAAATATATCATAAAGTTCTTCGGCAACAGATGATGCCCGGGGTTCCACGTAATTGTAATCTCCGAATAGTTCACAGTCTACATGATGGTCTATATTAATTATAATTTTTACCCTATTTTTGAGGTCTATTATATTTCCTACTCTTTGGAGGTCACCACAATCTAAAATAAAAGCCACATCAAAGTTTCTCTCTACCTTTTCTACAATGTGAATATCGCTACTATGTAGCAAAAATTGGTAAATCACTGGAACAGGGTCTCGATTTGCAATATAAACATCCTTGCCCAATCGCCTCAAGAAGGAAGCAAGAACTAACTGTGCACCTATCGAATCCCCATCTGGTTTCATGTGAGAAGAGATAAAAAATGTACGGTTTTCCCGGATTACTTTTAGAATCTTATTGATTATCTTCTTTTTCTCTCTCTTGAGTCTCTTTTGCATTATTTCTCTCTTGATGGATTTTGTTAATTAACTCATCGATGCGGGTAGCCCGTTCAATTGTCTCATCGTACTGGAAAACAATTTCCGGCGTATACCTTAACTTGATTCTCTGACCAACAAGGTAACGCACAAAAGATGTCTTTCTTTTCAGTAATTTTTCCGTCGATATTCTTTCCTGCTCTGAACCATAAACTGTAAAATAAACTTTAGCATGCTGTAAGTCATCGGTAACTTTAACTTCAGTTATGGTAACAAAACCCAATTGGGTATTTTTTATCTGCTTTTGAAGGATTTCACTAATCTCTTTTTGGATTAAATGGGCTACTCGTTTCGGTCTTTTAAGAGGCATTTTTCCAACCATTAAGGGAGAGCGACAACACCAGGCGAGAAGGGGGTTTAGTAGTTCTCTATTATAAAATCGTGCTCGATAATTTCTACTTTCTTCGCTTCCCGAATAAATTCAACTATTCTATCACTTATTGTTTGTGCCTGTTTCCTGTCAGAACAAACTAACGCAATTCCCAAAGTAGCACGGTGCCGTAAATCTTGGTTATCCACTTCAGAGATGGAAACATTGAACCTGGCTCTTATTCTATCCTTAAGACTTTTAACCACTCTTCTCTTCTCCTTGAGAGAGGGCGGCTTTTCCCGAAGATATAGAGCAATCCGTCCTAAGCTAAAGACCATCTCCTTATCCGATATATCACAGGGCAGAGCTATCGCTCTATAGCTACATTATTCCTTGTAACCGCAAAGAGAAAGCTTTGCATTCCTGTAGGGGACGGACGCAGTTTATGCCGATCTTTCGGCATGCCGTCCCTTCCTTTGGGCGACCACCCCGCTTTATCGGGGTAAACTGCGTGCCACCCCTACAATATAGAGCTATCGTTCTACCGCTACATCTAGTTGCTATAATTTGCGCGCAATTTTTTCTAACGTGAAGGCTTCCATAATGTCGTTTTCTTTTATATCATTAAAATTTTCCAGACCTATTCCGCATTCAAAGCCAGCGTCTACTTCTCTCACGTCATCTTTGAACCTTCTCAGAGAAGATATTTTACCTTCATAGATTATAACGTTATCACGCAAGAGCCGCACGTTACTCTGGCGGGAAATCTTTCCCTTAGCCACAGAACATCCTGCTACTGTACCTACCCTGGGGATTCTGAATATGCGTTTTACTTCAGCTCTACCTAATGGGATTTCCTTGAACTCCGGCTCCAGAAGCCCCTCCATTGCTTTCTTCGTTTCCTCCACTACTTCATAAATAACCCTATAAATATGGATATCCACTCTCTCTTTTTCAGCTAATTCTTCAGCACTCGGTCCTGGACGAACATTAAAGCCGATAATAATTGCATTGGAAGCAGCACTTAACATCACATCGCTTTCATTGATTCCACCCACTCCCCTGTGGACTATATTTAGAGTTATTTCCTGAGTACTCAATTTTTGCAGAGAATCGCAGAGCGCTTCAACAGAACCTTGAACATCAGCCTTAATAATTATTTTGAGTTCCTTAAGCTTCCCCGATGCAATCTGCTCATGTAAGTCTTCTAATGTAATTCTCCTGCTCCGGGACAGAATCTCTTCCCGTCTGGTTTTCTGCCGTATCTCACTAATTTCTCTTGCTGCTCTTTCACTATCTAAGGTATAAAATTTATCCCCAGCCTGCGGTAGACTGGAAAATCCTAACACCTCTGCAGGCATAGAAGGACCGATGCTTTTAACTTTTTTCCCTCGATCGTTAAACATGGCTCTCACCTTACCTGCCGAAAAACCGGAAATAAAAGGATCACTAACCTCTAACGTGCCAGATTGCAATAACACAGTGGCCACCAAACCCCGTTGCTTATCTAATCTCGCCTCAATAATCGTTCCCCGGGCTTTCTTATTAGGATTCGCTTTTAATTCCAACATCTCCGCTTCCAAAAGAATCATCTCTAAGAGATTATCCAGACCAATTTTTTCTTTGGCAGAAACTTCCACAAAGATAGTCTTGCCTCCCCAGTCTTCAGAAACAAGATCATATTGACTCAGTTCCTGTTTTACCTTCTCCACGTTGGCATTGGGTAAGTCTATTTTATTCACTGCCACCAAGATCGGCACACCTGCTGCACGGGCATGATCTATAGCTTCTACGGTCTGAGGCTTGGCTCCTTCATCGGCAGCCACAACTAAAACGATTATATCAGTCACCTGAGCCCCGCGAGCTCGCATTGCTGTAAAGGCTTCGTGGCCGGGGGTGTCTAGAAATACGATATCTCCTTTATCTACACTCACATGGTATGCCCCAATATGTTGCGTAATTCCACCTGACTCTTTGGCAATGATCTTGGATTCTCGAATTGCGTCCAATAACGATGTCTTACCATGGTCTACATGTCCCATTATAGTCACTATCGGCGGACGTGGTTGTAATAAGGATTCGTCTTCTTTTTCCTCCTCAAGAAGTTCTTCTCCGTATAAAGGAACTACTTCTATTCCGAAACCGAATTCTCCTGCGACAAGGGTAGCAGTATCTATACCCAGCCTTTGGTTGATTGTGACCAGGATACCCTGAGTCATTAATTTCTTAATAAGTTCACTTACTTTTACTTCCATTTTACTGGCCATCTCGCTCACTGTAATCGTTTCGTCTATCTTAATAACTTTAGTAGGAGGCAGGGTAACTTTCTCTTCTTCTATTTTTTTCGCTACTTCAGGAACTACTTTTTCCTCTTTTTTCACCTCTTCGACTACAGGTATGGCTTTCTTAGGGATTTTCTTCTCTACCGGTTTTACGACCTCAACCGCAGGGGAAACTGAAGGAAGAGTGGAAGGTTTTTCTTTGGCAACAGCACGCTTAGTGATCTTCTTTCGTCGTGTAGTAGGCGCTTTTTTCTTTTTAACCCCAACTACTTTCTTTTTTGCTACTTTAACTTTAGCACTTACTTTTTTTCGGGCGACCTTTTTCTTGACAGGAACCTTCTTCTTTTTCTTGGCAAAAGAACTTTTAACTTTCTTCGCTTCCTGAGAAGTCAGGGAATCTTCAGAACTTTTCACTTTAATTTTCAACTCAGAAGTTTTTGCCAATAATTTCTTGTATGAAATATTCAGTTCCTTAGCCAGTTCTTTTACCTTCACTTTATCTTGCCTTCTTTCTTTGCAGCCTTGTAAATTTTCTCTGCTAATTTCGCTCCAATTCCAGAAATCTTACTTAGGTCAGAAATGGAAGATTCGGCTATCTTTCCTATAGTTGTAAATCCATGCTGAGATAGAAGTTGAGCAGTAACCTTACCCACTCCTGAAAGTTTAGTAAGATCGCTGACTGCTACTTCTTTTGCTTCTTTTATTTGCGATTCGCTCTTAATATCAATATGCCAACCTGTGAGCCGGGCAGCCAAACGCACATTTTGACCTGCTTTCCCGATGGTCAACGAGAGCTGATCATCAGCCACAACTACCAAAGCATTCTTTCTATTCTTCTCTATAGTCACACTTACCACCTTAGCCGGGCTGAGAGAATTAGCAATATAGGTGGCAGGGTCTGTACTATAAGAAATCAAATCCATCCTTTCTCCACTCAATTCATTAATAATTGCCTGAACTCTCGAACCTTTCACTCCTACACAGGCACCCACAGGATCGACCCTTTCATTATTGGAAAGCACGGCCACTTTACAGCGGTATCCTGGTTCTCTGACTATTTGTTTTATCTCCACAGTGTGATCACTTACTTCTGGTACCTCCAATTCATAAAGTCTCTTTACCAAGCCGGGATGCGTTCGGGAAACGGTAATCTTCGGACCTCGTGGTGATTGCTCTACCTTCAATATGTAGACCTGGAATCTTTCAAAAAGCTCGTAATTATGGTCACGTGCTTGCTCCCATTCTGGCAAAGTGGCTTCTACTTTTCCCAAATCAACGATGATATTCTTCCGAGCAAACCTCTGAACCACAGCACTCATAGCAGTGCCTTCCTTTTTTTTGAACTCCTTGAATAGATTCTCCCTTTCGGTTTCTCGGATACGCTGGACAATTACCTGCTTTGCAGTTTGAGCGGCAATTCTTCCAAACTCCTTGGTTTCCACCTTAATTTTTATCTCGTCACCTACCTTAACCGCAGGGTCGAACTTTAATGCTTCTTTTTTAGCTATTTGGATATAATGGTTTTCTACTTTACTTACCACCTTTTTCTTTACATAGGCAGTAATCACCCCAGATTCTGGATCAATGTGTGCTTCAAATTTCTGCTTTTTCCCAGAATGTTTGCGAAAAGCCGAAGTTAAAGCCGACTCAATCATTTCCAGAAGTTCTTTTTTGGGAATGCCTTTCTCTCTTTCTATCTGTTCAAAAACCCCTATTAACTCTCCCTCCATCATTTCCTCCAACTACTATTATAGAAAATTTGACATCAATAAAAACAAAAAGTGGCTTTTTAGAGCCACTTGTACTTAATATAGCAGGTTTTAAAAAATAATGCAAGTAAAAAATTGAAAAAAGGTCATGCCCCTTTTTCTTTTCACTTAACGAAAAAATGACCCTGACTCTTTTTTCTCTTTTTTATTTCTTCGTTAGCTCTGGGATTAGTTTTTGAACCTGGTCGGGCTCGACCTCTCTCACCTCTTTTTCCCCTCGAAGTTTTACTTCCACTATATTCTTGGCCAAGGTCTTTTCTCCCACAGTTACCCTGATGGGAATTCCTATCAGGTCTGCATCTTTGAATTTCACCCCTGCTCTCTCATCGCGGTCATCCATTAACACTTCGTAGCCGGCACTTTCCAGTTGTTTATAAATCCTATTAGAAATGGTCCTTATCTTTTCGTGCTCATAGTTTACAGGCAAAATTAGAACCTGGAAAGGTGCTATGGGTAGTGGCCAGATAATACCATTCTGATCATGGCCCTGCTCGATAGCAGCAGCTACAATTCGAGAAACTCCTATGCCATAACAGCCCATCACAAAATATTTCTCTTTCCCATCCTTATCAAGAAAAGTCGCCCGCAATGTTTTAGAATATTTAGTTCCCAGTTTGAACGTATGCCCAACCTCAATGCCCCGGGAAAATTCTAAAGTTTTCCCGCATTTTGGACAAACATCCCCCTCCTTCGCTCTCCTCAAGTCCAGAATTTCATCTACACTATAATCTCTGTTTATGTTGACATTTTTCAAATGGTAATCTTTTTTATTTGCCCCAGTTACGCCATTAACAATCCCCTCCACAGAATAGTCGGCAAGTAGCTTACACTTTATTTTCAATTCCACCGGACCGGCAAAGCCAAGAGGAGCACCGCTAACTTCCTTAATTGTTTTCTCATCTGCAAGAAAAATTTCATTCACACCAAGATAACTTTTTACCTTGCTCTCGTTAACCTCATGGTCTCCTCTTACCATAACTATTACACATTCACCATTAGTCTTGTAAACCAATGTCTTTATAAATTTATCCGGTTTCTCTTTCAGAAATTTTCCTACTTCCTCAACTGTCTTCATATTTTTCGTTTCAACTTCTTCTAGTTCTTTTAGTCCGCTTCTCTTTCCAGCCTTTCCGCCTACCTTAGCTGGAGGGACACCTTCTGCCTTTTCCAAGTTCGCAGCATAACCGCATTTACAGGAGACTATAATTTCCTCTCCAGTATCAGCAATAACCATAAACTCATGAGAAAAGGCTCCGCCAATGGCACCGGTCTGTGCTTCTACAGAGCGAAACTTTAGACCACATCTCTGGAAAATTCTGGAGTAGGTTTCAAATACATTGTTATAACTTGTTTCTGCATTCTTATCAGTAGCATCAAAACTATAGGCATCCTTCATATAGAATTCCCTGGCCCTGATTACTCCAAACCTGGGTCTGATTTCATCTCGGAACTTGGTCTGAAATTGATAAAGCAAGAGAGGCAATTCTTTATAAGACCTGACTTCCTTGCGCACCAGGTCAGTTATTACTTCTTCATGAGTAGGGCCAAGACAGAAATCTCTTCTATTTCTGTCCTTTAGCCTTATCAACTCTTTCCCATAGAAGTCCCAGCGTCCACTTTCTTCCCACAGTTCTCTTGGCTGCATTGCTGGAAGAGAGACCTCCTGAGCGCCAATTGAGTCCATCTCCTCTCGAATGATGTTCTCCACCTTGTGGAGAACCCTCAAACCTAAAGGCAACCATTCGTAAATACCACTGGCTAATTGTCTCATTATTCCTGAACGAATCATAAGTTGATGGGAAGGTATCTCTGCCTCCCGGGGAATCTCCTTTAATGTGGGTAAGAGATATTTTGAAAGAAGCATAATTCCTCCGGAATTTTGGAGTAGCTCCGATTCATCGGAGCGTTAATAACATCCCGATTCATCGGGGTTACTCCACTACCATTCCTTTCTCTTTAAGACTTACATATTTATTTTTACCTATTATGATGTGGTCTAAAAGTTCTATATCCATTGTCTTTCCCACTGTGGCCAGCTTTCTGGTAATTTCTAAATCGTCCTCAGATGGTTCGGGGTCACCCGAAGGATGATTATGTGCAATAATTACCCCACAGGCAAGATATTCTATTGCTGGTTGAAATACTTCTCTGGGATGAACCAGATTAGCAGTTAGAGTTCCAATAGAGATTACTTCGTCGTGGATGACCTTATTTCTCGCATTCAAATATAAACCTCGAAACTGCTCCTTCTTCAGCTTTCTCATATCTTCCAAATAGATGTACACATCTTCCGGTCCTCTGATGGTAGGCATCTTTCCCGGCTCCTCCTGGAAGAATCTCCTTCCCAGTTCAAAACAGGCAACTATCTGGCAAGCCTTAACTACGGGAATTCCCAGGGTTTCCATCAGTCGTCCAACATTCTTTTCACAAGCAATTGCCTTGGAGCCGTATTCTTTAATTATCCTGTGGGATAACTCTAAAACATTCTCATCTCGGTATCCTGTATTCAGGATAATGGAGACCAATTCCGAAATTCTCAAAACGTCGGGACCGTATTTTACCAATTTTTCACGAGGCTTCTTTTCCTCAGGCATTTCCTTGAGGTTTATGTGGTAACTGTTTCCAATTCTATTCCTCGCCATAACAGCACTATCTCCTTCTTATTTCTCTTTCAATCTCTTCCAAGAGAACGTTTATCATCTTTCTTTCCTTAACTTTCTTAATCACTTTACCTCGCCTGAAAAGGAGTCCCACACCCTTTCCCCCGGCTATTCCCACATCTGCTTCTCTAGCTTCTCCCGGACCGTTGACTACACAACCCATTATGGCTATTTTAAGTGGATAAAATCTGGAAGGTTGAACTCTGGCAATAATGCTTTTTTGTCGAAAAAGAGATTCCAGCTTTTTCTCTACTTTATTAGTGATTTTAATCAGGTCAATCTGACAGCGACTGCAAGTAGGACAGGAGATGACCTCAGGCCCAAAGCTTCTCAGATTCAATGCTTTCAAAATTTCATAACCAACTCTCACCTCCTCCTCTGGAGAGGCGGTGAGCGACACCCTTATTGTATCACCAATGCCCTCGCATAGTAATGTCCCAATACCCAGAGCCGACTTTATGGTACCTGAGAATTTGGTTCCCGCTTCAGTAATTCCTAAATGGAGAGGATAATCTGTTTTCTCAGATATCAACCTGTAAGCCTGAATGGTAGTGGAAACATCTGAGGCTTTAAGGGAAATAACAATTTGGTGAAAATTCTGTTTCTCCAGAATCTTTACATATTGGAGTGCTGAAGCGACCATCTTCTTAGCTTTGCTCATTCTTCCGCTATGAGAAATATCGCCCTGGTGAAGGTTAGTTCTCGCCTTTCTTTCGGGCAAAGGGAGTTTCAAGGAACCTGCATTAACCCCTATCCTTATAGGGATTTTTGCTCTTCTGGCAGCCTTTGCTATAGTCTTCACTCTTTCTCGGCTTCCGATATTTCCTGGATTTATCCTTATCTTATCTACGCCCTGAGTAATAGCCTCCATTGCCAAACGGTAATCGAAGTGGATGTCAGCAACTAAAGGGATATGGACTCTCCTTTTTATCTTTCCTAAGGATTTAGCTGCTTCCATATCAGGAACAGCTAAACGGACTATTTCGCATCCTGCTTTCTCCAATCGTTTAATCTGGTTGACAGTAATTCTAACGTTACGCGTATCTGTCTTGGTCATAGATTGCACGGAAATGGGAGAATTACCGCCAATAAAAAGATTCTCCACTCTTATCTTGCGTGTCTTTTTCCTTCTCACAATTTTTACCTTCTCAGCCTCAATATATCCTGATAAGTAACCAGAACTAAAAGAAAAATGATTATAGCTGCTCCAATCGTCTGAGCAATTTTCATCTTATTTTCATCCAGGGGCTTACCGGTAATTCCTTCGACCAAATAGAACATAGCATGACCCCCGTCAAGAAGGGGAATAGGGAAAAGATTAAACAGACCGATCCCAGCGCTGATTATAGCAATCAATGAGAACAATTGATAGATTCCTGTCCTTGCCACTTGAGCCACCATCTGGGCAATTCCTATAGGACCGGCAACAGCAGGCTTCACTGCTCCTAAAAGCATCAGCCATATATATTTAAGTGTTAGAACTATAAGGAATGCTGTCTGTTCAAATCCTGCAAAAAGAGAAGATATGAAATTATACTTTCTTGTATGCCAGGCTGGGCCAATTCCTATCAGGCCCACTCCTCTTACTTCATCATATTGAGGTATGATTTTGAGAGGTATTTCTTCCTTTGCTCGCAAGATTTTTATGCTTATCTCCTCCCCAGGCTTAGAATGGATTATTTCTGCCATTTCCTTCCAGTTGCTGACTTCCTTTCCGTCTATTGAGATAATCTTATCCCTTTCTAACATACCTGCTTTCTCCGCCGGCATCTCTGGAATCACGCTACCAACTTCTGTCGATTCATAATGAGGAATCATAATCCCTACAAAAAATGCCATCAAGGAAAAAATAACAATTGCCAAAATAAAATTCATTGCCGGTCCCGAGGCAACAATAAGTATTCTCCGCCACCATTTCTGAGAGAGAAACTCATCGGGCGTTCCCTTTCTCTTCTCCCCGGGGTACTCCCCGGCCATCTTAACGTAACCACCTACAGGAATCAAAGAGACTACATATCGCGTCCCTCCCTTGGTAAAACCTAACCATTCAGGTCCAAATCCTAAAGAGAACTTTTCCACTCTCACTCCCATTCTCTTAGCAGCAATAAGGTGCCCTAATTCGTGGAAAAAGATAACCAGGCCAAAAGTGAATACTATGGAAAATATGGTCAAGAGCATTTTATCTTCTCCCTTGTTCTATTTCTTGTCCACTGGTCTGTTTCTAAAATCTTTTTCAAGCTTGGTTTCTTATTTACTTTATGTTCTGCCATTACTGATTCGATAATTTTCGGAATATCAGTAAGTTTTATTTTTCCCACCAGAAAAGCCTCCACGGCAATTTCATCAGCGGCATTCAAAACAACCGGCATCGTTCCTCCTATCCTACCAGCCTTGAGAGCCAAGCCAAGACAGGGAAAATTCTTTAAATTTGGTTTGTAGAAAGTAAGATGAGCTATCTTTTCTAATTTTAATCCTTGCAATCTACTCGGATAACGTTGGGGATAGGTAAGTGCAAATTGAATGGGAATGCGCATATCAGCAATTGCCAGTTGAGCTAAAATCGAGCCATCGACAAGTTCCACTAATGAATGGACAGTTGTTTGTGGGTGAATCAAAACGTCAATGCGATTGATATCAATACCGAAGAGGTGACTGGCTTCAATCGCTTCTAAACCCTTGTTCATCAGGGTTGCTGAGTCGACTGTGATCTTTTTACCCATTTGCCAGGTGGGGTGATGGAGAGTCTCTTTCACAGTTACTTTTTCCAGTTGACTTTTTTTATATTTATAAAAAGGCCCTCCTGAAGCTGTCAATATTATATGTCGAACATGCTTTATCTTTTCCGCTCTCAGACACTGAAATATAGCACTATGCTCACTGTCCAGAGGTAAAATTTTAATTCCTCTCTTCTTGGCAGTCTTAATAATCAAGTCACCTGCCATCACCAGTATTTCTTTATTAGCTAAGGCAATATCTTTACCCGCTTCAATCGCTGCCAAGGTAGGTAACAGTCCGGCTGCACCAACCAAAGCGGAAACCAGAAAATCGGAAACAGGATTCCGGGCAAACTCAATTAATCCAGAAGTCCCCTCATAAATCCTGGGAAGAGGACGGAAACGACGCAGTCTCTTTTTCAATTCTTGAGCCGCCCCTTCATCACCCAGCGCTACAATTGTTGGTCTAAATTCAATTATCTGCTTTATCAGTAAGTTTACGTTCTTCTGGGCAGAGATTCCTGTAATTTTATAATCTTTACCCAGTTTCCTCACTACATTTAATGTATTAACCCCTATGGACCCAGTCGAGCCCAGAATTGCAATCTTTTTCAAGATATCTCCTTTTCAGCGCAAAAATAACTGGATATAGTAATATAGTAGGGGGGCATTGAACATCAGGCTATCTACTTTGTCCAACATTCCTCCATGTCCACCAGGAAAGAGGTTACCTGAATCTTTCACCCCGGCATTTCTCTTGAACAGCGATTCAGCTAAGTCTCCTACCTGTCCACCAATTCCCAAGAGAAGCCCAATGACCAGACATCCTATAGGAGTAATAAAATTGAGGTCTAAATTGAGGCGGGTGAAAAATTGCAATCCCAATAATGCTCGGCAACCAAAAACTACACCAATCCCTGTCAGCAAACCAGAAATGGCTCCCTCCCAGGACTTATTGGGACTGATGAGACGGCTCAACTTATGCCGTCCAAACTTTGTTCCTGCCCAAAATGCGCCAGTATCCACACACCAGGTAGTTATAAATAGAAGATATATCAGCCCTTCTCCATGAGGGCGAAGGTCGCGAAGGAGAATTAAATGACTCAGAAGCCAGGAGATATAAAATATTCCCAGGAAAGTTACTGAAACAGAAGAGACGCCGAATTTGATTTCTTTCTTCAAAATTACGTCGATTAAGATTAGAAACAGAAATATAGTAACAACGAATCCTCCCAGTCCGCCAGATAACTTTCCCTGAAAGAGAAAAAAGCTGAGACAAAGAAAAAACCCTCCCAGCACTCCCAGGAACTTCTGGGGATGGTAATTTCTCCTCTCCATCAAATGATAAAATTCGAGAAGACTTACAATAACTCCAGCAAGAACTAAAAGAAAAAAGGGGATAACCCCCCAATGTATTATCAACAGCAATATGGGAATAACAACTAATGGTGTCTTTATTCGCTCCATTATCTCTCTTATCCGTTTTTTACCTTACCGAAACGACGCTCCCTCCTCTGATAATCTATGAGTGCCAAAAGTAGTTCCTGGCGGTTGAAATCTGGCCAGAGAACCGGGGTAACGTAAATTTCAGAATAAGCAATTTGCCAGAGGAGAAAGTTGCTTATCCTGAATTCACCACTGGTACGAATCAACAGGTCGGGATCAGGTAGGCCTGTGGTATAAAGATAGTTATTAAAAAACTCTTCATTAATATCTTCTGCTTTTTTTCTTCTATTAGAAACCTGTCTAGCAATTTCCCTGCAGGCATGAACTATCTCTTCCCGTCCACCATAACTCAGAGCTAAATTCAGAATCAGTCCTCTATTTCCCCTGGTGGCATCTATCGTCTTGGCTAATTCAATACGTACCTTAGTGGGTAACCTCTCTATCTGTCCAAAGGCAAGAAGCTTAATGTTATTCTTTTGGAAATTATTTATTTCCTGTCTTAAGAATCTGGACAGCAGATTCATCAGAGCATAAACTTCTCTTTTGGGCCTGTCCCAGTTCTCTGTGGAAAAAGCAAAAAGTGTAAGTATTTTAATCCCTGTTTCTCTGCAGAATTCTACAATTTTCCTTATCGCCTTTGTGCCTTCCAGGTGACCAACAATTCGTCTACAGTTATGTTTTTTCGCCCAACGACCATTACCGTCCATAATGATTGCTATATGCTGAGGAAGTCTCTTTCTATCAATTAGCTTAAGAAGTTCTTTGTAACTATCCAACTGCTTTTCCCCATTTTTATTCTATTTCTACCATCTGAAATCTGAAATTTGAAATCTATCTATTATACTTCCATTATCTCTTTCTCTTTATGCCTGAGAGCTTCATCAATCTTTTCAATATATTCATTTGTTGCCTGACTAATTTTTTCTGTAGATTTAAACTTCTCGTCTTCAGAAATCACCTTTTTTGTTTCCAACTCCTTCAACTCATCTTTGGCCTGCCTTCTAATGTTCCGCAGTTCCACCTTGTGGTCCTCAGTAATCTTTTCGATTCTCTTTACAAGCTCTCTTCGGCGTTCTTCAGTTAAGGTGGGTATTTTGAGCCGGATAATTTTCCCATCGTTGACGGGGCTCAATCCCAAATCGGACTTTAAAATTGCCTTTTCTATCTCTGGAAGGACGCTTTTATCCCAGGGTTTTATCTCGATTAATCTTACCTCTGGGATAACAACGTTGGCGACTTGACTGATGGGGACCTGGGTTCCATAATAGGCAACTCGAATACCTTCCAACAGAGTGGTGGAGGCGCGACCAGTACGAATAGTCGTGAATTCGTGTTTCAAATCCTCAATTGCTTTTTCCATTTGCAGTTTAACCTTATCATAAATGTTCTTTGCCATACGCGCTATTCTCTCCTCCTCACTTGATTATTGTACCCACCTTTTCTCCACAGACCGCTTTTTTAATCTGCCCAGCTTTGTTTATATTGAATACCATAATGGGTATTTTATTCTCCCAGCAAAGGGAAAGCGCCGTTGCATCCACAACCTTCAATCGACGATTTATTGCTTCCATAAAGGTGAGACTACTGAACTTCTTGGCTTTCTTATACTTTGCGGGGTCCTTATCATAAACGCCATCAACTTTCGTCGCCTTCATAATTATTTCCGCACCAATTTCTACTGCTCGTAACGCTGCAGCTGTATCAGTTGTAAAGTAAGGGTTCCCTGTTCCTCCGGCAAAGATAACTATCCTTTTCTTTTCCAAGTGGCGGATTGCTCTGCGGCGAATAAACGGCTCGGCAAGTTTGGCTATCTCTATGGCGGTCTGGACTCTGGTGGGAATTCCCAGCTCTTCTAACGAGTCTTGAAGAGCCAGTCCATTAATTATTGTTGCCAACATTCCCATATAATCGGCTGTAACTCTGTCAATCTCCTGGGCAAAAAGAGAAATCCCTCTCCATATATTTCCTCCACCCACTACCACGGCAAGTTGCACACCCAGAGAGTAAGCCTTTTTTATTTCTCCAGCAAAGAATTTGAGCATTTGGGGATCGATTCCATATCTGTGAGTGCCCATTAGAACTTCCCCACTCATTTTCAAAACAACTCGCTTATATTTGACCTTTGCCATTTTCCTCCTCCCCTTTTATCTTTTTCCTCCCTTTCGGGAGGACTCCAAAAATTCTGGAATCCTTGCGAATCGCGTAGGGGCGACCCTTGTGGTCGCCCGAACATCCCTTTCGGGAGGAGTCCGGTTTTCTATTCCTCACCTACCTTTAAACGAGTGAACCGACCCACTCTAATATTCTCTCCCAGTTTGGTGATCGATTCTGTTATGAGGTCTTTGACCTTAAGTTTAGGATTCTTAATGTATGGTTGTTCCAGAAGACAGACTTGAGTGAAATATTTTTCCAGTCTACCTTGAGCAATCTTCTCTATGACCTTTTCTGGCTTCCCCGATTCCTGTACTTGTTTCTTATATATCTCTTTTTCCTTTTCAATAACTTCCTTAGGTACGTCTTCAGGTTTAATCCACAGAGGGTCCATGGCTGCTATTTGCATTGCCAATTCCTTTGCCAGTTGAGAAAACTCGCTCGTTTTGGCAACGAAATCGGTCTCGCAGTTTATCTCTAACAGAACGCCTAATTTATTCCCGCTATGGACATAAGAAGAGACTAATCCTTCCTGTGTCTCTCTGGCAGAACGTTTGATCGCTACGACACTCCCTTTCTCTCTCAAAATATCCTGAGCCTTTTGAATATCTCCACCAGCCTCTAATAACGCCTGTTTACAATCCATTACTCCCGTACCCGTCTTATTCCGAAGTTCCCGAATTAAGTCCTTGCTTATCTGCATTTACTTCTCCTTCTTTCTCGAAGTCTATATTTTTTTCTTCTTTGACTTCTTCTTTTACTTCTTCTTGAGGAAGTTCTTCTTTTACTTCTTCAGTAACTTCTTCTTTCTCTCTTAACTCTTTACCTTCAACCACCGCCTCAGCGACTATGTGAGTAATTAACTTAATTGACCTGATAGCATCATCGTTGCCAGGAACTACATAAGTTATTCTCTCAGGGTCACAATTTGTGTCCACCAAGGCGACAACCGGAATCTCCAATTTAATTGCTTCGGAGACGGCAATTGCCTCTTGAGGTAGATCGATAACAAAAATCGCTCCCGGCAAGTCCTCCATATCTCTAATCCCTGATAGTCCCTTTACCAGCTTCAATTTTTCCTTCTCTATCTTAGCTAATTCCTTCTTGGTGAAAGTAGTGGACTTTGATTCTTGCTGAAGTTGCTCCAGTTTCTTCAGTCGCTCCACGCTCTGGCGAATGGTGGAGAAATTGGTCAGCATCCCTCCCCACCATCGCTGATTAACATAAAACATCCCACACCTTTCTGCTTCTTCTTTTATGATTTCTTGAGCCTGACGCTTGGTTCCCACAAAGAGCACTGTCTGATTATTGGCTACAATGTTGCGAACGAACCTATAAGCCTCTTTTATCTTCGCCAATGTCTTTTGCAAATCGATAATGTGGATGTTGTTACGAGCACCGAAGATATACTGAGCCATTTTGGGATTCCACCTTTTGGTCTGATGTCCAAAGTGGACTCCTGCTTCCAACAACTGTTTCATAGTTACAATCGCCATTCTTCCTCCTTAATTTACCCCGTTAGAATACAAAGTTAAAATTTCTCTTCAAACCCGTTAGAAACAAGTCTCCCACACGGGGTAAAAGTGGCAAAGTTTTCTAACGGGGCTTATCTCACCGACGCATTAAAATATACAAGATTATTCCCAGAATTAAGGTCAGTCCCAAAATTCCCAGATGGAATTTCTTCTTTTCTATTGTGAACTTCTGAGGCCTTAGCCTTTTGACTGTTGCTCTCTTTTCCACAACAGCCTCACCTAATATGCCTGGGCTAAACCTTGTCCTAACTACCCATTGCTCTCCTTCTTCCCTTACTTCTTCCACTATTGTGGATAGGGGAATTACCTCCTCGCCTTTGCATCCACCTAAAAGACGAGAAAGATATTGAGCAATATCCCGTGAATCTAAAATTTTCACTAAAATTAAGTCGTTTTTTCTTAGTTTCTCAATCTCTACTGATGAAGAAGAGGCATCAGTAACCAACTCCGTGTTTAAAACAATTGTGCTCTCTTTTCTATTAACCGTTTCTCCAGCCTTACTCAAAGAGGGTTTAACTCCTCCCTCAGAGAGAATGGTTGACTCTTGAGGAAACTTAAATTGGCTCAAATTAAGTTCCTCGACATCCATTTCTACTTTAAGCTGAGGGTCCTCTAAAGATTTACTGATGATTGATCGAAGGATACCGGTTGTCTCTTCATAATTTCTATCTTTCAGATTCTGGAAGAAAGACTTTCTGTGCTCGCTTGCAATCTCCCAGTTCAAATTCTGCTCCAGCTTCTGAATTAACTCGTGTACACAACCCTCGCTGAGACGATCTGCATAGAGCCTCTTTTCGAAGTCGCGCCATTTACAATTGATATCTCCCTCATAAATTACGGGATCGTATGTGGCTACTGCACCCAAACGAACAATCCTCTTTTGATGGAGATGGCTAATAACTATAAACTGACCATAAACATTGGTCTGGTCACATATAAACTTTCCTTTAATTACTATGATGTATCTAAGAAGTTGATCTATCGATTTTATAGCTTTTTCTAAGTTATCTCCCGTTGAATGGAGAGCCAGTTCTGCCTGACCCTCATCACAACCTGTCTCTTCCATGAGAATCTTTACATTCTCTCTCATCTTTCTCTCTTCTCAGGCACGAGGATGATATTTTCTATATACTCTCTTTAATCTTTCTGTGGTCACATGAGTATATATTTGAGTAGTAGATAGACTGGCATGCCCTAACATTTCCTGTACAGCTCTCAAATCACAGCCAGCATCTAATAGATGTGTGGCAAATGTGTGTCTCAAAGTGTGTGGGCTTACTCCCTTTTTGATACTGGCAAGCCTGATGTATTTATGAACAAGACGGTTTATGCTTTGCGTATTTAACCGCGACCCCTGAAAATTCAAAAATAATGGCCCTTTACTGTAAGGCAAATTCTGGAAACTTTTAATTTTAAAAAAAGCAGACTTTTCCGGCAATTGGCGCATTTTCAAATAGCGTTCGATAGAGGTAAGTCCCGTCTCTCCAATGGGCACTAACCTTTCTTTCGACCCTTTACCTTTCACCTTAATCATCCCCCCTAACAGGTCAACATCGTTTATATTCAAGTTTACCAGCTCACTCACTCTCAGACCCGAACCATATAATACCTCTAAGATTGCCCTGTCTCTCAAGCCTAGAAGAGTTCTCCTATTAGGCAATTCCAAGAGTAGCCTGACTTCATGCAAATCCAAAAAATGAGGCACTTTCTTCATTTGTTTTGGTGTAGGAATATGAATTGTCGGGTTTTGAGCTATAATTTTTTCCCGCGTCAAATAACCAAAGAACGACCGAATACTGGAGAGTTTTCGAGCAATGGTGCTTTTTTCAAGATTCTTACCTGCAAGGTAAGCCAGAAACTTTCTCACCTGCAAGCGGTCAACTTTGTTGAAACTATTTATCTTGTCTCTTTTCAAAAAATTGATAAAGCTTTTCAGGTCACCCTTATAACTTACCAGAGTATGCGGGGAAAAATTCCTTTCTACTCTCAAGTGTGTAATAAATTCATCCAGATAGATTTCCATTGATTTTATGGTGCCCGACACCTTTTGCCCTATCTATTCTTTTTTCGGAATTGACTTAGTGTTTTTGCATTTGGGATAAGCACTACAGGCAAGGAATTTACCTCTACGACCCCACCTAATCACCATCGGGCTTTCACACTTCGAACATTTTTCTTCAGTCATCTGGGGGACTATCTTTTTCCCTTGTTCATCTAAAGGAGCGGTATAACGACAACGAGGAAATGAAGAGCAAGCAAGAAATTTGCCATAGCGCCCAAATCTGATTACCATGGCACTTCCGCACTCTGGACAAATCTCCTTAGTCACCTGTGGTTTGATTTTCTTCATCTTTTTATAAGCAATGTTCAGGGTTTCCTTAAAGGGTTGATAAAAGTTCTTTAGGACTTCAACCCACTCCATTTTTCCCAAGGCAATCTCATCCAGATCTTCTTCCATTTGGGCAGTGAAATTGATGTCCATGATTTTGGGAAAGTATTTAACTAACAAGTCACTAACTATAATCCCCGTCTCCTCGGGATGGAACTGTTTGCTCCTCAATGTCACATACCTTCTTTCCAAAAGAGTGCTTATTGTGGGAGCATAGGTTGAAGGTCTACCGATACCGTGCTCTTCAAGAGTCTTAATTAGACTCGCAACCGTATAATGTGGAGGAGGCTCAGTGAAGTGCTGCTCGGGAACAACCTCTTTTAAAACTAAACTATCACCTTCCTCAAGAGGAGGAAGAACTTTTTCCTCTTCTTCTTTCTCTTCCTGATAGACTTTAAGGAATCCGGGAAACTTAACCTTCTGTCCTGTAGCACGAAAGACATAATCACTCGCTCTGATATCCACAGCTATTGTGTCAAATATCGCTGAAGCCATCTGGCTGGATATGAACCTTTGCCAAATCAGGCTATAAAGTTTAAATTGTGTGGCATTCAGATATTTCGATACGGCTTCCGGAGTGCGCAGATAAGAGGTTGGCCGGATAGCCTCGTGAGCTTCCTGGGCAACTTTACTCTTACTTTTGTAAATCCTTGGCTTTTGAGGTAAGTAGCTTTCGCCAAACTTTTTCCTGATAAACTTAAGCGCCTCAGCCTGAGCCAAGGAAGAGACAGCGAAGGAATCTGTGCGCATATACGTAATTAACCCTACACTCTCTTCCTTTCCCAGGTCGATGCCTTCGTAGAGTTGTTGTGCTATCACCATTGTTTTAGTCGCAGAGAAAGCAAACTTTCTGGAAGCCTCCTGTTGAAGGGTACTTGTGTTAAATGGGGGAGGAGGATTACGCTTCTTAGGCTTTCTGGTTACCTCCGAGACAATAAACTCTTTACCACTCAAATCCCGACAGATCTTTTTTGCTCGTGACTCATTTGCAATTTCCAGTTTCTTAAATTTCTTCTTTCCCTTAGCAATAAGATTTGCCGTAAATATTCGTTCCTCATCCTTCTTGCTCAAATGGGCAAGTATCGTCCAGTACTCTTGAGGAACAAATTTCTCAATTTGCTTTTCCCTCTCAACAATCAACCTAAGAGTTACTGATTGTACCCGTCCTGCAGAAAGCCCCCTTCTGACTTTGCCACTCAAAAGAGGACTGAGCTTATATCCCACCAGCCGGTCAAGTATACGTCTTGCCTGTTGAGCATTAACTAAATGGAGGTCAATCTGGCGTGGAGAACGAAGAGAATTAGCAATTGTCTCTTTAGTTATCTCATGAAACACTATCCGTTTTACTCTTCCCAC
>WJOT01000012.1 GCA_009619095.1 Clostridia bacterium
TTTTTAGAGAATATCAAGAGTACGAGAAAGGGTATTTACCTCAGACATTACTGGAATGTAAAAACTTGAGAACCGGGCATAGAACAATTATTACATTTGATGAGATAACATTTGATTCGGGCTTGAAAGAAAGGTTGTTTACAGAAAAGACTTTGATGAGAAGTAAATGGTAAGGTTCTGAACAGGTCGGTCGCTTTAGGGTGACGGAGGACGGCACCATAAATGGTGCCCGACCAAACGAGAGACTTAAATTCTAAGGAGGTTAAAGATGAAGCGAGGAGTTAGTAGATTTTTAATTATTGGGCTTATGGTTTTGGTGGCATCTTCAGTTTATGGTATCGATGTCGCTGAAAATGTTACCATTTCCGGGGTAATAAAGAATGAGACAGCCAGCCATCTGAAAATGGACGAGTTTATGAAGATTGAGAATACAATCCAGATGGGAGTAGAGTATAGAGCAACAGATTATTTACATCTATTTGGACTTTTCAAGTTTTATTACGATGGTGTCTTTGACGCTGAAGAACAATATGAACCTGCGAGAAGTAAACTTTACCGCACAGATGTTACCAATGATTGGCTCAGGGAGTTGTATGTGGATTTCCTTTCAGACAGGTTGGATGTCAGGCTGGGAAGGCAGCAGGTGGTCTGGGGAACTGCCGATGGTGTGAAGATATTGGATGCAGTAAATCCTACTGATATGAGAGAGTTCACTCTCGATGACTATGCTGATAGTCGCATACCTCTGTGGATGCTTAAGTTAGAGTATGCGCCAACAGTTAACGGAGCTTTTCAGTTTCTGTTCATTCCAGATTTCCAGGCCAATTACATTCCGCCTTTTGGCGCACCATTTACTTTCCAAGCCACAAAAATTGGTCAAACGAAGGAGGATGATTGGCGTAACGCGGGTGGAAATGTTTCCAAAGAAGAGGTGAAGCCAGACCCCTGGAGTGATTTAAAGGATACCACTATAGGTCTGCGCTGGCTCGATGTATTGGGAGGATTCGAATATACTCTCAATTTCCTGTATGGATTCTACCTTTCAGGAGCCAATTATTCCTCGTTCGAACCCGCCCCAGGACCGCCTAGCCCCGCCATTACCTTGAACCTTGAGAAGAGGTATGAGCGGATATACCTATATGGAGGTTCGTTCACCAAAGCCCTGACCAAAGGGCCACTTTCTGGCTTGACCATAAGGGGTGAATTTGCCTACATTCAAGACGTTCCTACTTACTATGATGGACCTCTCGGAGTCGCAGTAACGAAAATGGACAACTTCAACTATGTCCTGGGATTCGATAAGTCTCTGGTGACAAACTGGTTTGCCAGCCTGCAATTCATCCAGTTCATTACATCCAAGGCAAGTTATCAGGGCTATGAGCTCCTTTTTGGACCAACATTGGGTCCAATGGACCAGGTAACTACTATGCTGAGCCTGAAGGTGTCTACAGATTTTATGCATGAGAGGCTCAAGCCGGAGGTCCTGGTCATATATGGATTGGATAATGACTGGAAAATAACTCCTAAGATGCAGTTTGAAATTCTGGATAGTCTCATAGCAGTTGCCGGTGTCCATATTTTTGAAGGTAAACCCCAGAATCTTTATGGGCAGTTTGCTGAGAAAGACGAGCTGTTTTTTGAATTAAGGTTTGGATTCTAAGGGAGAAAGAAGGAGGATGAAAAATGAACGTAGGAAAAATTCTGGAAGAAAGTGTTAGTAAGTTTGAAGACAAGGTGGCTCTGTTTTTTGAGGATGAGAGAATCTCTTTCCGAGAGCTCGACCGTCTGGTGAATAATCTCTCCGCAGGTCTGATTGGGGAGGGTGTGAGGAAAGGTGACTGCGTGGTCACTTTTCTGCCCGATGCAATGGAGATTGCTTTAAGTTATTATGCTATCCTGAAAATTGGAGCTATTCATACTCCCCTCGATATGAGGCTTAAAGAGGAGGAAGTGAAGTTAATTTTTGGTGACGCTAAACCAGTGGTAGTTATTACCACCAGCCAGTTTCAGGATATGTTTCTCTCAATGAGAGGGGAAATTCCCACT
>WJOT01000056.1 GCA_009619095.1 Clostridia bacterium
CTTTCCAATAAGTCTCGTTCTTTTCTTTCCATTTTAGGGATTCTTGTTGGTGTGGCAGCAGTAATTGCAATGCTTGCCCTGGGTACTGGCGCGAGAGAAGATATTAAAAAACGTCTTGCCTCACTTGGCTCAAATCTTCTTTCAGTTCGTCCCGCCAGGCACAGAGCGGGGGGAATTCACCTTGGGCCAGGAAGCGTTACCAGGCTTACGATTGGAGATGCCGAGGAAATAAAAAAAATTCCATATGTCAGAAGGGTTAATTCCACTGTTTCCGGTCGAGGGCAGGTGGTTTATGGAAACAAAAACTGGAACACAAGAATTACAGGTGTAACCCCGGAGTACCCCTTTATCAGGGCTTCTCCAGCCGAGGAGGGCAGATTTTTCAACGATGTGGAAATGATTACTCGCTCGAAAGTTGCCCTCCTGGGAAAAACTATTGTCCGGGAACTTTTTGAAGATGAAAATCCAATCGGAGAATATGTAAAAATAAATCGAATAAACTTTAGAGTAATCGGAATTCTGCAGGAAAAGGGGGCCACTGGCTGGAGAGATAGAGATGACGAAATTATACTTCCATTAAATACGGCAATGTACCGTGTTTTAGGTAGAAAATACGTTAGTTACATTGATGTTGAGGTGGAAGATGAAAAAGAAATGGAAAAGGTGCAGGAAGAGGTAAAAAAATTGATTATCCGTAGACATAATATTCCTCTTGATAGAGAGGACACAATTGAAGTTAGAAATATGGCTGAAATTCAGGAAGCCGTGTCCTCAACTGTTAAGACCTTTGCCTGGCTTCTTGGTTCCATTGCTTTTATCAGCCTTCTGGTTGGTGGAATTGGAATTATGAATATAATGCTGGTTTCTGTGACGGAAAGGACAAGGGAAATTGGGTTGAGGAAAGCAATCGGGGCAAACAATAAGGATATACTTTCACAGTTCATAATTGAGGCAATAGCGATATGTCTTGTTGGCGGAATATTGGGAATTCTCTTTGGCGCGGCTATATCTGGTGGACTTGCAAAATTTGCCGGCTGGTCAACAAAAGTTTCTATGGGTGCAATTCTTCTGGCCTTCCTCTTTTCTGTCGGGATAGGACTTTTCTTTGGTCTATGGCCAGCCAGGAAAGCATCCTTATTGAACCCAATCGATGCATTGAGATATGAATAGATATTGAGAGAAAAACTCTAGGACCAACCTTTTTTACTTTCCTAAACTTCCCTCCATTGCCACGAAAGATATTATTGAAAAAATCAAATCCGGTAGTCGCTCTGATGGATCGGAGCGTTTGAAGGATGCAATAAATTTTTTGCCGGTCCGACAGGACTCCGAATCCCGATAGAGCCATCGGGACTTCGGAGCCGAAGCCGTCAGCTACTATTTTTCAACAATATCGAAATCAAAACCTGCATCTTTTTCTTTTGGCGAAAATCCGAAAATCTAGTTCTGGTCTTTCTCAGGGGTCATATTTTCTTATAGCCTCTTTTAAGACTAAAGACACTGTTATTTGCCAGAACTAAAAAGGGAACATTCTAGTTGCATAACTACATCACCCGAGGCTGGAACGCAAGAAGAAAGTGGATAGTTTCAAATTTTTCTCTTGATAGATAGTATCATATATGATACCATTTATTCTAAAAAGTATTATCTTAGATGAAGAGATTACTGATTCTCTTGCACTATCGAGGATAAGAATTTGGATACTCTGTTTAAACCAATAAGAATAAATAGTATGGTTTTGAAAAACAGGTTCGTAAGAACGGCAACTGCAGAGAGAATGGCCTCCCGGGATGGAGGGTTTACTCAGGAAATGGTAAATCTTTATAAGAGGTTTGCCCGGGGAGGGGTAGGACTTATAATAACAGGACATAGCTACATACATCCTCTGGGAAAAGCTGACCGTAGGATGACCGGTATACATAATGACGGTTTAATCCCAGCCCTCAAAAAATTGGTTAATGAAGTTCATAAGCTCAAAACAAAGATAGTAATGCAAATTAACCACTGTGGTGGGATGTG
>WJOT01000044.1 GCA_009619095.1 Clostridia bacterium
TCAATATTCCTACTTGTGGTGCAGCCAGTCCTAAACCCTTATTCTGATACATCAACTTTGCCATATTGTTTATAAGTTTCTGGATATCTCTGTTCATCTCTTTAACTTCTCGAGATTTTCTTCTTAAGACAGAATCGCCATATAACCTAATTGTTACTGGAGTCATCTGTTCATCTCCCTTTTGACTAACTATTAAGTACCATATTATTATACAAATTATTCAACAATTTTTATAGCCCTAAAATCATTCACAATTTACCCTTTTCTCTTAGTACTACTTTTCAGAATTACATCACCCATTCTACAACCAATATCCTTAGCAATCACAGAGCATTTCGCTTTCAATAGAAAAAATATCGGCTTATCTTGCTCTGATAGAGCCTCAAAGTTGCCCTGTCCCTTGCTAATGACCATCTTCGCCTGTTCATAAAGTTTAAGGAACTCCTGCGAACAGAGTTCTAAAATTGTCCCCGGCGCATCCGAACCACTGGATACAACCTCAGCTACTTTCTTTATACCGCAGGCATGAGCATCTTCAACCAAAGCATCGTTTATCACCGGTCTATCCCTCACCACATAAAAAATTTGCCTTCCTCGAGGAGAATCCAATTTTCTAATCTCCTCAATCAAAATTTTATCAAAAACCACTTCTCCTGCATTATCTGCAAGGTAAAGAATCCTGTCTGTCTTATCCAAAGCTTCTTTAAAATCTCCATAATCAAAAATGGCAAAATCTCTCTGTAAACAATTTTCTATCTCTTCCTCAATGACAAAATGGTTCTGAACGCCGTAATCAATTACATTACCGGCAATAGCCAATCTTACTGCGCTCAAAAGCCTATCATTTGAAGTTTCTATCTTTGCCTTTAAGTCAGGATAAAGTTCTAATGACTGCTTATTACTTTTCTTTTTGATTTCTTTAAATGGATCTTTCTCCCCCGTTATTCTCCCGACAAGCTGATATATAATTCTCCCTATCTCAGGAGGTGTACTATTCAAACCAATCTCCGGTATTAATCTGGATAGTTCATCCAGCACCTTTTTTTGAGTCGTCTCATCTGCTTTAGATAACTTGGATGCCTCGAGGGCCTGTTTGAAAAAACATGGAATACATTCTAAATATGTCCTCATCCCGCTAGACCTTTCTTTATCATATTAGACCATTTCAAGTCTTTACGCACATACTACTATGAAACCACTCTTAGTCAGTTTATCTGTTTTATCCTGTTCCAGAGGCTCTCTATTTTTTTAGTTACTTTATTGTCACTACTCTCCACAACAGGAACGCCTCTAACCAATGCCTCAGTAACAGCCTGGTCAAAGGGTATTTCTTCCCCAATTTCTATGTTGGAGTTAAGACAATATCTTTTTATCGCTTCTGAATTTTCAATGTTCAGGTCATATTTATTTATACATACATATGTTTTCACCCCAAAATGGTGGGCAACCCTACAAACCCTTTCCATATCGTGAATCCCCGAGAGAGTAGGCTCAGTAACTACCAGCGCTAAATCCACACCAGTCAAAGAAGCTATTACTGGACAGCCTATTCCCGGGGGACCATCTATAATAACGAAATCCTTCCTCTCCCTTTCAGCAATCAATTTAGCATTTTGCCGAACCATAGTCACCAATTTCCCCGAATTTTCTTCAGCAATGCCCAATTTAGCATGGACCAGAGGTCCGTATTTTGTGTGGGAAACAAACCACTCTCCTGATAAATTATCCTCCATCTTAATCGCCCCCTCAGGGCAGATATGGCTACATACCCCACAACCTTCACAAGAGATCGGGTCTACAACAAAATTCTGTACGGCATTAAAACGACACACCTGTTCACACTTTCCACATTCATTACACCTGTCTCTATCAATAACTGCTTTCTTCCCACCCTTGAAATCGTGTCTCTGCAAAACTTCCGGATGGAGAAGGAGATGTAAATCTGCTGCATCCACATCGCAGTCTGCCATAACTTTATTTTTAGCTAAAGCAGCAAAAGAAGCAGCTATCACTGTTTTTCCCGTGCCACCTTTACCGCTAATAACCACTATCTGTTTCATTTTCGCTTATCACTCTCTTTCGTTACTGACTTTCTCCAATGCCACCAAAATCCTAAAGCTCTTCTCATCAGTTTACAATCTTTTCAAATAATTTTCCAAACTCTTGTATATATTTCGGTTTTACCTCAACAATAGGTATACCCTTTGAATAAGCAATGGCAATCTCTTTGTCAAAAGGAATGTGCATTAACACAGGAATCTTATAATTCTGGCAGTATTGCTTGACTTTCTCATCCCCTATATCGGCTCGGTTAATTACCACACCAAAAGGGATGTCCAACTTCTTTAATACCTCAATTGCTAAGATTAAATCATTTAGTCCAAACGGTGTTGGTTCTGTAACCAGGATACAATAATCGCTTCCTTTAATAGCTTCAATTACTGGACAGGAAGTGCCTGGAGGGACATCAATTATTACAGTTCTGGTGGGGTTTATGTGCTCTTTGACCGCCCTGATTAAAGAGGGCGAAAGAACTTCTCCAATGTTCAGTTTACCATGTATAAATTGTATAGCTTTAGATTCTCCGGATTCTATCACACCTATATCTTTATCTACTTCACTGATAGCCTTCTCCGGACAGAGAAGTTTGCATCCTCCGCAACCATGGCATAATTCAGGAAAAATTAAGACCTTACCTTTCAGCTCCTTATGGGGTTTTGTCTCAGGAATGGGCGAGTTTTCTTTGCCCACCCCTATCTCATTTTTTGAGCGCCTAATGGGGTTCACCACAGCAATAGCATTATAAGCACAAACTTGAGCACATTTACCACATAAATTACATTTAGCTTCATCAACATGGGGCACAGGAATAGAGACAGTCTTTTTACTTTCAATCTTTGGTTTTAAAAATATATGCGCATCCGGCTCTTCTACATCGCAATCTAAAAATTGAATGCTCTTATTTAAAGAGAGGGCAAGATTAGTAGCTACAGTAGTCTTCCCCGTCCCCCCCTTTCCACTCGCTATGGAAATAACCATTTATTCTCTAACCATCCTTGTACCGCATTTAGAGCAATTTACAGAATAGCAAGGAACTCCTGTCTGATGGGGCACTTTCGTCCCACAGCTTGGACATACACATTGAGCAGCGGGTCCAGCACCGGGACGACTACCGCCCATTCTGCCTCTGCCACCGCCTCGACCCATCCCTCTTCCTGCTCCCCTACCCGGGCCTGCCGGTTGAGGACCTTGCATACCGAAATGTCCAGGCACAGTTGGGCCAGTGGTTGATTCAGTATTTCCCTTTTTGAATCTCTCGACAGCATCTTTTACTAAACCTGCTACACCCGTAATAACCTTAATCCCTGCCGCTTGCAAAGTCTGAAATGCATTGGGACCAACATTTCCAGTCAAAATTACCTCTGCCCCTTTACCGGCAACAAGCTGTGCAGACTGAATCCCTGCGCCGCCGGTGGCTTGAATGTTCGGATTCTCAATCGCTTCAAATTCTTTTGTCTCAGGGTCAATAATAATAAAATACGGACATCTCCCAAACCTCGGGTCAACCTGAGCTTCAAGATTATTGCCCTGAGAAGTTACACAAATTTTCATCTTATCCTCCCTTATCAGGGATTATGTTCGCACTCCGTCTTATCTAAACCATACCCTTTTCCACTACCAGGCCTACAAAGGTTTTCTCCACCCTTGAGCGTGCCTTTTAAAATTTCGTCTATAACATTATCGACGTTGCCGGTCACTCCTAATATTGTCTTTATTCCCGCATCAGCAAAAAGTCCTGTTGCTCGTCCACCCATTCCGCCAGCGATAATGTACTCCACTCCTTTCTCCTGTAAAAATTGAGGCAAAAAACCTGGATGGTGTCCTGGATTGTCAATAACTTCTTTTTTGACCAATTTGTCTCCTTCAATTTCTACAATGGTGAAAGAAGGACACCGTCCGAAATGTGGAGATACAAAATTACCATCGGTAGATATCGCTATCTTCATTCTGCTAAACCTCCTTCGGTAACCACAAACCTTACCAGGAAGAGGATACTTAGCTAGCGTCGGTATCCCCTTCCTGTATCTTATTTTTTCTCCTCAGTGGCTGCCTTTTCTAATGTGCTGATGCGTTCATTAATCGACTGGAGTTCTTCCTGCATAGTTTTGGCTTGCTCTTTAAGCATATCCGCCTCTTGCTGGGGATTCATTTCTGAACCATATGGGCTCCCATAAGGTGCTCCATAAGACGCTCCATAGGGTGCTCCATAATAACTTCCTGCATAAGGAACTCCGTAGAAACCTGCTCCGTAGCCACGGCCCCAGCCAAACCCAAAACCGCGTCCCCAACCACGACCACGACCACCACCAAACCAACCTCTCCCCCAGCCCCGGCCAAAACCAAATCCACCCCTTCCAGAAATTGGGTTAGCATAACCTGGCATAGGGTAACCAGCACAAAATCCCGCAGCTCGACCTGTCATTGGTCCCATTCCCAAAGGACCCGTTCCATCTCCTCCTGGCATAACACTCACCTCCTTTCGCTTCGCTCAATCCGGCCGGGGTTCTCACCATCTCGAACCCGTCGCCAGACTTGTCCCGATTTCATCGACATTTCTCGCATAATCCATAGAAATGGAGTTGATGCGTATTTATCTTAAAGTTATACTTCTTAGTCAGAGCTTCTTCAATTTTGTCAAGCAGTTTTACTTCTTCAGTAACGAAATCCGTATAGTCGATTATTCTTCCACATTTCGTACAGACCAGATGGTGATGGTGTCTCCATTGCGGTCCCTGTGATAGTTCATATCGGCTCCGGCCATCGCCAAAGTCAAATTTGTTAATGAGTCTCATCTGTTCCAGCAAGTCCAAGGTTCGATAAACAGTAGTCAAACCTATCCCTGGGTATGTTCTATGTACTGCCAAATAGATATCTTCTGCACTCAGGTGTTTCGAACTCCGATTCAAGAGGTCAAGGATAACTTGTCGGGGAATTGTCATTCTGTATCCCCAACCCCGAAGCTTACCATGCCACCAAGGCGGTCCTCCTGGCATTATTTCCCTCCTAAATGATATTGATAACCATTTCCATTTATATTATACCTTAACCCTTGTTTCTTGTCAAGTATTTTTTTTAAAAATTTCAAAAAAAAAGGGGACAGGCTACTTTTTCAGGCTGGCACTTCTTAGAGGATGAGATTAAGCAGTCCACCGACGAGAATTGCAGAAAATATCATAATTACTGCTGACTTTGCCATATCTCTTACTCCCAGTTCCTTCACTAATACGGCAAACGTTGCTGCGCAGGGAAAATACATAGCTAAGACTACACTGGCAATTACCAGTTGTTTCAGAGTCAACCCCAACGGAACGAGCATGCCTATAGCTACATCTTTTCTTAAAAATCCAACGAGTAACGAAGCCACCGCACCTGAGGGAAGCCCAAGGATATTTTTTATCACTGGTCCTGCTAACTTGCTTAAGAAATCTATAATTCCAAGCGAATACAAGATGTTCACAATAAATACCCCTAAGAGCATAAAAGGTATTGCTTCTTTCAAGAATCCTTTAACGCGCATCCATAGCTTCTTTGCCAGCGCGCCAAAATAAGGAATTCGATAGGGCGGTATCTCCACGAATATTTCCGGACTTTCTCCTTTCAATAAACGATTCATCAAAAGCCCAATCACAATCCAGACCAGAAATAGAGTTCCAAAAACAAGCATAAGTGCCTTTGCTCCGTATTTGCCCACCAAGCCAACAATCATGGCAATCTGGGCTATACAGGGAACAGCTATGGCCATAAGGGTAGCACTGATAAATCTTTCTCTTTCAGTCTCCATTACCCTGGTAGCTAAAGCACCAGGGACATTACAACCCAGACCAAGAAGCATCGATATTATTCCCAGGCCGTGGAGTCCTACCTGGTGCATCATCTTATCTGCCAGAACGCCCAAACGGGGAAGATAGCCAGAATCCTCAAAAAAACTTAACACTAAATAGAAAGCAAATACATAAGGAAGAACTGCGGCAAAAGGCACAAATAGCCCTGTGGTGAGAATACCGAAGGATTCAAAAAATTCTATTTTCCCTGCAAATAATTTCCCGATCAATATATCGTGGATAAACCCACCAGAACCCAAAATAGAAGAAAGGTTCATCATAAGCGGCGCCCATAGTTTTTCAAATATTGGTTCAAAGACATAACCAATGAGCCCCTCTCCAATAAATCTGATAAGTTTGAAAGCAATATAGACGACTCCCAGAGCAATGGGAATCCCGGTGAGGGGTCTTATTGAGGCATCGGCTAATCTCTCTAAAAAAGTATGGTGGCGATGTCTTACTTTCTGCACACGCTCGATAATCTTTCCTATCTCATGCCATTTCTCTTCTTCTGGGTAATCGTAAGTCATTGCTTTCGCCTCAAGTAATCTATCGACTAATTCTTTTATACCCTCACCACTCACAGCACAGGTAGGAACAACAGACACATTAAGAATTTTTTCCAATTCTCCTACATTAATAGAAACACCCAAATGTTTCGTCTCATCCCAGAAATTCAGATCCACAATAACCGGGATATTCCTCTTTAGCAACTGCAGGGTAAGGTTCAGGTTCCGTTCAAGATTCGTGCCGTCGACAATGTTGACCACAATACCGTTCTGGCTGGCAATTGAATCTTGCAATATCTTTACCGCAATCTGTTCAGCCTTTGAGGTAGGCTCAAGAGAATAGGTTCCCGGCACATCAATAACTTCTACTTTTTCATTACCAATCCTCATATATCCTTTACTGAATTCAACAGTGGTGCCCGGGTAGTTGGAAGAAATTACATTGACCCCGGTCAACCTGGAGAAGACCACGCTCTTCCCCACATTGGGATTTCCCATGAGCAATACTTTCCGCATTTTAAATCCTCTTTGGTCGGGCACTCTTTAGAGTGCTGTTTTTCGTCGCCCTACTCCGTTCTTATTTCTTGTGCTCCACCATTATTCTACGTGCCATACCAAAACCAATAGCCACTTGAGTGTTACCTACCCTTATAGTTATGGGACCACGCATAAGCTGAGAACTCACTTTCACAATTTCTGTCCCCTGTTTTATACCCAAAGTCTCCATCTTCCTTAATAGTCCCCATCCTCCCTGAATATCGACAACTTTTCCCCTTTCTCCTTGTCTCATCCGGGTCAAATCTATCGTCACTTCACTCACCCCTATTCTTCAAGCATTCTTGGGAATGCCGAGTTATTAACTTTTCTCTTTTATTTTCCTTACTTTATATCCCTTTGGTCTCTTTCCATACTTGTAAAAATAATTGAAACTCTTCAACCAGTCCGCTCCTTCGGGGTGTGGACAAGTCTCTACGAATTTCACAAAGGCTATTAGTCTTTTTATTGTATTTGCACTAAAGCCGTGTTCTATTTTACAGGCATCCTTCTCCGCAGTCTGGGGATCTGTATTCAATATCTCCTTCAAAAACTTAATTAATATTTTATGGCTATCGTATATTTTTTCACCTAAATTCTCCCCTTCTCTGGTCAACTCGATATATCCATATTTTTCATGATTTACCAATCCCTTTTTAGAAAGAACTTCTATTGCTGCACATACGCTGGGCATACTTAATCCTATCTTGCGGCTAATATCCCGCACTCTAACGACCCTGTTTTTCTTATGAAGCATAATTATCGTCTCTAAATAATCTTCAATATTGGAAGTCAGTTTCAAACCCATAATGGTATCCTCATTGCAAAAGTTAGTCTAAACAAAGAAAGTTAGTCTAATCTAATATTACTATAAAATAACTATTTTGTCAAGGAAAATTTCATTATCGCTTTTCGGATTTATACTTGACAAAAGCTCTTTCTTATGCTATCAATAAACTTACTATTCGAGGTGATTTTCATGGAAAAGGCTAGTTCTTACAAGTTAGAAAATTTGAGAAAAATATTAAAAGAGTTGGGCTCCTGCCTGGTTGCCTTTTCTGGGGGAGTAGACAGTAGTTTCCTGTTGAAGGTAGCCTCTGAGGTATTAGGGAAGGATAAGGTTTTAGCTGTCTCTGCTAAATCTGAAACTTACCCGGGAGAAGAACTGGAGTCTTCTAAAGAAATAGCAAAAGAATTCGGAGTTGAGCACCTAGTAATCCAATCTGAAGAATTGCAAATTCCTCAATTTAAAATGAACCCAACGGATAGGTGTTATTATTGTAAGACTGAACTCTTCCAAAAATTGAAAGATGTGGCAAAGGAAAGAGGTCTCAATTTCGTCGTAGATGGGACTAATTATGACGATATAAGCGACCATAGACCAGGAATGAAAGCTTTGGGGGAACTGGAAATACGCAGTCCCCTGAAAGAGGCGATGATGACCAAGGAAGATATTCGCTACTTTTCCAGGAAAATGAGTCTTAGGACCTGGAATAAACCATCCTTTGCTTGCCTTGCTTCCCGGTTTCCCTATGGAAAAGAGATCACCAAAGAAAAATTGTCTATAGTGGATAAGGCAGAGAGGTTCTTGAGAGGATTAAACTTCAAGCAGGTAAGAGTAAGACATCATGGTGAAATTGCTCGTATTGAACTGGAAAAAAAAGATATAGGAACTTTCATATCAAAAGGACTACTGGATAAAGTAATAAAAAAATTTAAAGAATTAGGTTTTCTTTATGTAACGCTCGATTTGGAAGGCTACCGAACAGGGAGCATGAACGAGCCATTGAAAAGGGATACCAAGAAATGAATATTGAGAGAATAAAGCAAATTTTGCAAGGCTTCAAAAAAGGGTCTATTGATATGGAAAAAGCATTAGGTAAATTGAGATTCCTTCCCTTTGAAGATCTCGACTTCGCCACTGTAGACCAGCACAGACCTTTACGGGTGGGCACTTCAGAAGTAATCTACTGCCCGGGGAAAACATTGGAGCAGATAAGAAAGATTGCCCGTTCGTTAGCTTCCAACGCTGAAAACATTCTTGCTACCCGGGTAACAAAGAAAGTATGCCAGGCTATTAAGAAAGAAGGTCTTTCCTGTAAGGAATACCCGGAAGCGCGGATAGTGGTAATTAATCCTAAAAAGGTCCCTCTTGTGGGAAAAATAACAGTTATCAGTGCAGGGACTACGGATATCCCTGTGGCTGAAGAAGCATACATTACTGGCCAAACCTTAGGAAATAGGATGGAAAAGATGTACGATGTGGGAGTGGCTGGAATCCATCGGCTTCTGGACAAGCAAAAAAAATTCATTGATGCCAATGTACTTGTTGTTGTGGCCGGTATGGAAGGCGCTTTGCCCAGCGTGGTAGCCGGGCTTGTAGATATTCCGGTAATTGCTGTTCCTACCAGTGTGGGATATGGAGCCAGCTTCCGGGGACTAACTGCACTTCTGGCTATGCTTAATAGTTGCGCCTCAGGAGTTTCAGTAGTAAATATAGACAATGGCTTTGGCGCAGCTTACCAGGCCAGCTTGATGAATAAGAAAGTCTATGCCGCATCTTTAAAGAAATCGAGGAGATAAGATGGAAAAAGTCGCTTACTTTGACTGCAGTTCCGGCATAAGCGGAGATATGATTCTGGGAGCACTGATCGATTGTGGCGTAGATTTTGACTATATTAAGAAAGAACTCTCAAAGTTAAATTTAGATTTTAAAATTTCCCACCAGCGAGTTAAAAAAGGAGCTATCTCTGCTATTAAAGTCATCATCGAAGATTCAGGAAGTCATCCTTTGAGAAATTTAAAAACTATAAAGGAATTAATCGAAAAGACTTCTTTACCTGAGGAAGTCAAGAAGAAATCGCTCTCCATTTTTACCAGGCTGGCAGAAGCAGAAGCAAGTGTGCATCAAGTAGATATTGATAATGTCCATTTCCACGAGATTGGTGCAGTAGATACCATAGTGGACATAGTCGGCTCCCTTCTTGGTTTAAAATCCCTGAAAGTGGAAAGAATCTTCTCTTCTCCCCTCCCTTTAGGAAAGGGTGAAGTAGAGACTTCCCATGGAAAAATTCCCATCCCTGCGCCAGCTACAATCAAACTACTGGAAGGATGCAAAGTCTATGGAAAGGATATCCAGGAAGAACTGGTAACGCCCACAGGTGCTGTTCTTATCACTTCCCTGGCAGAGGACTTCATAGACTTTCCCGCTATGCAAACACTAAAAGTAGGTTATGGCGCCGGGACAAAAGAATTACCCATACCAAATGCTTTAAGGTTGGTGGTTGGAGAACTGGAGAAAAAGGAGAAAAAAAACGAGCCTCCCACCTTTCTCATTTCGGCAAATATTGACGATTCCACTCCTGAAGTAATGGGATTTCTATTCGAGAGACTTTTGGAAATGGGGGCACTCGATGTCTGGCAACATCCTATCCTGATGAAGAAGAATCGCTTAGCCACCGAGCTTTCAGTGCTCTGCTATAAGGATGTGATGGAAAAAACTATAGACTGCATCTTCTCAGAAACCACTACCAATGGTCTCAGAATTAGCGAAGTAAAAAGGTCTGTTCTGGATAGAAAGATTGTGGAAGTGAAAGTTCTGGATGAGACTATCAAAGTGAAGGTGAGCTTTAAAGGAAAGAAGGTTCTTACTATATCTCCAGAATACGAAGATTGTAGGAAAGTAGCCTTAAAAAAAGGAATAAGTCTTAAGAAAGTCCTTCAACTGGCTCAACAGAAGGCTAGTGAAATTTATAAATAGGAGTAGCAGACTTTAGTCTGCGTTTGAAGGAGTAGCAGAGCTTGCTCTGCGATAACTAATCGCTCCGATAAATCGGAGCTATTCCAATATCTTAATTATATTCTAACCTAAGCCCCCGATTTATCGGGGGTTTTTTAACATACCCTAAACTCGGATAAACCCCTGCCAGGTACAATCAGGTGGACTGAGCAGGCCATACAGGGGTCGTAGGACCTGATAATTCTCATTACTTCTATTGGATTTTCCGGGTCAGCTACAGGCGTTCCTATGAGAGACTTCTCTACCGGACCAGGCTCACCTTTATCATCTCTTGGTGAACAATTCCAATTCGTTGGTGTAACTATCTGATACCGTGCAATTCTGGAGTTGGATATCTTAATCCAGTGCCCCAGCGCACCTCTGGGCGCTTCAGTCAACCCTATACCTTGTCCGTTCTTGGGAACTCTACAGGAAACGTAAATTCTCCTTCCAGGCCTCAGTTGAAGAACCCACTCTTCCATAGCCCGTGCAATCTTCTTTGTTTCCAGAGCTCTGGCAATGTGCCTATCCATTACAGAGATTCCCTTCCTGTAATCTCCATTCACCCACATCCGCGCCAGAGGTCCTAACTCATAGGGTTTACCCGCATATCTCGGCGCCTTTAACCAGGAATAGGCACCGGCCTTGCCAGGAGCAGGAAGTGTATCACTATCCTTGGGATTTTTGCCAGAGATTTTCTTCTCATACCACGAGTAGCGCACATCCTCGGTTATTTTCCCACTATTCATCTTTTCTATTTTTCCATCTGTGAAACGACCCCTTTTAAACAGTTTCTTTCTTCCCCTATCGTCCAGATCAAATGCACCATAAGATAATAAATTTCCACATCCCCTGCCAATCTTACTGTAATCCTTATATATATCGGCAATTCTCAACACATCGGGTACATAAATGTTTTCGATAAAATCTATACTTTCTCTCAATCTCCACAGGAAGGAGACTATCTTATCTACAGTGGGCTTTTCAGTAACTCCCCCGGGAACAAAACTCACATGGTGGGGCATCTTACCTGCAAAGATTGCTATCATATCGTGAATTTTCCGGCGAACTTCCATTGCCTTAAGATAGTGGTCAAGATAGTCTTTATTCATCTGCTTGGACAGTCGAAAGTCACCCTTAAATCTGGGAATGAACGGTGGCTTTTCTGGACCGGTAAAATAGTCTAATGCGGCTAGAAGATAAAAATGGAGAATATGGGACTGCAGGAAATTTGCGCCAGTTACGAGGTTCCGGATAATTCTGGCATTGGAGGGTGGTCTCACCCGAAAGGCAGATTCCAGAGTTAGAGAAGCAGCAGTGGCGTGAGACGCCGAACATATCCCGCAAGCTCTCTGCGTCAGTTGTTGAGCGTCTCGGGGATCTCTTCCTTTAAGTATTATCTCGAATCCCCGAAAGAGAGTGCCAGAACTTCTGGCATCAATTACTTTGCCTTCTTCTATCTCCAGCTCAACTTTAAGATGTCCTTCAATCCTGGTAATCGGGTCAATAGTTATAATTTTTTTCGCCATTTTCTATCTCTTTCTTTCAGGCCAGCCGTAGAAAGGAGACATACCATCCGGAAATTCCATCTGCACACAACCTATGCAGGGAGCAGAAGCTCCAATACACCAGTTAACTCCATTGTGCCACAGGCGTAAAGGACAGTCTGCATAAGTGAGAGGTCCTTTACATCCCTGCTTGACTAAGCATCCTTCCTCGCTTACGTTCTTGGCGAATTTTTGGTGAATATAAAATGAGTAGTTGGGACAATTCTCATGCAATAGGAAACGATAAAACAGAGTAGGTCTTCGATTTTCATCAAGTTTCGGGAGACCATAGAGGATGAGATGGACAAGGGTGCCCACCATCCAATCGGGATGTGGTGGACAGCCAGGAACGTTTATCACTTTCCTTCCCAGAATCTCGCCTACTCCCTTTGCCCCAGTAGGATTGGGAGCGCCTGCTGGTACCCCTCCATAAGAAGCACAGGTGCCCACCGCTATTACATATTTAGCATTTCTTCCGAGTTTCTTGGTCCACTCCAATAATGAGACAGGTCTGCCATTCTTTTCACCCAGCGTAGCATACATGCCATTCTCTGCGACAGGAATCGACCCTTCAACAATCAGAATGAATTTACCTTTCGCCTCCTCGGCAGTCTTCTCCATAGAGAGGATGACTCTATCCCCGGATGCAGACATCAAGGTAGGATGCACTTTGAGGCTTATGATTTTTAAAAGGAGTTCGCTAATTTTGGGATGGGAAGTGTTCAGGAGGGAAACGGAACAGCCTGTACACCCTGAGCCCTCTAACCATATAACCGGTGGGTTCCCAGCTGCAGCTCGCTCCAGAGCCTCCACTACTTCAGGAATACAGATTTGAGAAATCCCCAAAGCGACAGCAGACCCGGCACAAATCTTCAGGAACTCCCTTCTGGTCAAATCCATTCCGGTTCTCTCCTACATTTCCTGCCTGTCCTTTTTCGGGAGGCCACGGAGTGCCTCCACTGTAGGGGACGGACGCAGTTTATGCCGATTTTTCGGCATGCCGTCCCTTCCTTTGGGAGGCCACAGAGTGCCTCCCCTACAGGTCTTTCGGTGGCTCTTCTTTTTTCTTTTCCTCTTTTGTTTCTCCTTTAGACTCTTTCTCCTTAGTTGCTTTTTTGAATTCTTTGATTCCTTCTCCTATGGATTTCGCAATTTTTGGTAACTTACCGGCTCCAAAAATAATTAAGACAATGACCAGGATAATTATGAGCTCAGTTACGCCCAGTCCTCCCAGCATAATTATTTCCTCCTCAATTCCTCTTATCCTTAACTTCACCGAGGATTAGATTAACCATTTTCCCCATTTTTCTCTCTACTTCAGAAGATAATTTCAGTCCATAACCTATCTCTTTCGGCTCGATGCCGATTATAATTGTAGGTGGAAGCTTGCCCATCTTCTGAGCTATGGCAAGTGTCTCCACCACGCCCAGTTGGTGCAATGAAGTCATTCCCTTTGCACCTTTGAGAAGAGAGCTATCCACACAAATCTTATAAGTTGTCCCCGGTTTACCTCCCAGTTTAATGGCATCCACAATAATCAATTTGGAAACATCTTCTCTCTGAGGGATAAAATCTAAAAGAGAAGTTCCTCCATCTACAAGTTCAATTCCTTCACCGATTTCCATTTCCCTTAGCTTTTGAATAAGGTGGACTCCTACTCCTTCATCTCCCAACAACAAGTTCCCCACTCCCAGAATAACTATTTTACCCTCTCTTACTCTTTTCTTCATCCTCTTCTCTGGAAATATTCTCAGACAGTTTCTTCTCTACTTCCTTCCTTATCTCTTCCGGAGGTTCCTGCTCAATAGCCTCGCGAAAATCCTGCGTGGCTCTCTTCAGCTCTCTCACAGCCTTTCCAATAACCCTACCAATCTCCGGCAATCTACGAGGACCAAAAAGAATCAATACCAAAACAAGAACAATGACTAATTCCTGCATTCCTACACCAAACAAAAAATCCCTCCTGCCTTATTTTGCCACTTCAGGTGCCACCGAAGGCAACTATCATACCGATGTTAACCTTAGTTTTTTTACCTTCCTCGACTTTAGCTTCTACTTTATTATCAAAGAAACCACCCTTAGTCACCTTAATTGTGTAGATTCCTGTAGAAAGACCTGAAAAAGTGAAATTCCCGGAACTGTCTGTGGTTGTTGTAAGTTCTGACCCATCTGAAGTCAACTTTACGTCCGCTCCCTCAACGCCTCCACCATGGAACGTATCGTTCACCTTGCCAATAATAGTTCCTCCTGCTTTTTTAGCACCACCACATCCCAGAATTAGAGATAGTCCAAATATTACAATTATGGTCAATAAAAATAATTTCCTCATTCTCCTTCACCTCTTTTCACTTACCCTCCCACGAAAGACGCTTCCAATCGAATATTGAGTTTCTTCATTTTCTTTTCTTTCACTACCAGCTCACTGAGCGAATAACAAAAGTATCCTGGCTTAGTGACTGTGATTGCATAATTGCCGGGGTCAAGCTCTGTTAAACTATAATTTCCCGAATTATCTGTAGTTGCAGTTACAGCCCAGACTTGGGGAGAGGCTTCGGTAACATGTTTTAACGCAGTGAGAGTTATTGTCACATCTTCAACGGGCTTTTTAGTCTCCTTATCAATTACTGTCCCATAAACTCCCGTCCCTTCCATAGCCTTCTCACATCCCAAAATTAACATCCCTGCTACCACGAGCACCATTCCCAAAATAACCCACCTCTTCATATTTCCTCCTTATATATATTTGCACGGTTAAAACCGTGCCTACAAATTTTTTTGTTAATTCCTTCCTATTGTAGGCACAGATTCAATCTGTGCAAAACCATTGTAGGCACAGATTCAATCTGTGCAAAACCATTGTAGACACAGATTCAATCTGTGCAAACTTTTCATAAGGGTAATTTATCAATCTTGAATAAAGAATCGTCATCTAAATAGTAATTACGATAACTTGACCAAGGATAATCTTCAGGATCTTCCACTAACTCATGCTTCACTGGATTTTTGTGAATGTAATGAATATGCTGTTTATAATCTTCATCCTTCCAAATAACATGGTCAAGAAACTGGTGTTGCCACAATCTACCACACTGGTTGTTTTCTTTGTTGATCTTTCTGGCTGAAAAACCCCGCATGCTCTTCATTATCTGTGAAATATCTGTCCTCTCTGTAGGAATTATGAGCCAATGAAAATGGTCGGGTAAAATACAAAAAGCAACTATCTTAAATTCTTGTTCTTTTCGATAATAGTCGAAAGAGCCAAGAAGAACATTGATATTTACATTATTGGTGAAAATTTTTCTTCTGTTCTCTATCACAGAAGTAACAAAATAAAGATGATTTGGTAGATAGAATCGTTTTAATTCTATTCTTCTGGTCTTGAAAATTCTTTCCATAACTGCTACTTCTGCACGGTTAAAACCGTGCCTACAAATTTCCTCTACAAATCATCTGCACGGTTAAAACCGTGCCTACAAATCCTCTTATAATACGTCTTTAATCCCAACCAGAAATGCGACCCCAGGCATTGGGCGCTCTAAGTTCCTTAGGAACCGGCTTGAACTTTTTCATAACTTTTTCAATCAGGTCACCGACGACATTGATATCTTTCATTGTGCCCAGACCCATCTGTTCAGCCAACGTTAAGTGTCCATAATTTTCTGGCTTAAGACCCATTACCATAGTTTCCACCGCATCGACTGCCACAGGGTCTCTGCCAACAATGACCAAATCCATCGATACCGGGTCGCCCTTTGTAGGTCCATGTCCTTCACTGCCCCAGATTGCACTAATAACTGCAAAGTCTATCTTCTTTATAGAAACAATGTCACAAATCACTTCAGAAATCTGATTATGGGGCAATCCCACTTTAGGTATTCCGTAAACTCTATTGGGAGCAGAACCAATCGCCTGGTTTTTCAGGGTCCCGGTAATTCCTGTGAGATAATGAGTCTTCATTGGTGAAATGCTAATAATTTTATCCGCCTCCTCAACCATTACTACTGGCAAGGCATATTCTTTGAGAGCAAGAGGTCTTTCGGGCTTATACCACTTATAGGGGGCAGAATTTATACAATAAAGTTCAGCTCCTGTCTCCCTGGCAAGTCCTTCATAACCGTATGTCTTCATATTTGCAATTCCATCGGCATCGGGAGGACCGGCAGCAATGTAGATTTTCTTGGCCCCTCTTCTCTTAGCCAAAAGTGCAATTGCTCTAACTATCCTCGGGTCTGTGCTATAACATTGTATCTCTTCATTCTTGGTTTTCCCCGTCCCCAGAATTAGATTGAAACTCGCCACCACATTCGTCTTAATCCACACCACATCCCCTTTTTCAACAGGAAGTCCGCCGGCGAGCTTGACTGCTTTACGAACCATTTTTTCGATCTCCCGTTCGCTCTTTCTTGACCATACGGGATACCAGTACTTGCCTTTTGCCCAGCGAGGACCCTGGGGAAGCATATGCCAGTCTTTGAACTGCCAGGATTTACCCACTAATTCATGGTTATTCGACTTAACAATCGCCACCGTCGGTCCAGCTTGAACCACCGAAGCTAAAACGAAAATAAACAAAATCAGAAGAAATAATACCTTCCTCATCTCTTCCTCCTTTTAAACTTCCTATTCTCAGGTACCTCCTCCCACCACTACGAGTCGAAAGTCTACCTTCTTTTTTCCCTTTTCTATGTAGATTTCCTCACCAATTTCGTTAAGGTAGAAACCCTGGAGAAACGCCGAGACTTTGTAGGAACCAATAGGGATGTTCGATACAGAATATTTGCCTGAACTATCAGTGGTAGCAGTAAATCTTAGCCCCTCCGCCGACCGAACTGTGATTTCGGCACCTGCCATAGGCCTTCCACTACCCAGCTCAGTTACCTTGCCAAAAATTCTTCCCCCTGTAGAAGGCGTCCCCCGACAACCTGTAACTAATAAGAAACCAAGAATTAAAATCGCACTTAAAAAAATTACCCTTTTCATTTTTTTACCTCACTTTGAAGGCTGCGGTTACCGGTTATTTCGTCAAGTGGTAGTCGCAACCTTTAGGTTGCGTTTATCTTCGCTCCGATGAATCGGAGCGGCTACCGATTATTTTCAGATTATATCAATCCGTAGAGATAACCAAGAATAATTCCGCCAATTACGACAGTCAGAAAATAGATAAGAAAGGCTTTTTTCTTTACTAAAAAGGCTACAGTGACCATAGGTGAGATTCGAGTGGCAGGACCGACAACGAAGAAAGCCAATGCTGCTCCACTACTCATTCCCATATTCATCAGCCCATAGATGATGGGAATCGCTCCTCCGCCGCATACATAGAAGGGTATGCCCATTGCGGCTGCCAGCAACACCGAAAAGCGAGAAGCGCCTAAGGTCATTACTACAAACGATGCGGGAATATAAGTGTCAGCGAGTGCGGCAATCAAAATAGAAATTAAAAAATATCTTCCCGGGTATTTGGCCATTTTATACATCAGCCTGAGTGCGTCAAGCCACTTGTTCCCCGAAGATTTCTGGGTTAACTTAGAAATAAAATCTTTTTTCCTATTATTATCCGATTTCCCCGGATTACTCCTCACAAGTTCAGTAAAGAAATTCTTCTTATTCAAATAGTGAAACATTAATCCGCACAATATACCTAATGCTAACGCCGACAAAAGCCTGGCTATAGCCAGGCCTGGACCCAGAACGCCCCAGGTGGTAATAAATATAAAAGGATTAATGAGAGGAGAGGCGACAAGAAATGACATTACCGGAGCTATGGGTACTCCTGTAGAAAGCATTACAGCAAATATGGGAATAACCGCATATGAACCTAAGGGAGATATAACGCCTAAAAGACTGGCCAGAACAATTGCAGTTAAACCTCTTCTTTTATTACAAGCCTCCGAGAGTTTCTGAGTGGGAACGAAAACAGAAATTAAGGAACCAATGATTATGCCTATGGCGACAAAGTACCAAAGACGGAAAAACATATTGGTCGCTACCGACCATACACTATAGAGCCCACTGGATATGAAGAAATTTTGTAGACTTTCCATTATTAATCACCAAAATTTATTTTATCAACTTGATTAAAAAAAGTCAAGCCAATTCCAACAATTCGATAGTGTCAAGAACTTTGGGGGGGGGGCTTTTTTACTTTGAAAATGGGGTCAGTTCTATTTTTGGCCTTATCACATACTCTATTATTTTAATGAATCAAAAATAGAGCTGACCCCATTTTCTATAAAAAAATCGGGGGACAAGAAGAAATCTTGTCCCCCGATAACTCATTGGACTATCCAAATTATCTGGACTACTTCCAAATCAGAACACCCTACCAGGCTTTAGGTCCTTTGTGGTAAAGTCCAGCTCCTATAATAGAACCAATGTCGAACTGTCTCATGACGCTTTCAATTGAATCGCCAACTACTTGAATCTCATCCGCCTTCCATGTTCCCAGTCCAGAGTCTGCACACACCCTTATGACTCCGTAATGCCTTGGCTCAAGTCCCATAACGCGGGTCCCTACAGCATCAACAGCCACAGCATCTTTGCCAGCAATAACTAAATCCATGGAAACTGGCTCGCCATAAAAGGCTCCCCATCCTTCTATTGCCCAGATAGCATCAACAATAGCATAATCTATTGGGGCAATGGAGTTAACATCAGCAACGTTCCATTGCGTCTTGTTATGCGGTAGTCCCATCTTAATTGCTCCCACTATCCGGACGGGAGGTAGTCCTATCCCCACGTTCTTCAGAGTCAAGCTAACGCCAGCATTATCATGGGTCTTCATTTTCCCAATGGAAATTCTGACATCCGCATTGACCCAGTTATTGGGCAGAGGATACTGGCTAAGCCCATGAAGACCTTTACGTTTCGGCTTGTAATACTTCCATGTTCCATCATGAACGGCATCACTTACGTCGTAGAGTTCAAGCCAACCACCTTTGTGGGTCCATTTATCCATCGCTGGGTTTAGCTTCTTAGCCATATCTGTATAGCCATAGACAAGAAAGTATGCATGAGCATTTCCAGCATTGGGACCGGCCACAATCGTGACCTTCTTTGCCCCCTTCTCTTTGCAAATAAGGGCAACCGCCCTGGCTATTCTGCCATCAGTGAGTATGGACTGAATCTGCTGTTGAAACCACTTGTCATCCCTCATCGCTGTGTTTGTCCATCTTGCCCTCTGGTTTTCTAAGGAAAATACGAACCACATATCCTGGACAAGATTGACTTTAATCATCACCTCGTCGCCTCTTTTAACTGGGAATCCACCAGCGAGATTGATTGCCTTGCGCACCATCTTTTCAATCGCTTTCTCGCCCTTTGCTGTCCATTCCGTCTCCCATATCTTGCTGAAATCGAGGACGCTAAAATGCCAGGATTCACCTATTACGTCATGGGGAGTCCCCTTCACTATGGCTACTTTTGTCTTTGCAGCTGCAAAAGCCAGCGTGCTAACTGCAAAGATACAGACTACTGCCAAAATAAATACTTTCCTCATTCTTTTTCACCTCCTTTCTATTCTGTATCAGTTTCAGACAACATAAAAATTTATGCGTAGTGTAGCCTTTTATGGGCGTCCCGATTTATCGGGACGGGGATAAACCTTTGGGCGACCATAAAGGTCGCCCCTACGCGACCAAAACCATTACGGGGATAAACCCCTACACTACTAACGTTCCTGTAACTTACCAGCCCCAAACTTCTCCCCAAGCGGCGGGTCCATGGCCTGGCAGTTCCTTATAAAACTTCAGAACTTCCTCAATACTGTTGCCCACTACCTTGATGTCTTTGTATGTGCCCAGACCAATCTCCTGCCCAACTCTCAGGTAGCCATACCGTTCCGGAACACGACCCATGGTGGAAGTGCCAACTGAATCCGCAGCCACTATATCTGGACTAGCAATAACTATGCCATGGTAAATACCATCGCACATCGTCGGTCCGTTTCCTTCACCACCGTATATGGCACCTATCACCGCGTAATCAACGTCTACAACCTCGCAGACATCAGCAATGGTCCTGGCAAGCTTGTCGTGACGCAATCCTGTTTTAGGAGCGCCATAAACCTTGTTGGGAGGAATACCTATGCCAATGTTTTTCATAGATGCAGTAGTACCGGCAAAGCCGTGCGTCTTTAAAGGTGGCACACTGATCACTACGTCTGCATCTAAAACCACAGAAGGTATGGCATACTCCTTAGCTGCTAAGGCATGCGGTGCTTTGACCCATCTGTAAGGCACACGGTCAAGGTCAACCAGCTCAGCTCCAGCATCCTTCTCGGCCAGATACGCTCCCCACACTCTCATGTTCGGAATTGAATTTGCCAGTCCCGGAGCCTCACCAATATATATCTTCTTGGCTCCCGATTCCTTGGCCAAAAGTGCAACTGCTCTTACTACCCGGCCATCCGAGTTCGTGCAAGTGAAATCAGGCGCATTCCCGTGACCAGTAGATATCATATACCATTGGTCGTTATTGGCATTAAACTTGATAAATACCGTGTCGCCCCTCTTCACCGGCCATCCACCAGCAAGTTTCACTGCCTTACGCACCATCTTCTCCACTTCCTTGATGCTTGCCGGAGTGTACTCCAGGGTCCATTGATGTGGCCCACGCGCCTTGGTAGGACTCTTGGGGGCATACCCCAAAAATCTATCGTGAAGAATCGTTGAATCCTTTAATACCTTTTCGTTCCCCTGAACTATCGCCACTTTTGACGCTGCAAAAGCAACCATAGCCACGGCAAAAGTAAGCAACACTGCAATAATCAACGCTTTTTTCATTCTTTTTCACCTCCTTTCCTATTTAATTTTCTTTAAGCCTATACATTAATACGCTAATATCTTTTAAAAGGAGTAGCAGACTTCAGCCTGCGTTAGTTCATATTATTTGATATTACTAAAGTCCCTTTTCCCTGTCAAGTACAAAAGGTCTTCACACTTTTTTGAAGAAAAAATTACTGTTAAAAAACTAACTCGAGAAATTTCAGTGGCATTCAGAAACTATGAGGTTGATTCTGAGAGGAAATCGGAAAGTAAACTAAAAATCCTCCTGGATTGCTGTTAAGAGAAATGAATTTCTTTCTTCGTCTATATTAGGCCAAAAAAGAAATTCATCTTTATTTGTAGGTCCCGATTCATCGGGACAGAGATTAAAATGAAAGGCAGGCAGGACGGCTTATAAGTTGACAGAATCAACTTTAGCCGTCCTACCTTTACTATTAAAACTTCGCTACTCGTTCGCAGAGCTAGTCGTTTGAAGAGAAACTCGCGAGTTTTTCCATTAGCTGCTTAGAACCTGATGTGAGTCTTCAGAGCCATGCCCATAGTAGTATCCCGGTTATCCTCATGGAAATACTTACCCGGCATAAACATACCCACAACTAACTCGATGGTTTGCCTCGGTCCCAGGGTGTAATTGATTCCCAGGTCAATTTCAGTCCCTATGCCTTTTTCATCACCAGTAGTATTAAGGGGCAATGGGCCTGGATTGTACTGAGCTTCCTGGTCAGCAAACGACATACAAGCTGAGAGAAAACCACCCCATTTGGTATCGGGGACCACAAAGTCTATCTTTGGCCGGATGATAAAAGCATTGTGGATGGTATTGTATATCTGGTCCCAGAGAATCAAGTCAATCTTCCACTCATCAACCCAGTCCTCATTCGAACCCAGTGAGCCAGTAAATTCACCCGCCACAGGCTCTTTTGCCCCCTGGAAAAGAGCAACCACAACAGCTGCCCTGTCAATGTATGGCGAAGCCTCTACGGGAACAGACGCATCAACAAAGAACTGTAAATTGTGCTTGTAATCGAGCCATGAACCAATCCACTTACCATGGAAAATGTCAGCCTCTGACTTGATATCCACCGGACCAAGTTTGGTATTAATCATGACATAGTGCTGAACCCAGTTTGAGGCTTCACCCGCAGGGCCTACATTAGCCACATCCCAGACGAAGACACCATAGCCGACCGTGATGTTCGGGTTCCAGAAAAAGACCCAGGGAGACCAAGCAAAACCGTCGTCTCCAGCAACATTGATGTCACCCTCAGCTCTTTTGTCGTACAGGAAGCCGAACATTAAATTCTGGTCAGGTGCCGGGTTAAAAACAGGTGTGATGTAATGGTACCTGGGATAGGTGTCGTCTTCAGCAATGGAGTAGTTATGGAACAGGTCAGTCTGCTGACGTCCAATCTGAAGGCTTCCATATTTACCCAGGAAGACATGTACCCACGCTCGGTCCCACTGGAAGGTCATGTCGTTAGCACTTCCTTGACCCGTCCTAATCATCGGGCCCCAAGTTAGACCAGGCACACCGTTGTCACCCCAGATGTAGTCCAGAGCTCTAAGGCGCATTTTAACCTGGATAGCATCGCTGAGCTTCAATACAGGATTGAGAATCAATCTCTGTTCGGTGTAGGACCTTTCCGGGCCGCCTTTTACGAGGTCGGGTTGGGTTATCCAGTAACTGAGTGCACGGAAGTGGCCACCGACGGAAAATTCGACCTCGGCAAGACATACGCTCGCCACAAGTAGCACGGCCAGACCAGCCACGCCTAAAATTAGTAACCTCTTTTTCATTCATTTCCCCCCTTTCATTAAAATTTTTGTTTCATGGCCAAATTTTTCGGGCCTAAATTATTTCCACAGATAAAACTTTCCACTTCACCTCCTTTCGATTATTTTCTAACTAAATATAACCAGCTTTTTTCGCTTTTTTCTCGTCGGGGGTAAAATTTTTCCCCCGATGAAATCGGGGACTCCACACTTTTTCCTGCTTGGGTCCCCTTTCCAAAGCTATGAAAACATTAAGTTTTATTGATTTTACAAAGTAGTTTTTATTTTGTCAAGTAAAAAATTAAAAAATTTTCTTCTGCATCACTCAGGTCATCTTGCAATCCTCGATTTCATAAAATTGCAGGGGTTTGATTCATCAAGCTCGTCGACGGAAATTCACCTTCCCATCTCAGGGTCGGATAAATCCGACCCCTACATTTAATTACTTCAAAGCAGAGTTTCGTTAAATCTTAAGTTTGAAAAGTTTTATAGCATTCTCGCCCAGAACATTTGCCAGGTCCTTATCACTAAGGTTCATAGATTTATACTGGAAGATTTCCACTCCTGTATTTTCCGGGAGATCAGTTCCTAAAAGCATTCTCTCGGAGCCAAGGTCGCCTACCAACCAGATTTTTTCATTGATAGAAATCCAGGAACCCTCTAAATAAACATTCTTGCAAAGTTTTGCTGCAATGTAAGCCTCTGTTGAATAAACATGTCCCATACCACAATGGTAAATCACTATCGGCAAATCCGAATATGCCTGTGCCATGGGTATGACATGCGATGGCAGAGCAAATGGAATTCCCGCTCCTGTATGAATCAATACCGGAACCTTATGCCTTTTTGCTGCTTCAAAGACCTTCTTTGCATCGGCAGCCAGAGGATTTATCGCATGACCAATAGTATGTAATTTTATCCCCACGAAACCTTCATCTTTTATAAGTCTATCAACTTCCGCATTATATTCTTTTTCGTCCTGATGGGGATTGAGACTTACAACTCCAAAAATCTTCTTGGGATACTTCTTCATAAGTTTGGCTATATCGTTATGTGTTTTCTTAACATCAGGGCAGCCTGGATAAGGTTGCACAAATCCAGCATCAATTTTGTTCTTTTCTATGGTGCCCATCAGCGCTTCTTCAGGAGTGTCTAAATCAAAGACATTGCAATGTCCCAAATGCAAATGAATATCGACTATTTTCATTATTTTCCCCTCCTTTTTTTGCACGATTAAAACCGTGATTGCAAATGTTCCCGATTGAAAATCGGGACGAGCCCGAAGGGCGTGGTCCCGATGAATCGGGGCTTCACTCCGTTCGCAATGACAGAAACTTTTCCCATTTTTACCTCATCACTGCTATAGGCATCACCTCCAAAATCCTATAAAAAATTTAAAATTGCAGAATTTACTTCGGGATATTTTTGAATTTCTGCCAAGATGCATAAAGGTAAGTTGTTGATTAGATTGCACAGTAAAACCCCTATTAAAGAAGTCAATTACTGGCTTAAGGATGGTAAACCTAAGAGTGGTAAATTTATTCCAAGAGTTGTGAGATGAATTAGGAATTGTTTATTATTAAGTAGAAAATAATCTTTAAAAATTTTACTAAAATTTATTTTCTTTGTCAAGTATAAAAATATTTGGCCAGGAATATACCACCTGTTTTCCCGTCTC